>CAZXJP010000001.1:0-30208 GCA_964641025.1 uncultured Candidatus Saccharibacteria bacterium
CCCCCCCCCCCCCCCCCCCCCCCCCCCCCCCCCCCCCCCCCCCCCCCCGCCCCCGCCCCCCCCCCCCCCCCCCCCCCCCCCCCCCCCCCCCCCACAACTCCCACCTGTACATCCCCATTGTATCATAGTTATGCTAATTTGTCAACTATGTGTTGTTGCTTACTGCTCTAGCATAGTGAATTCACTACTACCTATATGTACAAGGTTCTCCCCCGTCGCACCCTGTCTAACCAGTTCGTGCATAATACCCATTTTTCGCATAATGTCGCGAAGTCGATTCACGCCCTCGAATTGTTCAAAATTAGTCCTTCGAGCAAACTTTTCTATTTTTTCGCCAGATACAACGTATATATCGCCTTCTTTGACAACGGTCCACGCTTCGGCATCTTTTTGTCCGCCTATCGTCAATGTGGGAATATCCAGAGGCTCTTCGTCCTCAATATCTTCTAATGCAACCTTTTCGGCATCTTTTACCTGCTTTTTTAGGCTTCTCAATAAATCATGTATGCCAGTACTCGCAACCGATGAAATGGCGAATACGGATGCATCCGAACCAATCTCATCCCGAATAGCCTGTATCTGCATATCGATAATTTCACTGTCCAGTCCTTCTATTTTAGTCAGAGCAATGACCTCTGGGCGATCGGCTAAGTGATCTGAATACTTTGCTAATTCACCCCTAATAGTTCGATAGTCCTTGGCGACATCATTACTATAGGCATCTATCAAATGCAACAGTACCGCGGTTCGCTCGACATGGCGAAGGAATTGGTCTCCTAGGCCCTTGCCATCGGCTGCACCCTCAATCAATCCGGGTATATCGGCAATCAGTAAATCCGTGCGATCAATCGTGGCCACGCCCAGATTAGGAGTTAATGTCGTAAAGGCATAGTCGGCAATCTCTGGCCTGGCGTTCGAAACAGCACCTAGAAATGTGGATTTACCAGCGTTCGGTAGACCCACCAAACCTATGTCTGCCAGTAGCTTTAGTTCTAAGTCCGCTTCGAATGCTTCGCCTGGCTCGCCTTTTTCTGCCATCCGCGGAGTCTGTCGGGTAGATGATTTGAAATGCGCGTTGCCAAAGCCGCCATCGCCACCCTTTGCTATTATTTCCTTTTGGCCATTCTTTGTTAGGTCGGCAATTACTTCGCCATCTCTTTTTATAAGCGTGCCCATCGGGACTTTTACTATCAGATCACTGCCAGATCTTCCAGTCATTTTACGTTTCGCGCCCGATTGACCATTCTCGGCCTTCAGCTCGGGCTTAAAACGAAAATCTATCAGAGTGTTTAGGTTTTCGATAGCCTGAAAAACGATGTTACCACCTCGACCGCCGTCGCCACCATCTGGCCCGCCTTTGTCGACATATACTTCATGACGAAAGCTAACGGCCCCGTCGCCGCCTCTTCCAGCACTAATAGTAACCGTCGCCGTATCTACAAACATAATGTATTATTATACAACATAAACAATGTTGCGTCTATTGTTAACTCAGGAATACATAGCTAGTGAATATAGAGGTATGATCTAGCCTGATTGGCTGGTATCGTGCGACCATTGACCATATTCCAACCCCCACCGTTTACGTAGGCATTCATCTCGCTAACCACAACATCGCCGTTTGATTTAATCTTCTCTACAATAGCTACGTGACTGTATGCGTTTAGACCACCACCTTGAATAATCGCTCCAACCGAAGGTGTGTTATCAACTCTAAATCCTTCAGCCCTAGCATTACCAGACCAATATGCGGCATGACCCCAGTTAGACTGCCCTACCCGTAGACCCATTTCAATGCGACGATCATACGCATATCTCGTGCAATTACCAAGAGCATATGTGTTACCGGGATATCCGGGCGTACCCGACTTTATGTGCCATGAATTACCACCGAAACCAGAGACATATGTTGTAGTGTATGTAGGTAATATCGTGTTTGTGCTGGGAGCTACATATTCAGGGCGCTCTTCGGACGGAAGATTACCTCCCGGAATAATGATTTTTTTACCATTCTTTAGCCCCGTAATTTCCAAATCATTATACGACACTATTCTGGCCTTATTGGCACCGTATTTATCTGCCAACTTGTCCAGTGTATCCCCAGACTTCACGGTATAAAGCAAGCCATCAACCGGTGGAATTTTTAATTTCATACCAATGCTAACGTTATTACTTGACATGTCATTGGCCCAACGTATGGTCTTCTCGGCAACACCATAGGCATTGGCAATGGATTTCATAGTATCGCCCTTTTTAACGGTATATGTCACGATATCACGGCTACTAGCGGTAGGCTGTACTATGTGAGGTTTTATGATGGCCGTCTCGTCTGTCTGGGCGAGTGCACTCTCAACGCCCAAAGAGACGGAACGCTCAACCACATTGTTCATAACGGGCATATTTGTCTGTTCGGCTATATTCAGCGCAACATCTATTGCCACTAACTTATCAACAGACGAACTATCAACTACCAGAGGAGTAGATTCTGGGGCTTGAGTAAAACTCGCGACAGGCTCACTAGAGGTTTGCGCAGGAGCCTGATAACCTAGGGTCACCACCGTGATAATAGCAACAAAAATACCACCATACACCATCCAGGCCGACAACTTCGGCATTTTTACCTTGCGGCGAATCGGATGATTCATAACCTGCTCTTTTAAACGAGCGACATTCAATTTATCACTGTTTAGAGGCAATTTATTAGTAATTTTCATTCTCCTACCCCTTTATTATTCTCGCTGGGGTGATCGTATTCTAATACTTGATTCTATGGACACTTTTGCCGTCGGGCAATCCGTGTTCGACGGTGGAATGGCATAAAGTGCTGTCTACATTTTACAAATATCTGCAATATGTGTCAATGGATATAATCCATACAAACATTAAATTTTTCTTAAAATTACCCCTGTTAATTCTGCGATTTTTACTATGTTTTTTATAGTATCAGGCACTTTTTGGCACAGTGTTCGTCTATATTTCTCTGGTGGCCAGCCTCGTCACGCGCAAAGTATGTATTGTCGTCATCGCCACTGAGGAAAAACAGATAGTCATTCTCGGCTGGACTAGCAACCGCGATTAGGGCAGACTCACCTGGTGCGGATATCGGACCGGGAGGCAGGCCAGCGTAAATACGCGTGTTGTACGGCGAATCTAGCGTGGGCGTGCGCGCCACACCCTGTTTATCCGCTGCGTACTGATACGTAACGTCCGACCCCAAGTTCATCCCGTTTGCCATGCGATTATAGAACACTCCGGCTACCTGACGCTGGTCATCCCCATCCGGAACCTCACGCTGGATAATAGACGCCAATGTAATACCCTCAAATAACGACAATCCCTGCTGCCTGAATCCTTCGATCAAACTGTATTCTTCAATTACCGCTTCGAATTCATCGAATGTTTGATTGAGTATTGACTCTGGCGTAGAGGACGCGTCGAAATGATACGTCTCGCCATAGATATAGCCTTCTAGATCCGCGTTGACAGGCTTGGTCGCGAACAATGGTCGATTGTATGATTTATTTAGAGCCGCATCTATATCTTCCGTCTCGAATAGCTCTAAATCTATCAATGCCTGTCGATTATTTGCCAGGGTGTCACCCGGCAAGAAGGTGACCTTGAACGTGTGTAATTTTCCACTGACCAGATGGTTGACGATCGCCGGTGTAGACAAGCTTGGTTGCAACGTATACACACCCGCGCGCAAGCTGTTTTCTGTTCCCGTTAGTTTTGTGTGTATAGAGAAAGCAAAACTACTTCGAATCACGCCAGCGTCCTCGAGTTGTTGCGCGATAGCCCCTGGTAATGTGCCCGGTTCTATCGATACTTTAATATATTTTGACGTGTCATCAGATGCAGGTGACAATAGCTGTTGATACCATGCGTACACAAAAACAAAAACTGCGATCAAAACCGCCAATAAAACTCCACCAGCTATTAATAGCCATTTTTTCCATTTTTTTGGCGAACCAGATATGGACAGGCTTTCGTCGCCCGCGTCTATTGATTGATTAGGTGCTGTTTTGTCTGGGTCGATATTTTTCGCGACCTTTTCTTCGCTGTCAGACACCTTGTCGCTCCAGTCGTGATATATAGTCCTGCAAGATAATCGCCGCCGCCAATGAATCCACCTCTGCCTTGTCGTACGGCTTGCCGTCGGCCTTTAGCCGATCTTCGGCCATTACGCTCGTCAGAGATTCGTCCTGTAGTACTACCTTGGCATATTTTTCGACACGATCTGCAAACTCTTCGCTCGTCTTTGTCTGTGCTGTCGCGTCGCCCTTTTGGTTGCGTGGATAACCAACCACCACGGTATCTATAGATTTATCCTCGATAATCTTTTTTAGCTCGCTAATCTCCGTGCCATCAACATTCAAAGTCAGCAATGGCATCGCGATTGGAACAGACATCTCGGCATAGGCCACGCCTATCCTCTTCGTGCCAACGTCTAGACACAAAAGATTAATTGTTGTTCTCCAATTCGAACTTTACGGTGATTTTGTTGTTGTCATCGGGCACAGTAAACACCCAGAATGGCGACAAATTAACCTCGACGTCACTAACCCCATCGATAGATTTCAACTCTTGCTCAATTTCTCCGTATCTTTTGCCTTTAACGATATCTCTGATCTTATTGTCTTCGATCTTTGGACCAACCTTGCCGGTAACAGACAGATTAACTGTTGCAGTTTTTTTGTCTTTTGACACCTCGAACTCGCTGAATTCAGCAGAGGTCGCACCAGTATCATATATTCGTTTTCCATCCAGACCGCCTAGTTGTTCAGCAATGGCGGCTTCTAAAAAATCATCTAGCATTGTCTGCGCTATGCCCGACAGGCTATACACCATTTCGACTGTAATAGTCGCCTCACCGGTCGCTTCTTCGCCAATTTTTGGCTCGATTTTTTGTTCGCCGACTGCTACGCGAAAACTCTCTTCGATAACGATTATTTTGTCACCAAATTCTTCCATCAAATCAGCTTTGATTTCATCGGATTTGTCCTCGGTTAGCTCTTCACGAGCTCGCTGGACGTCTTCGACCGATACGACTGTCACTGTTTTTTTAGTACCACCTCCAATTTCACTACTAGCAGTCGCAGTTATGCTACTGTTAGTAGACACTGCGAAATTGGTGCCATCTGAAACATTATAGTCTTCCCCGATATCATCGGCGACAACCTGCACATCCGCTGAAACACCCGGGCCAAGCACCGGGTTACCGCAACCCGATCCCGGAAAATTCGCCTTAGGAACAGTAATGGTCGCCTGAACAACATAATTCATCCCGTTCGTGCTTATTAGAGTTCCCGCTTGAATTATCTTTTGTTCGCCATCTCCCGAACAATTGTAAAACTTTACAGTTCCTTTAGCCTTCTCGCCAACTTCCTTTTCACCGGTCGGCATAAACTCTATGGTGTCCTGCTGAGTTTTGCTTTCAACTATCGTGGGTATGTTTTTTGTCTCGGTGTCGAGTTCTACTTTTTCACCAACAGTAATCGGCGTCTGAATGTCGATGTCGGAGGTTCGCGCTGTCACGACCACTTCGGCGTGCGGCGCAAACCAAATTGCCCAAACAAAGAAACCTACCAACAGGACTCCCGCGGAAATCATTAACGTCAGGCGTTTTCGGAACATTCCAAAATCAGGTACCTTCACGCGTGGCTTTTTGTCCTTTTCGCCACGTGCTGGTTTTTTGACCGACGTCTTGTTGCCGTCGATATCTATATCATCTATTTTACTCAGTTTCGCATCGGGTTCATTATCAAGCTCATCATCCTTGACACCAGCATGCTCACCGATGGAAACATCACCACCATCAATAACGTCTTCGCCGTCTTCATCGGATTCATCCGGTTTTATAAGTTCTGGTTTTGACTGTAATGTTTTTGCTACTGGTATTCCAGCACTGCCGGCTAGGCTACCCAATGCAGAGTTGCCAGATATAACCACGAGGCGCTTTTTTTCATT
The DNA here is from genome assembly GCA_964641025.1 of uncultured Candidatus Saccharibacteria bacterium. Lineage (GTDB taxonomy): Bacteria > Patescibacteriota > Saccharimonadia > Saccharimonadales > Saccharimonadaceae > UBA2112. Next base: position 5,968 of record CAZXJP010000001.1, read on the forward strand.
CGTGGCCGTTCTAGCTAACAGGCGTAGATTTACCGCGCTCTGCAAGACGCCAATACGCTTTGGCGGTACTAGTGCGATAATTTTTTCCTTGGAGCCTTTTATTTTGCCAATTATCGCGGTGATGTCGTCTTCGACGTCGATGTATATCGTATCTTTTTTCTGCATGTCTATATTCTCAGCATTCGATTTACTTTATCCTTGATCGATTCGCTGTCGCTACTTCCGATAATTGTATCATATCCCACCCTTAGGAGGCCCATGGCAGTGATATATGTATGGTCATTTATACTCTCTGTTTCGTCTGTTATTCCAGCAACGTCGGATGGCTTGATATGATGCACGGTTGGGCGTTTAGTAAACGGTAGTTCTTTGTACCAGTCACGCTTGGATAGCGCATCCACTAGTTGGTCTAGGCTGGCACCTCCGCCACATAGCAAGATACGGTTTGGCAGATGGTCAACGGAGTCGAATTCACTGAGAGCCAATTCAACTCCATCCAGCCAAACGTCCAGTGTTTTTTCTATGGCCTTTTCGGCGTTTTCTCGAACTTTTTCCTTTATTTGATCATGCCCTATATGCAGTTTTAATTTTTCGGCCTCGCTGTAGTTCAAATCCATTTCGCTCATTATTGTCCGGGTGTAGCTTCGGCCACCTATGCCGAACATCTTCGTCCCCTCGACGCCACCATCATTTACTACGGCTATATCAGTGGTTCCGCCACCTACGTCAACCAATATCGCGGTAAAGCTACTGCTTGAATCAGTACCTAATACACTACGACTTACGGCAAATGGTTCGGCGGCAACAGCTACAAGCTCTAGGGCCAGGTCATCGGCAACACGCTCCAGTGCACCTATGTGGACCATCGGGGCGAAGGCTGTATATATTTGAACGGCTACGTCCCTCCCCTGAAATCCTATCGGATTCGACACTTTATACCCGTCTATATGAATACTGACAAGTGCACTGTTTACAAGCTTTACTTCGACTTCATCATTTCCCGTCTCTAGGGCAATTTGCTTTTGAGCTTTGTCCTGGGCGCGTTCTTGGACTTTTTCGATGATTAATTGCATCTCTTCGACGTCAAGCGGTTTGTCGGCCTGGGGACGACGGTACTTGATGGTATTGGTAACGCCTTTTACTAGTTCGCCAGCTATGCCTATCACGGCTTTTTGTGCCTGCAGTCCTGCCTGGTCTTCCGCCTGTGCCAAGGCGTCTTCACAATTTTTTACCACCCCTGCTATATCCGCTATGGCCCCGCTATGCATGTCGCTCACGTCTTGCCTAGCACGGCCAACGCCAATAATCTCTAGATTGTCACCCTTTACTTTGGCGATCAGAGCTTTTACGAATTCAGTCCCTATGTCTAGACCGACGATATAATTCTTGTTATCGCCCTTCTTTTTGACTGATGGCAGTTTATTAAAAACCATAGTTATATCAATTATATACCAGAGATGGGGTCTAGTAATACCCTTTATGCATAAAAGTACTTGTTGGCGATAATAAAGTTGTTTTATTAAGTTTTTTATTGTATAATCACATCATGAAAAATGGTGGCGAGGTTGCATACCCATTACCTACAAAAATGATTGAACGTCCAGTTAGATTGGACGCTAACCATGAGGCGAAAATAAACAATGCACTCGCAGTGGTCGCCGACTCTCTGTGGTATCTAGGACAACCCGACATTACGCGAAAAGTCGCTATGGAAATTCCTCTGGTAAACGGAGGTGGCGTCAAAAACATGCAACAGTGGAATAGATACAACTCCCTTTCAATGGCATACCAGAAATCCGCCAATAGCGAGCTGACCGGACTAACGTTCGTCACCCCCCAGATTTACGACTCTATACAGCTAGCTAGTATGATGGAAGATTGCTGGGAGATGGAGACATTCGACAATGGTACGCATCTATCAATCTTGGGCAATAAGGAAGTCCTCGGTATACTTAACTCAAAGCTAGCCCACAACCCAAAGGTGGCAGAGTTTATCGAAGAATCTCCATACATAATGGATAAAGACTTCCCCTTGGCGGTCGCGAACGTCCTGTCTAGTTTGTCTCATAAAAGAACCGACGCGAGGGTGTTTCATGCCAAAGATTCCGAAACTACGATAACGCGCGCCGAGGGTCCACAATCTATAGACTATTCATTGAGCAGAAGAATAAAGGGGAATTTCGATTCCGTATATAACCATGGGTTTTCGGTAGACAACGACACGAAACGAATTAGCGATAAGTTTTCACGACTGGTACTATCGGGATCCATCGACTGGATTGACGAGAGAACGACAGAGATAGGATCAAAAGGCGTATCATCAACGCAGGGCTCCGATGTCTACAAACAAGCGATAAAAGATGTCCTGGAACGACACCCGGTCCCGATTATTCAGGATATCGACCTAGACTAGTACTGCTTTGATTCGACGGATGCCGGCACTGCTGGCTTCTTCTTTTTTGATTTTAAATCGTTTTCCATCCTCGGCTAGCTGTCCTGTACGATCTACATGTGGACCGCCGCAGATTTCGAGTGAAGGTATGTTATCGCCTTCGCCCATCTGATATACCTTGACCTGTGCGTCGTAGCGTTCGCCAAACGGACCAATCGCGCCCATATCCAGCGCCTCTTGTGTCGGATACGTTTTATAACTGACTGGCAAATCTTCTGCGATCCAACCGTTCACCAATTCCTCGGCACGAGCTTTTTCTTCGTCGGTCATTTTGTGGTCGAGATTAAAATCAAATCGCAAGCGTTCTTCGGTAATATTACTGCCATGTTGACGCAGTTCTGTACCAAAGATTTCACGCAGTGCTGACTGCAACAAGTGTGTCGCGGTGTGGTATTTTTTGTGCGTCATCGTATGTCCACCGAGTCCTCCGGCAAAATCACCTTTGGCCGCGGTTTGTGATCGTTGTCGCTGCTCGGCCATTTTGGCATCAAACTGTTCGCGCCAATCACTGGGTAATTCAATACCTTGTTTAAATGCCTCCTCCGTAGATAGCTCAACTGGAAAACCGTACGTGTCATAAAGCGTAAACAACGCCTGACCATCTATGCTTTCAAACTTGCCAAACTCTCTAATGCCTTTGCGTAATGTCTGGCGAAATGCTTTTTCCTCTTTTATCAAAACGGCTATTACTGTATCGCGGTTTTCGGCAACTTCCGGAAAATCATTATGATATAGATCTGCAATCACGGGTACAATCTCTTGCATGAAGTTTTGCTCTACGCCCAAGTCAAACGCAAAGCGCACGGCGCGTCGGACTAGACGGCGCATGACATAACCCTGCTGTTTGTTAGATGGCACGCAACCATCCACGGCCAAAAATGTCGCCGCTCTCAAGTGATCAGCAATCACGCGCATGCTCTCGGTGTGACTATCGTATTTTTTGCCACTCATTTGTTCCAGCTTTTCGATAATTGGCCACATCAGGCTGATTTTGTACACGTCAGGATCGTTTAGTTTTGCCGCCGCGATTCGCTCTAAACCACTACCGTGATCAACGTTTGGTTTTTCTAGTTTTTCGAACTTGCCCTCGGCGACTTTTTTGTAGGCCATAAACACATTGTTGCCTATTTCCATAAACCGACCACAGTCGCAATTCGGGTGGCAGTGCTCGCCGTATTCGGGATTGTGCGGCGTGCCAAAATCATAAAACATCTCGGTGTCTGGACCGCATGGATCACCAACCGGCGTGTTCTCTGGACTGCCGTTACGACTCCACCAGTTTTTACTACCATCGTAGAAAAAGATCCGAGCGCCATCTTGCATGCCTTTTTGGCAGCCATCCTCCTCGCTACCAATATCTTGCATGCCGGTGCTGAGACCTTTTTGTTCAAACAGTCGTTTCCATACTTCCGCGGCCTCGGTATCTTTTTCAATCCCATATTCATCGGCGCCAATAAAGCACGTGACGTACAGTTTGCCCATATCTAGACCCACGACATCACTCAAAAATTCATACATCCATTCGATCTGCTGAGTTTTGAAATAGTCACCAAAACTCCAGTTACCTAACATTTCGAAAAACGTCGTATGGCGATTGTCGCCGATGTCATCAATATCCTGTGCGCGCAGGCATGTTTGGCTATCGACAACACGCTTGCCGTCTGGGTGAGGTTCACCTAGGAGATATGGGATGATCGGCTGCATCCCGCTGCCCGTAAATAATGTCGTGGGGTCATCGTGCAGCACCAAAGGAGCTCGTCGGATAACCTTGTGGCCACGTTCTTCAAAAAATTTTAGGTATGCGTTGCGTATTTCCTGAGTATTCATCGGAGATATTATAACAGAGGTAGACGATTCGTCCAACTAGCTCGTCCAGGCCGCCCAACCGGTGCTACCGCTGAAGTCGTGACCGGTAGCTCCTCCATTTCCACCAGGGGTAAGTTTGGCGCAGGTATTCGCCCAGTTCACTCCTGGCGTGGGGTCTACCACAGATCCGTTTACAAGATAATATTGCGTATCTGTTACAGCCTCGACACCTACCGCATACTGTAGTAAATCTGCAGTTCGACAATAGTACACATTGTTTCTGCCGATATCATAGCTACCCTGCGTCACCGATACTTCGGCCGCCGCTAGTTCAGTAGGCCCAGAAGGATATACGCCATTTTGTACCTTGTATATTTCTAGTTTCTTAGCCAGGTTCGCCAGGTCGCTCTGTACGGCTGATTCGTGCGCACTCGCCGTGATGCCGTTATAGGCAACAATAACGATCGCGGCCAAGACACCTATTACAACTACTACTATCAGTAGTTCTACGATTGTGAATCCTTGCTGTAACTTTTTATACATAACCACTTTGAGTATATCACAGGCCTATCTGTAAGCTCGAGCTACTCGGTCCAGCCGGCCCAGCCCGAACCGGCGCTATAGCCAGTACTTCCGGATAGATCAGCGGTAGTGATTGTTACCCCATCGTCATCTGCCATCTCTATCACTTCGTCTCCGGTTGACGCCCAGCTGACACCACCGACAGATTCTATTGATCCATTTTTTAGATAATATACAGATTGATTTCCAACCACTATCACGCCGAATGCATACCATCTGCCACCGTTGTCGACTCTGTAATATAGATTGTTCCTGGGGTCACCTGAGCTATTTACCAGCGTATAGCTACCTTGGCTAATACCAATCTCGGCGGCGGATAATTGCGCCCCATCTAGCGGATATGCACCGTTCTCTGTTTTATATAATTCAAGCTTCTTGGCCATACTAGCTAAATCACTCCGAACGACCGAGTCGTTGGCAGAGCTCGTTATACCGTTATACGCGACTATTACGATGGCGGCCAGAACGCCTATGACTACCACTACTATCAGTAGTTCTACTATCGTGAATCCATTTTTCTTACCACTTATACCCAAACCCTACTCCGTCCAAGATTGCCAAGTACTAGAATCATTGTGATATCCATATGCATTCACACCTGCAGGATGTGCGTGCGGATCTAATTGATCACATGTTGAACTGCCATAAACATTGTCCGTGGTTTCTGTTATCGTACCGTCTACTAGCCAATATCTAGTGCTGTCCAGCGCCCATACGCCCACGGCGAAATGTTGTCCGTCGTTGCTTCTGCAGTAATAGAAGTTATTCCTAATCAAGTAGCTACCTTGGGTAACCTTCACGTTTGCGTTTTCTAGTTCGGTTGAATTGGATGGGTACTCGCCATTGTTGACCCTGTAGAGTTCCATTTTTTTCGTAAAGTTCGCTAAGTCACTTTTTACGGCAGTGTTATGAGCCTGGCTCGTGATGCCGTTGTACGCGACTATTACTATCGCCGCCAATACCCCAATTACAACCACTACTATCAGTAGTTCTACTATCGTGAATCCATTTTTCTTACCACTTATACCCAAACCCTACTCCGTCCAAGATTGCCATACATTAGTTGAACTTTGACCAGTTGATACCCATGTACTGGCGGCGGGGTCTAGTTGGGCGCATGTCGCAGCACCACTGACGCCACCCGAAGGCGAGACTGAACCGTTTACGAGGAAGTAATCAGACCCAGTAATGGATTCCGCCCCTATAGCATAGCTAGTTAAATCATCCGTCCGACAATAATAAAGATTATTCCTATCTGGCATATATACAGATTTCGTCGCCTTCATGTCCGCGGCCACCAGCTCGGCTGAGTTAGTGGGATACGCCCCATTCTGGACTTTAAAGAGCTCGATTTTTTTAGCCATGTTCGCCAAATCACTTTCTACCGCCGCATCGTTCGCCGAAGCCGTAATACCGTTATACGCAACTATCACTATTGCGGCTAAAACTCCTATGACCACAACGACTATCAGCAGCTCAACAATAGTGAAGCCCGCCCTGCCGATACTGCTAGACTTTATCCTGTCCAAGCCTGCCACCCGCTGCCTCCATTGTTGTATCCGTTACTAATATAACCATCTGGATCGGTCCAACCGGTCAAGCCCGCAGCCTGACAAACTGTATCACCACTGGCAACGCTTACCTGTTGGGGCGACCCGCCAGAGATAATGAATGCATGAGTATTCGATGGCGTACGCGAACCCATAGCAAATACATCCGTTACGGTATTAACACAGTAATAGAAATTATTACCGACGGTATCGTAGCTAGATTTACTAGCCTTAATTCCAACGTTAGCTAATTGCCCGCCAGTGACAGGGTACGCCCCGTTCTCTACTTTATATATTTCCAGCTTTTTTAACGCATTTGTCAGGTCACTCTTTATAGTAGAGGCTTGTGCCGAACTCGTGATTCCATTGTAGGCAACGATAACTATCGCAGCCAAAACACCTATGACCACCACCACTATAAGCAATTCGACTATCGTGAAACCACGCTGTAGTTTTTTATGCATAACCATTTTCAGTGTAACACGGCCGTAAAATGACGACAAATCAAGCAAAGACCGTGGCACAGTCTAGATAGTACGTATATTTATACTTGCGCCACACGAGGAGTGCGAACCATAATCTGATTTCCACCCTCGGAAGTAGCATAACGAACTTTAATATGTTTGATTACCGCGGGAATATAACCCATCTCCAACCCCTTTTCTTTGTGTTTGTTTCCTCACCTTTGTACTATTATTATCTCTAAAGCACTCATGTTTTTCAATGTACATATCGTTGTAGTAATGACAATTATTTTAGGGAGCCACTATTCCCCCACCCAGACACACGCCATCGCCATAAAAAACAATTGATTGGCCAACGGTCACGGCACGTTCTGGATCGACTAAATGCAATACGTTGCCATCCAACTTGGCCTCGACTAGTGGAGCGCGGTGGCGAACACGAATCTGTAGCTTTTTTTCGGAACCGGAAATTGCAGAATATGAATTGATCCAATGAATATCGGTTAGTTTTATCTCGTGACGCCAGAGTGATTCATCGCGCAAATCCCTAGACACATACACCTCGTTTTTATCCATATCCTTACCTACTACGTAGTATGGTAATCCACCGCCCACGTCCAGTCCGTGCCTTTGTCCTAGCGTGTAAAAAATCGCTCCATCGTGTGTACCAACGCGTTCACCGGACTGTTTATTAATTATAGCCCCGGGTTGTTGCTCAACATATTCACTCAAAAAATCACGTATACCAATTTGTCCCACGAAGCAAATGCCCTGACTGTCGGGCTTTGCCGCAGTTACTAGTCCGCGCTCTTCGGCCATTTTACGAACTTCGGGCTTGGTATATTCACCCAGAGGAAATAGAGTACGCGCTAATGCCTCGCCCTCGACTCTATATAGAAAATACGTCTGGTCCTTGTTCGTATCCTTTGCCATATACAGATTTGAGTCCTCGACCCGCGCGTAGTGGCCTGTCGCTATCATATCTGCGCCACGCTTTAGGGCAGCGTCCAAGAACAGCCGAAACTTCACTTCCTGATTGCACATTATATCTGGATTTGGCGTGTGACCCTTTTTGTATTCATCCACCATATAATCCACTACTTTTTGTTTATATTCGTTTTGAAAATCAAATACTTCAAAATCAATTCCCAGATGTACCGCAACACGCTTTGCATCGGCCAAATCTTCCGCCCACGGACATTTCATCCCAGGCATATCCTGAGTCCAGTTTTTCATATACACACCGGTCACGTCATAACCGCGCTCTTTCAAAAGCGCCGCTGTGAGCGACGAGTCCACACCTCCACTCATTCCTACAAAAACTTTTGTCATTGGCTAGCCCCAGCGTAGAATGCTATGATTTTGAACATCTCGCCGACGGCCAACCACCATCCGGTTGGCGTCGTCCACCACCAGGAATTCCACTGATTGTCAGCACTAACTGGGTGATTAACTATGCGCACCTGTGATCCCGCACGGTCTCCGAATTCCAGGCTAGCTCTGCGCTGATGGTACGCAGAAGTTACCAATATCACGGAGTTAATATTGTTTTTTTCAAATATATTGGACGTGTTCGTGGCATTTTCTTTAGTTGTTTCGCTGGTAGTATCTAGCAAAATAGACGCGCTAGGTACGCCAGCAGAGAGGGCTTGATTCATCATGGCCTCTGCGTTAGACGGACCGGACTTGTCTGCGGCGGCGCCAGAGAATATTATCCATTTTGACCATCCGTTCAAATACAAGTCTATAGCTTCAGCCGTACGCGCCTGGGTATCACCACCGCTAATAGCAACTACCGCATCGACTTTTTCGCATTTACCAACTGTTGGCTGTTGTTTACAGCCCTCTAGTCCGTCAGGGCCCAGATACGAACTAACACCCGAGACAATCACAACGAACATGATTATCCAAACAAAAAAGCCTAGTAGAAGCTTCACTTTGTTCTCTCCATTTCGGAATTAACAACCTCAGATATCGCGATTGTAGCTTCATCGATATCTTGCTTTGTTGTATGTCGACCCAGTGTTAATCGCAAGCTCCCGTCCGCGACTGAATCTTCCAAGCCGATTGCTTTCAGCACATGTGATCGGGTTCCTTTATTGGCTGCACAGGCACTGCCAGTAGCGACTAACACTCCTCGAGATTCCAGTCCAAAAACTAATCGCTCCCCATCAATACCCGGAAACGCTATATGCAAATGACTAGCTAGACGGTGTTTTGGATGACCAGAAATGACAGAATCTGGGAACTTCCCGGCTAGTGCTTTTTGTAATATGTCTCTTAGCTCCGCCAATCTACGCACTTCGCTATCGCGCCGTTCATAAGCAATCGTCATTGCTCGGGCCATACCTATGACGCCAGCTACATTTTCGGTACCACTTCGCAGACCAGCCTCTTGGCCCCCGCCTACTATCTGCGGCTTTAGTCTCACCGAACGCGCAGCATACAAGCATCCTACTTGCTTTGGTCCATACACCTTGCCGGCATTTAACGTCATCATGTCGACACCCAGCCTCGCGACATGCAAATCAAGCTGACCGGCACCCTGTGACGCGTCCGTGTGTAAATAAATAGGCGTTTTGTTATTGTTCGCTAGTCTATCGGCTCTCGTTTTTTCAACCATAGCAGCTATTTTGCTAACGGGCTGTATAGTGCCTATCTCGCTGTTCGCCAAGCCGACACTTACCAGCCACGTGTCAGGACGTATTGCTTTCTCTATATCATCTAGATTCACTCTACCCCTTGGGTCCACTTCTACTAGCGTGTAATCGTGTAGCTTAGCGGCCGAGATAACAGCCGGATGCTCAATGGTCGTAGTTACTATATGACCCTCATACGCACCAAATGCCAAGTTAATTGATTCGGTAGCTCCGGCCGTCATAGTCAGCTCGCCAGACTTAGCGCCAATTATCGAGGCTATAGTTGATTTTGCTTGTTCGTAATCACGACGCACTTTTACGGCAGGGGCATAAGGGCTTGAGGGATTATAGAATATATCAGAAAAATACGGCTTCATGGCCGCCAACACCTCTGGGTCCAGCGGTGTCGCCGCCGCATAGTCCATATACACGTTCATAAGCTTATTATAACAGAGGTGGTTCTATATACGAAACAACTTTTTTGCATTTTGTGTAGTCGCTCTTGCCAAATCATCTACTGATATACCGCGCAATTCCGCGTGATATTGAGCTATCTCGGCGATCCGAGCAGGCTCGTTCGTCGACCCGCGATGAGGTACGGGCGCCAGAAAGGGCGCGTCGGTTTCTAGCAACATACGATCTATCGGAATATTTTTGTACATTTCCATCTGCTCTGGTTTTCGCGTAAATGTACTGATTCCATTGATACCCACGTACAGACCACGCTCGAATGCTCTGTCCAGATTTTCTTGATTATCGGTAAAACTGTGTAACACTCCACGAATATTGTGTCCATTGGCGGATATTCGGTCGAATACCGGCCAAAAATCATCGAATGCCTCGCGTACATGGAAAACGATCGGCAAATCATTATCTAGTGCGATATATATCTGTTCTTCCATGGCGCGCAACTGAATGTCGCGCGGAGAATGCGTATAAAAATAATCTAGTCCGATTTCGCCGACAGCCACTGCGTTCTTTTTTGCCAAGTTCGTTATCTGTCCCCAGCCGTCCTTGGTATCATGTGGATGCACCCCAACGGTCGCAAATACGCCATCGTGACGGGAAGCGAAATCAACCGCGTCGGCAGAGCTTTTTTCGCTTGTGCCCACTACCAACATCTTTGTCACGCCAGATTTTTTCGCACGCTCCAATACCTCATCTATAGATAGTGGATAATCGTGTTCATGAATATGACAATGGGTATCGATAAGCATATGCTTGCTCCTGATTGATTTGACATGTAGGCTATTATCATTATGACAGAATTCTCTCCACCTCAAATATTAGTCCAACAGAATGAAGCGGGAACTATGGATATGCGCATTAATTCGTGGTCACACCGTGATCACATAAAACCTATCATGGCTCGTATGTTCGTTGCGGCAGCTCAGCGCGCCATGGAAATACGATCGGAAATTATTGCCGATATAAACCAGACGGGAATTAGTAAGTATTACTTCGAGCATGCAAAACTAGAAGACGACCGAAGTATTAGTCTATCCGATCTACTGAGCTTCGAGTTGTACCGAACCGAGCTGCCCGTCGAACAATCAGGCATAGCCGATGACCAGCAACTTAGCCGTGCATACTCCGTCATTCTGCGAGTTGGTAGCGAACGATTAAGATTTGGTACCGATAACGACCTGGACCTATGGATGAGAAACATGGGCAGCGATGGAGCATGGGTCGGCGAGCAGGCATTTTCAGGCGCATTGCAAGCCGATGCTGTACCAGAAACAGTCAGAATAATTGAACGCGTAGAAACGGGTTTTGGAACAATCGATGATTTGCGCGAGAAATATCGTGACCGCAATTCCTATACCATATCAGAAGATAACTACTACCTAAAAACAAGGTCTTGGATACCGAATCTGTCTCGCCTGGGCAGGCCAGACGTAGAACTTCCAAAGATTACTGATATATCTTTCAACTACAACACGTCATATGATGATCAAAAAGGTCATATTGCTAACCACGGTTCGATGGATGGCGATAAATTGTCAATCGCACGCCGACTAGCCCGCCTTACAGAGATAGCAAGCCAATTTCTCGACCTCGGTTCAGTACCTACTGACGAGATGGAGCCCCTACGCGCAATTACTTCTGCTCGGCAGACTGCTCTTTAGCGACTTGTCCGCCCTGCGTCTTTGGCGCCCTAGGGTCCGCTGTATGCTTGTAGATTTTTGGAAACAGCATTCTGCCCTGGTCTTTTATCGCTCCGGATTCAAAAGTATCGTGAATGTATTTCGCGGTGTTCGGTAGAAAAGGCACTAGCAAGTCAGCGACTTGCAGTAACGTGCCAACGGCCGTAGCCAATATCTCGGCCAGATGTTCCTCGGCGTCTTTGTCCTTGTCTTTGTTTTTGGCAACTTCCCATGGTTTGACACTATCAATGTACTGATTCAGGTTTCGTATATTCGCCCAGACACAGTCCAGTGCCTCGTTGAATTTCAATTCTTCCATAGCCAGGCGATACGGTTGCATATCGTGTTCGGCCTGTGGCGCGTCGCCAATGACGCCAGACTGATACCTCGTAATCATACTGGCTACTCGCTGGACCAAATTGCCTAAATCATTTCCTAGTTCCGTATTGTATGCAGTCTCGAATTTCTCCCATGTGAAATCACCGTCATCCTGAGTGGGAATGTGTCGAGAGAAGAAGTAACGAAAAGCATCCACGCCATATTCATCAATCACCTGATTCGGATCTACTACGTTGCCAACGGACTTGCTCATTTTCGCGCCGCCGACATTTACATGACCATGGACGAGCAAGGTTTTTGGCAACGCCACGCCCATGCCTAGTAGCATAGCCGGCCAGATGCCCGCGTGGAATCGCAAAATATCCTTGCCTATTACTTGGACTTCGGCCGGCCAGTAGTCTTGCCATTCTGGATGATCAGGAAATCCTAGTACCGTCAAATAATTTGGTAACGCGTCTACCCACACGTAAATTACTTGACTGGGGTCACCCGGTACCGGTACGCCCCAACTCAAACTTTTCTTTGGCCGACTAATACTTACGTCCTTGACGCCATCCTTGATTAGCTCTAGAAATTCGTTTTTACGATATTCCGGCACGATTTGCATCTTGTTCTTTTCTATAGCGTCGCGAATCTGATCTGTAAATGCGCTCGCCTTTAGGTAGTAGTTATCCTCGACTATGCGCTCGAAAGGTTTTTGGTGATCAGGACAAGTCCCGTTGAGAGATTCGACTTCTTTGTCGGTAAAGAATGCCTCGTGTCCAGTACAGTACCAACCTTCGTATTTTCCCTTATAGATATAGGGGAGTAGCTTTTGCCAAATCCACTGAACCGCGCCTGCGTGATGTGGGTCAGTAGTGCGGATAAAATCGGTATTGCTAGCGCCAACCTTTTTTATAAAGTTCTGAAAATTGATGTACATCTTGTCAGCGTAGGCTTTTGGATCTATACCTTCCTCGGCGGCTTTGGCCGCAATCTTGTTGCCGTGTTCGTCAGTTCCAGCCTGAAACCGAACCCTCTTGCCGTTTTGTGCCTGATACCGCGTCCAGATATCTGCCAATAGATAGTCAACGGCGTGTCCAACATGTGGCGTGCCGTTTACATAAGGAATAGCAGTCGTTATATATAAATTCTTTCCCATCAGGGTAATTATAACAGATTGGAGCGAAGTATATTCAACCAATTATCGATGGACAATTGTTCAGCGCGGGAGTCGGGTGATATGTCGGCATTGTATAGCAATGCTTCGGCGTCTTGCTTGGAGATGCCCAAGCCACCAGCCAACGAGCTACGGAGTTTTTTGCGTTTCTCGGAAAAGCCGGCGCGCACGATGCGGAAAAACGACTTCATATCCTCCTGTGCCACTAGGGGAGTCGGACGCATATTCAGTGCGACTACCTGACTATCGACTTTTGGCGGAGGCGTAAATAATTCCGCAGGCACGATGTCTCCTAGCGAAACATCCGCAAACACCTGGGCGGAAACGGCTAGGATGCTCATATTACCAGGTTTGGCGGCCAACCTCTCGGCGACTTCTTTTTGGACCAGCAAAACCGCTGATTGAGGAGGGTTAGAATTAGTTAACGCGTTAATAGTTAACATGTTAATTATTTTTCCAGTGATGTAGTAGGGGACGTTGGCCACGACTTTGTAGCCCGCAGGCATCCGCGATAAATCAAACGATAGTATATCGCTATTGATGACCTCTAGGTTTTTGCCCGGAAATTGCGCCGGCAGTTTGCGAGCTAGGTCTGGGTCAAACTCAACCGCAACTACCCTACCCGCGCGACGCAGTAGTTCCGATGTCAGCGTACCCAATCCTGGCCCAATCTCTAGAACCGTGTCATCGGGACCAACCTCTGCCAAATCAGCAATGTGCGCCAATACATCGCGATCGTGCAACCAGTGCTGTCCTAGTGATTTCTTGGCTCCGCTCATGCAAAAATTAACTCACGATTCCTTTAATGAAATCGTCGTCTTGATTATGCAAAAATTCAACCCAATGCAAAATTAACTCAGCGGTGTCCATATCGTGCTCAAAGGTATCGCCAGAAACGTTAAAGTTCATTTTTTCTTTTTCGATACCACTTAGATTTTTTGCTATCTCCACACTAGTTGCACCACTCCAGGCAATACTAGAGATCTCAGCTACGTATCCAGTATATTCATTCCAAGCCTCGGGAACATGATTAACTCCTATAGGATCCCATACGTACCACAATATTTCTCTAATTCGTTCTTCTAAAATTTTCTTTTTTTCATCGTCACTCATACTAAATAGCATACCAGCCTTTGACATATACCACCCACAATCCCCAAAAAATATGTTTTTACGGATGGGTATTGAGAGTCACTCGTCTATCGATAGATGTCTTGGAGCCCAAGCGAGGCGCTACAAGCTGGCCATGGTTGCCAACCACGACGCTGATACAGCGCAGCCGCAGCCGCGTCCTGAAGCGCCGGTGGAGCATCTGCTGGATCATAAATGCCGCTGTTGTTTGCCCATGTTTCATAACTAAACTGATAGGCACCGCGATATAATGGATTGTTCTTGTTGGCATAGTTACCGCCGGACTCACACTGTCGAAGGCGTGCCATAGCGGCAGCCAGTCCGCCTTTGGCGCCGATTACTTCTACCTGCTCTTTTGGCTGAGTTAACACGACCGTCTGTAGCGCCACCCTGCTAACTTCTTTGCCGTTTTTTATCGTTATTTCGTATGTTACGTTTTTTGTACCATTCACGCCCGGTGTTTGTACACGACTGTAGCCTATAGGCTGATCGACATCGTGAATATGACGGGTAGAAAACGGAATATCCTCCTGAACCGTACGAGTTTGAATGCCCTCGCGCCAGACGGATACGATCATGCCCGCGGTGACTGGAGTATCTTTATCTGGTGACACCCTGTCTTTTTCACCCAGCACGATATTTTTGTCATCCAACATCTGGCCTACCGTATCGGCATGACTGTAGGCAGTAGTTTTCGTACCGTATAAATCTAGGTCAAACTTTGCCGCTCTATCTATAGTCAATATCTCGCCCGCCCCATCTGACACGATGTCTTTACTGGCAGTCAAATCCGTTTCGTCTTCTGGATTCAGGTCCAACTGCGCATCTTTCATGATTGCCACTGCCGTTTGCGCTGCCGTCATAACTTTTACGCGCAGGGCCCCGTCGTCAATTATTACTGGTCTAGCGCGATATATGTTGACCGTGTAGTCAGAAGCAACTAGTGGCTGCTCTAGGCTAGGCTCTACTATATCCTCTTTTGCCAATATTATATCGGCATCGGTAATCGCGTCCGCCACGGTATTAGCACGAGTCAATATGACACGCACCTCGCCCCTGTCGTGGAACGTAATTAATCGTTCACCGCTCTGAGGGCCGGCGCTTTGCGCATAAACCTGCGTAAACACCGCGACAGGCACGGACAACACTAGCAATAGAGCGAGTAAAACTCGATTTAATCCCTTAAAATGCTTGTGTATATTGTCCCGCATAATGAACAAAACCCTCCAAAAGGTCCTGTCTATTTTATCAAAATATAGCTTCGGTAGCCAGTTTATTCGTCAAAGTAACGCGACAACGCGACCCGCGCCTCATTATTGAGATTCCGGGGCAGTGAGTTCCGCGAAAACCACCTTGCATCCCTGATTTCTATTTGATTAATCCTCAGCTCGCTAGCGGATTTCTTGTTTATTTTTGCGCTATATAACAGTGCGATGTATGGAATTTTTACTTCCGGCCTTTTTAACTGACAGATATATTCGAGACTGGACTTTGGTAACTTGATACCCGTTTCCTCTCGCGTCTCCCTCAGGGCACCCGCCACAGCTGATTCACCTCGCTTTAACCCGCCGCCAGGTAATGTCCATTCACCACGAGACACCACCCCTCGTACCAGCAGTACATCGTTTGATTCATTCATAATCAATACCCTGACTCGATGGCGCCGAGTAGCGATAGAGTACGCCCAAAGTCCGGCTATAAAAGCGGGCGCGACAATCGTTCCGGCCAACAAGTAAAGTTTTCTCATGATATAAGCTCTAACCGAGCGTATTCAGCGTTCAATTTCTTTACCCCGCCATTATCAAACTTAATAGTCACGGCCATGCCATCTACTTCTGTGATTTCACCCTCGCCAAATGCCGATGTCTTCACGCGATTTCCTGGTGCAAATGGCAGTTCATCACTGATAAAATCATCGATGGTGTCATCCAGTCCATACGCGGGCTGATCGATTGCCGCGACTTGATCGCCCATGTCGCCGATAAAGCGCGATACTTCGTTATAGCCACGTTGACCGAATTGCAAGCGACTGCGAGCATATATTAAATGGAGCTCTTCGCGGGCACGAGTCATACCGACATAGCAAAGTCGCCTTTCCTCTTCGAGTTCGGACGGACCAGCATCATAGACTCGGCTGTGCGGAAATATACCTTCCTCTAGGCCAACGATAAAAACAACAGGAAACTCCAATCCCTTGGCGGCATGCATGGTCATCAGCGTCACCTTGTCATCGCCCGCCGATTGATCAGCGCTTGATATCAGCGCGGCTTCTTCTAAAAATTCGGACAAATCGGCGAACACGCGTACGTCAGAGATCAGTGATCCGATATTCTCCTCGCGCTCCTCAGCTTGTGGACTGCCGTCGCGTAGATAATCTCGATAATTAACGAGGCTAATCAGTCGTTCAATAATATCCGACGGTGGCGCGCCTTCAAGTTGCATTTTTTGTAACTCTCGGAAATGAGAACCCAGGGCGGACAACGATGATTTGGCTCGAGGCGTCAATCCGTCGCATTCGTTAGCGCCATATAGAGCATCGATTATGTTTTTACCCGTTTCGGCTTGCCACGTCAAAAATCGTTCGACGCTTTTCGGGCCAACACTCCTAGCGGGAATATTAACGATACGACTAAAACTAAGTCTGTCGTTTGGCTGATATATAACTCGCAAATACGCAATGACGTCCTTTATTTCCTTGCGATCATAAAACCGCACCCCGCCTACTAACTGATACGGAATCCTTTGCAATCGAAAGGCCCGTTCTAGTGCCGCGGATTGCGAATTCATGCGATACAGCACCGCGAAATCGTGATATTTGCGTGCTTTCATTGCTACATGACTAGATATCCTACCGGCCACCAAGCTTGCTTCTTCGGACTCGTCATACGTCGCATGGACCTCTACGGGCGAGCCTTCGCCCAGATCGGTCCATAATTTTTTGTCAGTTCGAACTTTGTTCTTGCTAATTACCGACTGAGCCGCGGACAGAATAGCGTTGGTCGATCTATAGTTTTGCTCGAGTTTTATGACAGTTGCCGACGGATAGTCGCGTTCAAAATTGAGGATATTGGTAAAATCAGCACCCCTCCAGCTATAGATCGACTGCCAATCATCGCCCACCACGCAAATATTTTGCTCTTTGTTTACCAGGTATTTTACGATTTTGTACTGAGCGGCGTTCGTGTCTTGGTACTCGTCAATAAAAATATGCCTGAACTGCTCTTGCCACTTTTTTCTGATATCGGGTTGTTCGTGCAACAGCCTAACGGTTTCGATTAAAAGGTCATCGAAATCAAGCGCGCCAGCTTCTTTGCGTAACTTTTCGTATCGTTTGTATACTTTAGCGACATCACGAGCGTTGGGGTAGTTAGCCGCGCCCTCTAAATCTTCGGGTGTTCTCATCTCGTTTTTTGCATTACTAATAATGCTACTTATAGCGCGAGGTTTTACCTGCTTTGGATCAACCGAGAGTTGTTTCATGGCCTGTTTTATCAGACCCTGCCTATCATCTTCGTCATAGATGACATAGTTTGACTGGACGCCGATGGATCTGCCGTCCTGGCGCAACATGCGAACACATATGCCATGAAACGTGCCCATCCATGGCATATAGCTTCTGGGAATATCGTGGCCCCTATTGCCAGTTAGGCTCCATACTCGTTCGCGTAATTCGCGGGCTGCTTTATTCGTAAACGTTACAGCCAATATTTGATTGGGCCAAATAGATTCTTGCTGCATTAAATAGGCAATGCGATGCGCGACGGTTTTTGTCTTGCCACTACCGGCGCCCGCCAATATCAACAAGGGCCCGGACACTTGTTTAACAGCCGACTTTTGGGCCGGATTTAGTCCCTCCAGAATATCCATTGTTATCTATTATACAAGATTTATAAGCCCGGACCTAGGATGAAAAACGCCGCTACGCCCAAACCAGCAAATACCAAAATAACCACGACAATTGCAACTATTACTAGCCAGCCCGAGCGCTGTTTAGGAGGGTGTTTTATAGATTTGTGATGCGCGTCGACGTCATAAATACCAGGCTCTTTGGCGTCTTTTGCCTTATTCGCCATGTCGCTTTTTACCTTTTCGGTATCTCCTGATTCGACAGATTGCACATCCATTGCCGATGGTGCTTCCGGAGCTAACGACTCATTGGACTCAAGTTTTGCGAGTTCCGCTTCTTGAGTCGATGGAGCGGTAGGATCAACTGGTTTTTGATTATCGTCTTGGTTTTCGGTTACTGCTTGCTCGCCATTAATTGCCCCTGAGTTGGGTACAGCGTCTGCTGTATCGACTTTCGATTCGGTCAGGCCCTGAGATGGTTCAGGCATGTTATTTGGCACTTGATTTTGCGGAGCTGCAGCCTTATCGCCAACACTAATATCATTAAAGGGCGACGGAACAGCGCCTGACGTAGCACCAGGGGCAATCGCACCACCCAGTGGACGCTTTTCGACTTTTGCATCTGGTATAAACGGAGAATAGCCAGCGGGGTCTATCGTATTATTAACAGGTTCAGAAGCAGGAGCTTGCGGAGTCTCCTCTGGATCGGGAGCAGTATTTATAGAGGTATCATCAATGTTCGCTGATCTAGGAGGTACCGCAGACTGCGTTGGTCGCGTTTCTGGTCTCGGCGCCGGTATGTTTCTCATGTCAGACGAAGGATGCATAACGTCCATAAAACGTCCGCCAACGGGTTTTTGTGAACTAGCCAAGCCAGATGGCGCTACCTGAGATCGGGGATCGCCATCGCCCAAATTAACGCTTCTCACTGTATCCGTCTCTGGTATACTATTTCCGCCTATTTTCTTTGCGGCTTGCTCTATCTGCTGAGGAGTAGGTGCTGTCTTTGAATCATCTTTTAAACTCAGCGTGTTCACGGGCTTTTCCTGAGGCACGCCGGAAGTAGCGGCATCGGCAACGACTCCGTTGCTCATGATTGAGTTGACGGCTTTGTCTAGCTCATCGAAATCTATGTCGCCCACTATTTCTCCCCTGACTCGTGAGCAATCTCGACAATAGCCGTGAATTCATGGTGTTTTAGGCTGGCGCCGCCGATTAGTAACCCATCCACCCCGTCAACTGATAAAAATGACGCGGCATTGGAACTGTTGGTACTGCCACCATATAGGACTCTCGCCTCTTTGCTAGCTTTTTGACCGTATAGGTGTTCTATTTGGCTGCGTATGGCTTTGACGGCTTTTTTTAGATCGTCAGGAGTTGGTACTGCATGTTCCGCGAAATTACTGCCGTTGCTCAATGCCCAGACTGGTTCGTAGGCTATAGTAACATTAGCCATCTCATCACTCGTAACGTTTGCCAGTCCTGCTAATAACTGATCGTGAAGCACGTCTAGCGCTTCGCCTGCTGCCTTTTCGTGCGCGGTTTCACCAATACAAATTATTGGCTTGATATTATTACGAAGCGCGGCCTGTACCTTGCTACGAATCTCTTTCTGATGTTCATGGAAGACGTGTCGTCTCTCGCTATGACCGACAATCGCGTAATCTACGAGGCCCCTCAGTTGTGAAGCCGAGACTTCGCCGGTATAGGCACCATTATCTCTCCAGTAAAAGTTTTGCGCGGCTAACTTGAATTTACGCCTGTCTAGTTGCAAACTAATGGGCTGTAACGCAAGCAACGTAGGAGCCACCACCACTTCAACATTGTGATGACCCTGTATTTTTTCATTCAACTGATGTATATACAAACTCGCCTCATGGACGTTGAGGTTCATTTTCCAGTTACCGACAATTAATTTCTTACGCATCTCGCTCATGCTTTCTAGTGATTAGTTTATCTTATTTGCCCCTGTCTAGCAAACATTCGACGCCCGGTAGTTTTTTACCAGACATCAAATCCAGGCTAGCACCGCCTCCGGTCGATACATGAGAGAAGCTTTTACCCTCTTTGGCATCCCATTTCAACACGAAGTCCGCCGTATCACCACCGCCTACAATTGACTGTATCTCGGGGCGAGTTGCCATAGCTAGGGCAACGCGCGCCGAACCATGGGCGAACTCATCCAATTCGCTCATACCCAAAGGACCGTTCCATATCACGGTCTTTGCACTCGATATTATCGACGTGTATTTTTCGATTGATTCATCGCCTATATCGAGCGCCATTTCGTCGGATTTTATTTTATCTAAATGTTGATTATGTCGCTTTGCATTTTCTTTTACTTCCGTAGTAACGGCCAGATCAATTGGCAGAACCAAAAATTCATCGACTTTGTCACCGACTTTTTTACGAGCGGCTTCATAGATACTATCTAGAGTCGATTTTTGACCTTCTTCAACCTTACTAGAACCCATATGCACGCCCTTGTAATCCAAGAAAGTGTTCGCCATGGCGCCACCAACTAGTATCGTGTCGGCGATCTCAACGAATCTTTCGACGACTTTTATCTTGTCGCTGACTTTCACTCCGCCCAATATTGCTACCAGGGGCTTTTTGGGATCTTCCATCGCTCCGTTGATTACCTCGTACTCTTTTTCGATTAGCAGTCCGGCGACGCTAGGCAAAAATTCCGTAATCGCGCGCGTACTGGAGTGAGCGCGATGAACCACGCCAAATGCATCCTGTACGAAATAGTCCGCCTGGGCGGCATGTGCGATTTCCTCGGCGTATTCTTCACTATCCTCCTCTTCGCGTTTGTCAAAACGAACGTTCTGAAGCATAACAACACTACCGTGCGGAGCATTATGAACGGCTTGATACGCCGCGTCTCCAGCCGTGTCGTCCACGAAGATAACCTTTCGCTTGAGCAATTCCTCTAGTCGTTTGGCAGCAGGCTCTAGACTACATGACAAATCATGCCCCTCTGGCCTACCTAGATGGCTCATTAACACCAACGAACAGCCTTTGTCTAGTAAATACTCCAAAGTGGGTATACTCGCTCGGATACGCAAGTCATCGCTCACTTTACCGTCGCGTAGTGGCACATTATAGTCAACCCTCAAAAGAACTCGGTGGTGCTGGCCGTGACCGAGAGGTAAATCATGTATTGTTTGTTTGAAAAATCCCACCTTTGTCATATGTTTTATTCTAGCATATGCACTTTTATAGTGTCAGTACCGCCAGTAAGTCCTGGTTTTCGTCCGCTAACTATTACAACGGAGGTGTTTTTATCATGGCCCAGAAACCCATCGGATTTCAGATGATTCGCTAGGTCTATCCCTGCTTTTTCGCCATCAGGCCTAACGAATGATTTGTTTGCATAGCTCAAGGCCAGCTGCTGCGCCGATCGTTTTTCGCTAGTTACACTAATAATCGGGAGTACGGGTCGATTAGCGGCTATATTGACCGCCGTAGCCCCCGATTTAGTCTCGGCTATTATAGCGACAGCCTCTATCTGTTCGGCTAGCTCTACGGCGACCTGGCTTATAGCGTCACGAGCAGATCTTTTGCCGGGGACTATGTCGTTCATAGGCGCTACGGGCGCGTGCTCTTGCGTATACATAATTATCTTTTTCATAGAGGCAATCGCCTCTATCGGATAGTTGCCGTTCGCCGTTTCGTCACTCAGCATTACCGCGTCGGAGCCTAGAATTACAGCCGTTGCTATATCGCTAGCTTCAGCACGAGTTGGCTCTGGAGAATCAACCATGCTCGCCAATAGTTGCGTGGCAACTATTGATAGCTTGCCGTACTTACGACACAATGCAATTATCTTGCGTTGAACTATAGGCACGATTTCCGCGCCTACTTCGACGGCCAAGTCACCCCTGGCGACCATGACGCCATCGCTGGCTTTTACGATTTTTTCTAATTCCTCATCCTTTATAGCGGCCTTGGTTTCTACCTTCGCGATAATTTGTGCGGTAGAATCGTGGCTAACCAATAATTGGCGAAGCGTGAGTATGTCGTCAGCAGATTGAACGAAACTAAGGGCAACATAGTCGATGTCTTTCCCAGAACCCCATTCGATATCTTTTAAATCTTTGTCTGTTAATATATCGCCACCGAAATCTGTCTCGGGTAGATTAATACCTTTACGACTCATCAGCACGCCGTCGTTCTCGACCCTTACAATGACCGACTTGTCGTCGCGAACATCCGTGACCGTGGTTTTTACCTTCCCATCGAATATATATACCGGCTCGCCTATTTTTACCTTTTCGGATAAATCATACTGCACGGGAATTCGTAGACCGCCTTCGTGTTCTATGCCGTATTGCAAAGCGAGCTCGTCTCCGGCATGAACTTCTAGCTTTTGTTTTAGGTTACCTAGTCGTATTTTTGGGCCCTGCAGATCCTGTACGATCGCTACTGGCTTTAGCCTTTTCCAGCTAGCCTCGCGAACCCAGCCTATCTGCCTGTCTACGTCATCGTACTTTGCGTGACTAAAATTGAACCGAAAGCCATTCACGCCGGCATCTAGCATTTTGCCTATCATCTCTGGGCTATCTACCGGTGGACCAACACTTGCTAATATTTTTGTTCTTTTGAAAATAATGCTCACTATACCTAGTATACATATTTACACCGTAAATCAGAACTGTTTACAAACGAAAAGCGGTCCCGTTCGCATGGAATTTGATCCATGCGAACGGGACCTGTTATTGGTTGCTCTCCTGATCAGTCGGCGAACCGCACCACTACCGCCGTCTTTCCGTCGTCATAGCTGTGAAACTCGACGGCGAAATCGCGCTTTCTATCCACGCCGATGCCAAAGGTGAACTGGTTTTCCTGTTCGCCGGCTCCGACTACCTCGCGGATGTGGCGAAGAGTAGCCCCAGGAGTGCGGCGATACTGGTATGCGTTCACCGTATCGACATGACCTTCATGATGAAAGTTGTATTCGGCCGCGCGAGCACGTACCGTGACCTGCAAGAAAGCGTCACCCTTGATTGAAACCTCGTTACCGGAGCCTTCCTGATAGACCGCGTCGGTGACGTAGCCAGCCGTGAACCACGGTCGATCATTGTGCCTCCAGTCGTTGAGAGTGGTGTCGATAACGAACTCGACAGTGTCATAGTCATGACATTCGCCACGCCAGATACGTACGTCCACTAGCGGCGCGTCGACTGATGGCTGCCTGTTCGGATCCGTTTCTTCCAGTAGCAGCTCTTGCCAGCTGGGTTCGTCACGATCTGTATTCCAACCGCTCGTGTCCAGACCAGGGCTACATGCCGGCACCGACGGCACTATGGTTCTCGCCGTTTCACTGGGACGCGGAAACAGCGTGCTGGTCGTTGGATTCTGATTGTCCGGTTGACTCGTCACCGTTGTCATCTCGGTCTCTGTTATCACCTCTTGTGGTGGGTTAGACGTCGAGCACGCCGCCATTCCGACAGCGATAACGGGTGCTAATGCAACCGTAATGTACCTCCTCATGATTTCCTTTCTAGTCGTCCTTGAGAATTAATACATATTATATCATATTCGGTAATGTTAACAATACCACCAACAGGGGTAGACAATACGTACTGATTCTGATATATTGGGTCAAGCTATACGGTCCCTTCGTCTAGTGGTTAGGACACCAGGTTTTCATCCTGGCAACACGGGTTCGACTCCCGTAGGGATCACCAAGATTAATGCCTCACCTCGTGTGGGGCTTTAATCTTGGTGTTTCTCCTAGAGAAATCGAACCCTGGGGTTCGATAACAAGGAGCAGGGCAGAAAAGCTACCTCTTAGCTTTTATGAACGCGACGCAGTTATACATCCGTACTCCTGTAGGTTTGCGACTAGTATTCCGCAAAAATGCTTGTTTTTTTCGTGTTTTGATTGCATAAGCATTGACTTTTTTATGATTTTGTGATAGTATAATTAGTGAAAGTGAGGTGGTAGACCCCTGATGGCGGTCTTAGCTTTACTGTGGAAACTTTAAAATCAGGTTATGTCTAGTTTGTAAAAACTAGAGCAGGTACATCTAACGTTGTATCTGTTAGCGCAAAGTATATCGCATTTCTCCTGACCTAGTTAGGGCAGCATGCCTCGTCACGTTCGCGTGGCCAGAC
>CAZXJP010000001.1:30231-247802 GCA_964641025.1 uncultured Candidatus Saccharibacteria bacterium
TGGGGAGCAGTGCCGTAGGGAGTTAGCTCGCTACGGCGAGCCCCATGAGATAGGAAAGGAGCCATCATGGGAATCAATTTCGACAAGGTAAGGATTCTGACCGGAGTCGGTGCAGTAGTCGTGATGGGGGTATTCGGTACAGCGTGCGGTCTGGGCGACAACCCAGAAACGCCACCCGAGACCACGCCCTCACCGTCTGATGCCGCCGAACCGACCGTGTCCGACGAAGCCGACGTGGAAAATCCGTCTGGCGAGGAACTGACCGTCCCGGTGATCACCACCGGCGAAGTTCCGCCCGTCATGACCGAGGAGTTCATCAAGGGTTGCGGTACCGTCTGGACGTGGAAGCAGTTCGTGAACTGTGATCCGCCCCAGTGGTACAAGGACCAGGTGGACCGTTGGTCCGGCGAAACCGGATTCAAGTGGGCCGACATCAAACGGTGGGCGAAGAACCATCCCGACCACAGCGCGCTGGCAATCATCGTCACCGACGGCACGTCGGATGATGACGCCAGGGAGCTGGTCGCGGAACGGTACGAGTTCATCGGCGAGGGCGACAACAAGCTCGATCCGAAAAAGATCCGCGTGGTACGTCATGATCAGATCATGAACACGTGGTTCGAGGATCAGCGGATGGAGCCCTTCCTCGACCAGCGGGACCAGGTACGTTTGACACTGGTTCCGATCATCGAGGACAAGGACGGCAACTTCGTGAACTACCGGTACGAATCCGGTATTCTGATGAGCTGTTGGAATCTGTGGTGGCTGACCAAGGTGGTAATCACTCCACCGCCGGTCACGTCCATCCCGCCGACGACCATCACGACGACGCCGCCCGTGACGACGACTCCGCCGAGGACCACAACTCCTCCGCGGACGACTCCGCCGACGACTACACCGCCAACCACGACACCACCGGTCACGACGACGCCGCCCAAGAATTCGTGTGAAATTGCTGGGCAGCCGTGCGCCGAAGGTGATGGTGGAACGATTCTGTATCCGGCACCGGATCAGAGTCGTCCCGAGACGCCAGCACCATGGAAGACGGAAGCGTCGACGCCACGAGTAACTCCATCGCCCGAGTATACGCCGGCACCGGAACCAGAACCGGAACCAGTGCCCGACGCTACTCCGGCTCCTCCCCCAGCGACACCGGCACCACCGGCCGTTGGCAGGGCACCCGAATCGGAGCCCGCGGATGACTACGTTGCCCCACCGGGCATGTAGGACTGGAGTTTGATACCCATCAGTGTGGACAGGGTGGCGCGCCCAGCGCGCCCCCTGTCCCACCCTACCCGCCTATACTTTGCGCTAAATTCCAAATTACAAAACGGACATAACCTGATTTTGGGCTACCACGTTAGCAATTTAACAATCAGATCACGACACGAAAAAGCTACCGTCAATATTAATTTGACAATTACCCCGAAAGGGATAATGAAAGGAGTAACCAATGCAAAAACTTATTGGTTTACTGCGCTACGCTCCAAAGCGTACCGCAACAATCATCGCAGTACTAGTTGCTGCGGTTGTCGTGCCTGCTTCATTGCTGGCATGGGGCCCTGGTCGCCCAACTTTTACGGAGCAGAATCCTGCTTCGTACGTAACATTTAACTCTATGACCGATAACTCGGTTTACGGAGACGAACGTCTATTCGCAACTGTTAAAGACGCGGGTGACGCAAACATGGCTTGGCAAGACGAAGTTGTTGCCGAACCAGGTAAAGAATACGTTGTACGTATGTACGTACACAACAACGCCGCCGAACACCTGAACTTGGTAGCACACAACGTACGTGCTAGCGCGGCTATTTCGCCAAACACTGGCAAAGAAAACTTTATCAGCACTTTCATTAGCGCTGATAACGCCAACCCTACGCAAGTTTGGGATGACGTAAAGTTTACCTCTAGCAAGGACTTTAACCTAGTTTACGTTCCAGGTTCTGCAACTTGGCACAACAACGGAGTAGGTTCTGAACCAGCTGGCGCACAGCTATCTGACAATATCGTCACTAGCGGTGGTGCACTACTAGGATACGAATCGCTAAACGGCGAAATCCCTGGCTGCTACAAATACAGTGGTTGGGTATACTTCCGAGTAAAACCACAGTTCGCTGAACAGCCTAACTACGAAATCGAAAAGAAAGTTAGCAAGCACGGCGAGAATAAATGGGTGGAAAATTACGAAGCGAAACCGGGTGAAAAAGTTGATTATTTGATTAACTTTAAAAACACTGGTGATTCACAGCTAGACAACGTAGTTCTAAAAGACATGCTACCTAGCCACATCAAGTATGTAAAAGGTAGTTCTGTTCTAGGAAACTCACATAACCCCGACGGCGTAAAAACCAACGACGGTGTGACGACTACTGGTCTAGACGTAGGTTCATACCTACCAGGTTCAAATGCATGGATGATCTTTTCTGCGAAGGTAGCCGGAAAAGACAAATTGCCTTGTGGCAAATCCACGCTAAATAACGTTGCTCGTGTCACAGCAAACGAATCATACAAAGAAGACGGCGCTAAAGTCACCGTCAAGCGCACATGTAAGCCAGGTGAAAAACCACCTGTCGAACTTCCTAAAACTGGTGTTGACGGCGGAATCGTCGCTATCGCCGGTCTAGGTATAAGTGCGGCTGGTGCAGCTTACGCTGCTACTAGCAATCGTCTGCGCGATCTGATCAGTAAGCGCTAAAGAGTCTGACCGCTCCTGAGCGTCAGCTCTAAACCAAACAACCCCCGAAATTTCGGGGGTTGTTTGATATTATATATTTATGAGCAACAAGAAAAAGAGATTAGCTAACCGACGAAAACAATACAAAGGTAGTTCAACGAGCGTTCAGCCAACTATCGTTAAAGTCAGCGCAGTGAAGCGCCCTCCTTTACAACAATGGTGGATAGACAACAAACGTATAGTAAAACCCTTGCTAGCAGTGGCGATAATTGCGCTGATAGTAATAGTGGTAATCGTTGGTATTATTGGTATATTTATTTAGCTCAACTATCTTTGTCTGTTTCTTTTATTGGTATTCGGAAGCCAAACGTAGATCCTTTTCCTTCTTTGGACGTGAATATTACTGACCCACCGTGTGACGTAACTATCTTTTTTACTAGATATAATCCTACGCCCGTTCCATCCGGACGCTTTTTACGTGCGTTCTGGGCCCGATAGAATTTCGTAAATAGAGCTTCCTGCTCGCTCTTTGGGATGCCTATGCCGTCATCATTCACCTTTAGTACCGCCTCTTTGTCCAAATAGTCTAACGTAACCGTTACCTTACCTCCAGGACGCGAATAGTAGATAGCATTATCTAGGTAGTTCATGACCACCTGTTGAATCTTTGCGGAATCCAACAATATGTGTCTCTTGCTGACAACGCCGTCGAAAGATAATTTAACCTTACGCTCGGCAGCGATAGGATGAACGCTCGCTACCATTTGTTCGATAACTCGATTCAAGTCAGTCGGTGAGAGCTCTATGGTAAATTTGTTCGTCTGTAGGCGAGAAACTGACAAAAAATCACCAATCAAATGAACCATCCTTTCGCTACTGGCAAAAGCTTGCTCCAACACTTGGCGTTGTTGGGCATTTATTTTTCCGGTATCACCCTCTAGGACCATGCTAATGTAGCCTTTGATACTCGTTAATGGGGTTCGTAGCTGATGGCTTGCCAAACTAACGAACTCGTCCTTTGCCTTGTCGAGCTTTTTTAGCTCTTGATTACTACGGCGAAGACGTTTGGTGGCGCTATCTACTCGCGATTGTAACGTATCGTTGAAATGCTGAATTTCTTCAAACCTTTGGGAGTTGAGTATCGCAAGCGCCAGCTCGTCAGTAGCGGTCGTTAGTAATTGCAGATCCTTTTCGTTATACTGCGTGCCATTTTGTTTATCGCCCAGGAATAGCGCTCCTATGTGCTCGCGCTGGACAACAAATTGCAATAGCATAGATACGTCCGCCTTACGGATTCTTTGCTGGGCGCCAGTTTCGCTGAGCACTTGACTATCATGAGCGTCTATTACTTTTGGCAATCTGTCGAGCAACGTACCAACCACTTCCAACTGAAGCTTTCGTTGATGTGGAGTTGGTGGCTGAGGCCCGCTGGTATAGTGTCGAACCTTACCCTCGTCATCGACTATATACGCACTTATATACGACGGCGCTATGCTTTCATGTAACACGTCCAGAGAACGACGGACAAGCTTTTCCAGCTGTAACTCTTCGCTAGTGACCTCTGTAATATCGGCTAGACTCTCCTTGATATCATAGTCGTCCCTATAAAAGAGTTTATATGTCAACTGATCGAAAAATCTCTTGATAGGTGGATAGGTAATCGTAAAGAACAACGCGAGCAAAACGTATGTCAACAGCGTGGCTCTCTGGTTATTATGGCCAAAGAAGACATTGGTTACCGTGAATACTATGATCGCGTAGCTCGCGACCATAGTCGCGAGTAATAATAGGTAAGCCGTGGACCTAGCCAACGCTGCACGAAGATCAAATAAACCTTGGCCAATAATCGCGTAGAACATAGCCACGACGAATAGAAGCGTAAATGGCGGACCGGCCCAAACATAGCTGTAGTCCCCCCAAAATGGAAGCAATATATTGAACCAAAATCCAAAACCCAGGGCCACCGCCAGCCCGGCAATCATCGTTCGTGTTTGAGCGGCTATTTTATGCTGTTTATCGCGAATAGCCCTGCGATAGCCCAGCATAAACAACGTCATGGTAATAGCAATTACCAACCCAAAGAAAGCTACATACACAAAATAAAGTGGCGTATTCAGAGTCACCGAGTTATGGTCACCGCCCAGATTTACAGACTCTATCATGCCATTCGGTAATAATGTAATAACCGCTATGACAGCGACGACCAGCGCCAAAAATGCCTTTAGTTTTAGTGCAATCTTGCGACTGTACGGTATCAAATGCGCCAGTATTACCAATAACACGCCTATCATCGCACCATCTAGGTAGTAAACCTTTACTACCGCCGTCGTAAATGCTAGATCACTGGTTTGCGTGATGAACAAGAGGAGTCCAGCCGGCCATATCACACACAGCGTCGCGAGCGCAATAATCACCCACCTAACGAGCGCGTGTTTGCGAGAGCTAAGGAGCAACAAAATCAAGCTAATTTGAGCAACTATCGTAACAATCAAAATGATCTGTTCGAACGCTGCGCTAATCATTTTTCGCCCCCCTCTTTTTTACTATCCTTCTATTATATACACACCGTACACGCCATCTTCGGGCAGTATCAATTTTTGCGAATCTTTCTGTATCTTCGCTTTGGTCATCAAATGCGAGACTTGTTTGACGCTACGTGGAATCACGCCAGGCCATCCCATGCCGCGCTTGTGGACATCTAGCTGTTTTCGTGTGTCTAGCATGTTCGTAAAGATAAAAACGCCACCAGATTTTAGCGATTTTCTGATCGCAATAAGTACTTCAACTGCTCTTTTGTCATCTAAATACTCGAAAAAGCCCATAGCGTCCACTACGTCCGGTCGAGTATCAGCCATTAATCTCTCGAGAACGCCTTCCCGGGTCAAGTCCAGTTTTGACGTAAAGATGTCTTCGTCGTCTATGTCATATGTTTTCGATAATTGTCGCGCAAAGCGCAGCGCCTCACCATCCATGTCACATAAATAGTACCTTTTGTTCGCAGGGATAATCTTAGTGGCATCAAATACGGGCTGACCTGTACCGGCGGCTATCGATAACCACGTTATGTCCTTTTTTCCACTGGTAGCATGGTGTGCGTACCACGCCATTGCATACGCCCTGGATCGCAAACCAATCGCATCGATAGAATGTCGAAAAAGGTTTTTCGTAATCATGTCTATTTTTTTACCACTATAAAGGCGTTTATGATCTGGGTTATGTACGGAGTACGTCGCGAATCCTCCAGGCATATAGGCCGTCCACGCCCTAAATGCTGGAGGAAAATAAACAATACGACGAACATGATTACGCGGATGGTCAAAGGTTAGGTGTGGACGTTTACGTAAATACCTGTCCAGGGTGCGGGTGAAAATAGAGACGGCACGCCTCGAAATATGATGCGGCCATGCATGAAACCTGTCCTTGGCCTCTACCCTATATGTGTCTATACCCTGAATTTTGTCATTTTTTACTACTGATACCGAAAAGAACGGAGTCGTAATGTCATTTATCGGTCTTTTTACCATGCCCCTCATCCTCTACTATCGGTATACTAAATCCAAATGTTGACCCTCTGCCTTCTCGTGAACTAAAGATAATTTTACCCCCATGCTCCTCGACGACGCGCCTCGCCATATATATGCCTACGCCCGTCCCATCGGGGCGTTGTTTACGAGCGTTTTTCGCTCGGAAGAATTTATGGAACAGCTTAGACTGCTCATCTTCCGGAACGCCTATTCCAGTATCTACAACGGTAAAAGCGACATTGTGCTTAACCTTCTCCAAATTGATAATGACAGTGCTTTTTGGATGCGAATAATATATTGCGTTGTCGATAAAATTCATAACAACCTGCTGAATCTTCGACTTGTCAGCCATCAATGGCAGCTCTTGTTTTGTTATGTTTGTACGAAACTTTATATTTCGTGTTTTTGCGATTAACTCTAGGTCAGACACCTCTTGCTTTACAAGTTCCCTGAAATCTACCAGCTCCTTGTCTATAAGGAACTTTCCCGATTGTAACCTTGATACGTTCAGAAAGTCCGCAATCAACCTCACCATTCGCTCGCTACTATTAAACGCCTCTAGCATCAGTTTCTGCTGACGCGGTGTTACTTTTCCGGCATCGCCGTCAAGTAGCATGCTCAGATAACCTTTTACGCTAGTCAATGGCGTTCGTAACTGATGACTTGCCATACTAATAAATTCGTCTTTGATCTCGTCCAAATGCTTCAACTGATTGTTTGAAGCACGGAGTTCTTTGGTGGCGACATCTATACGTTGTTGCAGGGTTGCATTGAGCTCTTTGATTTCGTGGAGTGTTAGTGCATTCTGAATGGCAATGACCAGCTCGCTGCTTATGGCCGTCAGAACATTCAGGTCGTGTTTGTTATATCTACCCCCTTGATGATCTCCTAGTAATAAATAACCGAGTATTTGATCTTCGTGCCACAGCGGCATTACCAAACCTATACGGTGGCTCAACAACATGCGCCGTAATGCGTTATCGCTTTCGGGTAGAGTGTCAGTCAGAAATATTTTTTGCCTATTATTCTCGACGTAATTGTCCAAGGTGCGGGCATCATGAACGGGCATTTTCGTATGTCCGTAAGTTCCAGCTGACATGTGGTGATTTATACGATTCTTATAGTAAATGAAAAATAAAGCCTGCTCGGACTTGAAGGTGGAGGCAATCTGCTTTGAGGCTCTTTCCAAAAGACCTCTCAAATCAGTTGTTGACGAGAGTAGGTTACTGAGCGCACCAAAAAAAGCCTCACTATCATAGCTATCACGATAAAAAATACTATTAGTAACCCTGTCGAAGAAGCGTTTAATGTACTGAAATATAAACGCTAGACCCAGAGCGATTACTACGTTCACGGGACTAAGGCTAATCGACGAGGTAGTCTCTCCATTTAGTAGTAGGACCGAGAAGAAATAGGCAAGAAAATAGTATATCAGCGCGAGACTACCAAGCGATAGAACATATGCGGCACTTCTAACGGCCGCAAGTTTGATATCAAACAACCGATGTCTAATGATTGCGTACGTACTGGTTGCGACGAATATTAGCGTTGCGACTGGCCCCACTTCTACTAGGCTGTAGTTACCCATAATAGGCAGTATGAGGTTGCAAAATACGCCAACTATAGCAGCCAAGACCAGCCCCATGAGAACAATCGTAATCTTGTTCCGCTCCATGCCCGATGATCTCGCTCTAGCCAACAACAGGGCAACGATCGCGATAATCATGAAACTAAAAATATATGAACCATAAATAATGAGCGGTATTACGTTAGTCGCAATCGTGTCGTTTACGACTTTAGTCGCTAACACCCCCGGAACAACAGAAGTAACCGAAACCGCCAGACCAACACCATAGATTAACCCGTTCTTTAGCCTTCTCGGGTTTATATTCGCCATGCCAAAGGAATATTGGAGGAAAAATAACGCTATCAGACCAGCCGCACCATAACTAAGCAGTGCCGACACGTACTGCACTGTCTGGTTATCAGATAGTGCAAAAATAAGATTGGTTAATATCCAAGTCGTTGCCGCCAAGGACAAGGCAAAAAAAGACCTGTTAAGCAACTGCTTCGGGTTGCGCATGAAAACAATGGCGCCCAGCAAAATAATGGCCACCATGGAAACCCCTAATACCAAAATAGTGAAAATAGTCTCTGTATCCACCTATCGTGGATTATAAAGCATTAGCTTTTAGCAGTCCATTGGTAACGTGCTTGTTTGAAAACTCAAACTCGTCCGCATGCGTCCTTAAATAGCGTAATCCCTCTTCGGGTTTTACGACGCAAAAATATGATTTACCCTGATCATCTTTGTTAATCTTTCCCTTGGCTATGACATCAAATTGTATACCCGTGTGCTCAAGTGCCATCACTAATAATTTCGTGCCGTTGAAGATCCAACGAATATCATCCCTTTGCTCTTTTACTTCCTCGGGAATCTCGTTGCGCATCATGCCATATCCCACGGCAAACAGCTCCAACATCCCACCGACCAAACGATCTGGCTCGACGGCTCGGTCAACCGGCGTAGCAAAACGGGTTAAGTCCCAGAGTTTCCCGTCCTTCGCAATCTCATTCAAATACTCCATAGTCCGACCGTCGTCATGTCGTTGTGCCTGGGCCTTCATCCAATCTCCAGCTCCATTGAACATAGACCAGCTAAGTGACTCTTCGACGGAACCTATACGGCTCAGGCGAAGACTTGCAATTGCTTCGGGCGTATCCCATTCGGACAATAGTAGGTTATACGTCTCGTCCATCACGTCGTATTGGTCAACTTCTAGGCGTTCACGCGCCCAATCTGGACTATCTAACCATTTCAGTGCGAAAGGCAGTTCGTCAACAGTATTAGTTCTCCAATTCTGCGAGTCTACGAATTTCACGCGGAACGGCAAAACTCTTTCAAACACTTCCCGCTTGTACGGACCCCTAGACACTTCAACATCTCCTACTCCTAATCGAGCCGGGGCTTCAAAGTTTTGTTCGCTTTCGGGATTCATTGATACCGTCATCTCATTGCTAATTATCATTTATTTTTCTTATTATATAATAATACTTATTAATATTCAAGTATACGGCCTCGGGCTTATCTGATTAATCTTACACTAGTTCGACTCAATCACGATAGTGTTTATCAAAATAAAAAGGACTCTACGTCCCAGCTTGGTGACTCATGAGTTTTTATACTCGATGGGTTACGTTACATACGCGACCCATCGAGTATATCGGCAAGTCAGATTGGGGCCTAGTGACCGACTCGAAAGACGAACCGGTCGTACACACGACCCGGCGCCTTACGAATTCGGCCAAGAACGGATCCGATACGGCTTTCGGCCTTTTCAGCGCCGCTCACCATTGCCACCTGTAGCGTCAGAAGCCTTTGGAACTTCTGCGTGGCAGAGTCGATCATTCGCTCTTGTAGCGACTGTTTCATAACTGACCTTTCCAGGTTCGTGCACGCAGTCAAACTCGCATGCATTTTAATCGCGGACTATCGCCACAATACGCTATCGTGTCGATGATATATATTATAACACTATTCTACGTATTTTCAATGGCTACTCCGTTGATGTATTCTACAAAATATGTTATTGTAATACATAGTCAACAGGATAAGTGGAAGGTAGCTCGGCCGTAGGTCGAGTGTATTTTTATCAAAGGAGATATATCTTGGCGCGACATAGCGAAAAAAAGGTGGATAGTAAATCTAGATTTAATCTTGGTCAAACAGAATTTTTAAAACCCCTCAAATCGCAAGAAAAGAGAGGTTTATTGAAAAAAAGTGGCGTCGCATTGGCGAGTGCCGCTGCCGCTGGTTTTATCCTATCTGGTTCTGAATACAATGCGCCCGAAGGCCTGGATGACATCGTCAATATAGGACTCACCCCGACACCAGAAGTTAGCACATCTGGAACAAAGAGTATGATTGAGGCCAATGATGGTCTGCGCGACTATAGTCCAATCGTGCTTGGCCTTGGCTTGGCCGGCATGGGTATATACGAATATCGTCGTCGCCAAGATAACCGCCTGCATCACATGCATAATTTCACGCATCAAGATAGCCACTGGGTACGTATCGCGCTAGCCGGCGGAATCATGGGAACAATTGCTTCAGCATCAGGCCTTGGCGATACGGCGGCTGATAACGCATCCGAGCCTATCCAGCGAGCGGCGGCCCTGTACGGTGCCGAGCAAGCAATCACGCCCGTATTTACAAGTTACGAAGGCGCTCTAGGAAACCACATGCCCGTCGATTACGCTAACACGGCAACTGCTGTCAGCGAAGCGGGCGGTACACCGATGCCCCTTATCTTTGAATTAGGAAAGGTGGAAGATCCAACTAGCCTCAACAACCCGACTTCGGGACCAATTGTAGGAGTACCTAACGAGTCACTGAACCAAGCTTTCAATATTGATATGCCTGCCATAGAAAACTGTGATGACATGTCTATTATCGTAGGCGAACAGTTAGGCGTAGACACCGGTGACACGGTCAAGATAAACGGGCGTCCAGCGACCGTCGCTAGCACGATCGACGTAAAGCCAGGTCTAGGACGGGTTATGGCACTTGGTTCGGTCGAACAACTTGATAAATGTGTATACCCTGATTCATTAATGCTAATCGCTAATGGACTTGAATTACCACAACGGGGCACTTTGGATAAAATCAACAACCAATTAGACACTGAGTACGTCGCACGCTCGTTCGAGGAGCTTATCGAAGAAAACCAAGAGTTCTGGGACGGAAGCGTAAAGCCTTCGCAAATGAATTTGATTTTTCAACAATTGGGTCTTGGCGCTGCCGGTATAGCGATCTTACAGGGCATGCAAATAGCGAACCGTCGCAAAAAACTAGCCGTACGTTTGAGCCGAGATGTCCCCAAATCCACGTTAACAACCGCCGAATTTCTTGCATCCGAACGTGATGTTATACGATCGATCCCAATAGGACTAGGCGTCTATACATTATTCACGTATATGATTAACTCTACCCAGCACGGCATGAGCCAAAGTATTGATATTCCATCAATTGCTAGCGGCTACTCTGTGACCGCTATTGCAGCTGGTGCAACATCGGCGGCCGCCACCTATATGATGACAAGACGCATTAATGTCCACGAGGAACTAGGGAGCAGCGCATAATGAGAAAAGGATTAGAATACCCATCTAGCGAATACAACTTGGATATACGTGTCAAAGATTTATCAATAACGAGTAGAATAGGCGAAAAGATTTTGGATAACGTATCCGTGTTCATACCGCAAGGAACCCACGCTGTTATCAAGGGCCCTTCTGGGGCGGGCAAAACCTTCCTCGCGACCGCCATGTGCGACGTGCGTAATGACCAACTAGATTATACCGGTGATATCAGCTACGAGATGAGGAGTAAAAAAGATCCAGAAGACCGATTTACTTTACCGCCCCACTACCCTCTAAAATACCGAAATATCAGTTTTATATCGCAAAAACCCTTTTTTGATAGCGACAATACGGTTGAACAGGAGGTTATGTTAGACGCGGGATTAAAAGGTATAAAAGATATCGATAAGGATAGGCTTGGATCTGTCTACGAAATACTAGGTATCAGTCACCTCATACATCGAAGAATGCTCGATTTATCTGGCGGGCAACAGCAGCGTGTCCCAATCGCCGCAGGGCTTGTTATTAATCCTAACGTGGTCGTCACAGACGAGGTAACAGCCAATCTAGACATAGAATCAAAAATCAAAACCCACGAAGCACTGAGTGAACTATCCAGAGAGTTCGGTATCACAGTGTTGTCGATAACCCATGATGATCTCACAGCCCCACGCGAGATTCGTATGCTAGATCGCCAGATTGTTGCCGATACGCATCCTAGCGATAATTAGAAGAATCTCTTTCTATGGATTCATTAGTATGAAAAATGCTACACTATTTGTATGACAAAAATTGCTATTATCGAAGACGATTCTGTTATCAATCAAATGTATCGAATGAAGTTCGAAGCCGATGGTTTTGAGGTTCAGGTGGCAGACAACGGCAAATCCGGCATAACCATGGTCGAGTCGTTCAAACCCGACATGATTTTGATGGACCTACAGATGCCTGAAATGGGCGGCGAAGAAGCTTTGGAGCACATCCGATCACAATCATGGGGCAAGACTATCCCTGTAATTATCCTGACAAATCTAGGAATCGAAGAATCTCCGAAAAAACTCAAAGACCTAGGCATACAAAACTACATAGTCAAGGCAGAGTTGACACCTAGTGAAGTAGTCGAGCGCGTCAAAGAAGCGTTAGGCTTGTAGTTTAACTCTTTTTTATTGTCATTTGCGCCGCACGGATGACATTGTCAAATAGCGCGGCTACTGTCAGCGGTCCGACCCCGCCCTTTTCGGGCGTGATGGATACATCGTCTCTAGCGCGGAGTTCTGATGATACGTCACCGACTATTTTTCCGTGCTCTGCTGCCGTACCCGCGTCTACTATCACAGCCCCGCTTTTTACGTCGTCCGGCCCAATCAGCCTAGGTACACCCGTAGCAGTGACTATTACGTCGAATTGATCAAGACGCGAGTTCATCTCTTCGCTATCCTCGTCAAAGACAGTCACGTCATATCCGCTTGCTCTCCATAACCGCGACAACGGCGAGCCTACTAGCCTGCCGTTGCCAACGATAGCAATCTTTTTCGTCGCAAGTTCTACGCCATATCCTGCTAGCAACCAAATTATCGCCAATGGTGTTGCGGGATCTAAAATCGCACCTTCACCCAAACCATCCACGTCTTTTTCGGGGGCAACAGAGTCCACGGTTTGTTGCGTACCCGACTTGTCCGCGAGAGGCAACTGAATAATGATTCCATGCGTAGAATCGTCTTTGTTAAGCCTGTCTACTACGCCGGCTATATCCGATTGATCTATCTTGTAAACTTCAACGTCAATCAAAATATCCTCGCCATAAGCGCGCTTTAGCCGAACATAGGAATCAATCACCGAGCTATCAATAGTCTGAACAATTGCAAGCTTGGGATATACATGATGCGCTTGGCGCAAGGCTCGCACCTGCTTCGCTTGGCGCTCCTTTATAAATCCAACTAGCTCTTTACCGTTTAGTTCTTTCATCTCTGTTAGATTAGCATAACCCCTCGTGTGCTACAATGAACTAGATATTAGCATAAGGACATAAAGATGGATTATTACAATTACGATTCGGCTTACGCCAGCGATGCAGACCCAGCGGTGGTGGCCGGAGTCATGGTTTTTTTGATTATATTTTGGATAGCAGCCTACGCGATCGGTGCCTTTTTATTGGGTAGATTGTTCAAAAAGGCAGGTATACCTCAATGGACAGCTTGGGTGCCAATATACAACACGTGGAAACTGTTGGAAATGGGCGGTCAGCAAGGTTTCTGGGCCGTATTAGCACTAATCCCGTTCGTTCAATTCGTATCGTTAATCTTTATCATAATGGCGATGTACCATATCGGTAAAAAGCTAGGCAAAGAAGGCTGGTTCGTATTACTTGCAATATTCCTACCTGTAGTTTGGCTGATTTGGCTAGCTTTTGACGATTCCAAGTGGCCAAAGGCACAAAAAACAGTCGCCAAAAAGACCTAAAGACTCTATAGATTCTTTTGCTTTTAATGTGATTTTGCTATTATAAGCAGTAGAATTATGGTGGTTCAAAGGGCAGATATTGGTTTTACAGTGGCCGAGTTGGTTGTTACCCTCGTCATATTGTCGCTGTTTGTTGGGCTTTTTTATCAAATGTTCGTAACGGGTCAATCTCAGCAACAGTTTATTAGCCAACGGGCAGTTGCAAACGACATAGCCCAATCAAACCTGGGTAAGGTAACGTCAAAGAACCTAATTCCAGGATCAATAACTTGTAATTCTACCAATGACACGCTCAACTACCCTTCGGCACCCGGTACCATCATTGCTACGAGCGCTTCGGGCGCTAGCCTGAAATGGAACGGAGACGGTTCGCCGAGTAGCGGATTAGCCAAAGAAAATATAAGCAATACAGTACTGCCATCAAATTCTAACCAAGAATTACGGGTATTTTATCCCCGAGGTTGCGCGTCCAACATGCCAGCTAGAATTGTTTCAACCGTAACGTATGGATCGGAGAGCGTCTCTCATGCTACGTTCGTCAAATAAATTACTATCCAGAGGATTCACGTTAGTAGAGTTAGTCGTATCAATCACGATTGCATCCCTATTGTTTATCATCTTGTTTATCCCGCTAGATAGCTTTTATGAATCAAACCGTCAATCCCTAAACAACATCGTGCAAACAGGTGAAGTTCGAAGCACCTTGCGTGCCTTAGAGAGTGAAATTGCCTTAGCAATCAGCTTCCACAATACCAACACTGGTGTAGTCACGGACCCTTCTGGTTCTAATGGAAACCCCAGTAGCCCAACCCAATGGACATGGACCGGATATGGTGGCGAAAGGGTTCTCATAACCAGCAATTACGCTACTACGGAATTCGCCGCTACTGACAATGACGGATCGCGAACATTGGTGTACGGTCCCGACTGTGAAACGGGGATTGTGAATGCTACAGTTTATTTTGTCAAAGGCGGCTCGCTGTATCGCCGCACACTGGCAAATACAGGGGCATCTACCTGTAGTGGATATTCCATGGCGCAAAGAACGACTTGTGAAGTTGGCGTAACCGCTAGCCCATGCAACTCAGCACCCCGAGACGCCAAATTGTTAGATAACGTATCGGATTTTTCCGTCAACTACTATGAACATCCCAACAGTACATCAACATATCCAAGCCAGTACTCAAACACGAGTGCACCTTCTAGTTCGCAAACTGTCGTAATTTCAATTACCGCGGGAGCTGGCACTGCTCAAGAGACGGGAACGATTAGAATAACCAGACTAAACGGGAGTACATGATGAGGAAAATGATGCAAAAAGGATTTATACTACCAGCAACTATTTTGCTGGGATTGGGCGTGACGATTATGTCTACAACTTTCTTGGAATTTACATCAAATACGTCCGTCGTTCTAAATAGCCGAAATTTCGACGCGCTTGCAAACGACGCTGCACGCGCAGGCATAGTCTATGCAAACAGTTGCATCGAAGCAAGCGCGGATCCTCTCAGTTGGACTGCATTAACACCCGCTACGAACTGTTCCGGAGGAGGAGCAGCTGGTTCTGGGCTATACATAGTCGAAAACTCGGACTATAGGACTACATTTACCGTTCCTAACGCAACGCTATCCAATAATCTATTGACCGTCGTATCAACTGGAACCGTTCAAAAGCTGGATGGTAATGGAAATCCGGTAGAAACGATAACGTCTACCGTCAAAAATACACTGCCCGGCTCTACACCTCCATGGCCCGTCGCTACAGGATTACCCCTCCATGAGATAAAGAACAATGAAACTGATTGCGCTATAGGAAATGGCGAAATGTATTGCTGGGGTGATAATGGAAGCAACCAAGCCGGCGTGTCGAGTCCCGGGGACCTAGGGTGGCCTAGAAGGGTTCAGAATGCTATTGCCGGCAAAACGGTGACTTACATCAGCGTTGCCAATAGAAATGCGTGCGCGGTTGCGGACGGATTGCCATATTGTTGGGGTAGTGACGGAAATCAGCAATTAGGTCAAAGTGCTTGGTCTAGTATCGACTACCCTACGAACGATATACCTAGAACATCGTCTGGACCACTGGATGGGTATTACGTTCCAGAAGTTCAAATATCTGATAGTAATAACCCTGCAATCATATGGCCTTTTGGTATAGCAGCCCCTCACGCAATGGCATTGCGCGAAGACGGTACTGTTCACGTATGGGGTGATGGAGGATTTCGCCAAAATGGTGACGGAGGTTGCTTCCTGGGCTGGTGCGCCTACCCTAGTTACTCGACCCCCACAACTTTCAATGGCTTCAAAGACACTACCTCGCCATTTTCTGGTAAAAAGGCCGAGAGGATTGGTACTAGCTCGCACGACTCATGTTTTACGGCGATAGGCCGCGTATACTGTGCTGGCGTAGAAGTACCGCTTCCTATTCAGTGCAATACTGCCTGGTTCATGTCTGTCAATAATCCACTAGTGCTCATCTTTAATCTATGTACGCCGACATTCGAGGATGCTTATGACATGTCAGCCAAATCCCAATGGCTGACTGGACATACTTTGAACAATAAATTTGTAGATATGGATACATTCGAGGTTACAACAAACGTTGGTTGTATGATGGCGCAGAATGATTTTTACTGCGTAGGTAACGGTCCTGCCGTTGGTGCATTATGGTCAGGATCTTGGTCTCCACCTTGGATAGAATTAGCAAATTCAGACGTGACTTCACACGACAACGGCGACAACCCAGACTCGGCCAGTTTTGACGGTATATACTGCATCATCGATTTCGGGGTGGCAAAATGCCAGGGATCATCATGGCAAGGTGGTGGCGGTATATGGTCATGGAATCCTATTACATCTACTGGGTTCACTGGTAAAACCCCAACCAAAATCGCCGCTGGCCAACAGCATGGATGTTTGATTGCGAATGGACAACTATATTGCTGGGGTCTTGGCCACGAGGGCGTGCTGGCAAACGGCAACATATCATTATTTGGAAACTCACGCACTAGCGCACAGCTTAGCGGTCAGGGCGGATCTTATCCGATAGGAACAGACGAAGGCACGTATGCCGCAGATGGCCCGATCAGTGTTGGCGATGGCCATTCGTGTGGCACGGCAAATGGCAATTTGTTCTGCTGGGGTAGGAACACATACGGTCAGTTGGGTATCGGTACGACATCGGAACAATACAGTCCACTAGCACCGCCCACAACAGTCGGCATTTATGTGCGCGACGTTAGCGTAGGCGCTAACCATACTTGCGCGATAGCCGACGGTCAATTGTACTGTTGGGGAAGGAATAATAACGGTCAACTGGGCCTAGGTAATACTACTGACTACTCTACCCCTCAACTAGTTTCGGCATTCGCGGGCATGCGAGTTCACAATGTTAGCGCAGGAGAGAATCATACCTGCGCCGTAGCCGATGGCCAAGCATATTGCTGGGGTCTGAACTCCAACTTGCAGCTAGGTGACGGCACGCTGACAACAAGAACGTCGCCGACACTTGTGGATGGAAACAGTAGTATACTCGTTGGGAAAAATATACGATACATTGCAGCTGGATATACTCACACGTGCGCTACCGCAAATGGAGACCTGTATTGCTGGGGTAATAACGCTAACGGACGAACCGGACTAAACACTACTAGCGGTAACTCGCATCCGACATTAGTAACCGGAGGAACTGCCGGATCTCCAATGGTAACTGCTCCGAGCCCGGATCTACGACCATTAGTGACATCCATATCAGCAGGCAGTAACTTCACATGCGCCGTAATAAACTCCAAAGTCAGCTGTTTTGGTGCTAATTCAAATGGACAACTGGGTGACGGCACCACTACACAGAGGCTGGTACCTACGGCTAGCGCCAATAGTTATTTCGCCACAAAGGTGACAGCCGGCGGTACGCACGCCTGCGCCCTACTGCACGGTAACAATTCAAAGATAAATGGCAACCTGTGGTGCTGGGGTAACGCGAGCAACGGGCGAGTAGGAAATGGCTCGTCATCCGGAAATGTAACTTCTCCAACAGTACTAAATGGCGGCAATATGCCGGAAACAAACTACGGCCAAGCAGAGATAAAGAGCGCAACTGCAGTGTCAGCGGGAGCTTCATCTACTTGCGGCGTAGTGAAAGGCACGATCATGTGCTGGGGCAACGGGGCAAATGGTCGATTAGGCGATGGCACCACAACTAGTAGAAATACTCCGCGTATCACCGACGATTACCATTTCTTCTCTTCGTACGAGAGCGGCCCTATATACTAGCCTATCTAGACAAGAAAATAGACCCAGAGAAGGGTCTATTTTCTTGGAGGGCCAGGAGGGACTTGAACCCTCGACACCCTGCTTAAGAGGCAGGTGCTCTAACCAGCTGAGCTACTGGCCCATATTTTGCTTGGTACACCCGGAAGGATTCGAACCTACGACCCTCTGTTCCGAAGACAGATGCTCTAATCCACTGAGCTACGGGTGCGCAATGCGCTTGGCCAACGCATATTGTACCATTTATCTGCATTTTACGCTATAATAACCGTAAATAATGAACATCCAAACAAACATATCGCTTGCAGGCCTGACAACAATGAAAATTGGCGGGAACGCCAACTACGTTTGTGACGTGACCTCGGACGAAGATTTACAGCAAGTGTATCAAAATAGTAAAAAGCTCAATCAACCCGTGTATGTCATAGGTGGTGGTAGTAATATGATCGTGCGCGACACCGGTTTTCCGGGCATTATTGTACGCATGCGCATCATGGGAGTGGATATACTATCAGATACCCCAGAATCTGTTACTGTATCTGCTGGCGCCGGTGAAACATGGGACGTGTTCGTTAAACAAATGGTAGAACGTAACCTATCCGGAATAGAAGCCATGTCCGGAATACCCGGCACCGTGGGCGCCGCTCCTGTTCAAAATATAGGTGCATATGGCCAGGAACTATCAAATACTTTCGTATCATTGGAGGCATATGACACTCAAACCGACAGTTTTACTACCTTAAAAAAAGAAGAGTGCGGATTTGCCTACAGGCACAGTATCTTTCGTGGAAATGAGTCGGGACGATACGTTATCACTCGAGTGACTTTACAGCTTTTGAAAAAACGACCAGAGCCACCCTTTTATGACGCTCTGCAGAAGTATCTAGAACAACATCAAATAGGAGCTATGGCTGTAACCGTACAGATTATTAGAGGCGCAGTCCTAGAGAT
The DNA here is from genome assembly GCA_964641025.1 of uncultured Candidatus Saccharibacteria bacterium. GTDB lineage: Bacteria > Patescibacteriota > Saccharimonadia > Saccharimonadales > Saccharimonadaceae > UBA2112. Next base: position 49,249 of record CAZXJP010000001.1, read on the forward strand.
ACGTAATAACAAACTACCCGATCCGAACCGATTGCCAAACGCGGGGTCTTTTTTCAAAAACCCAATCGTCGAAAAGGCTTTTGCTGATCAGTTGTTGGTTACGTATCCAAACATGCCGACATATACCGTAGATCAAGCTCATGTCAAGATACCAGCGGGCTGGTTGATTCAAACGGCAAATTTCAAGGGTCGTGTTCTGCATGGTATCAAGAGTCATGATGGAAACGCCGTAGTGTTGGTAAACCAAAACGCACGAGGATACGCCGACTTGGCAGCCGCGAGAACCGAAATCACCACGACCGTAGCAAAAAAATTCGGCATCAATCTGGAACAAGAGCCCCTAGAACTGTAAAACCCCTATTGCACTTGTGCTCGCATGTTGCTATTATTTATATTGTAAACATAAGAAATTTTAATAAGGGGCATCAATTAAAATGAGTCTTCAAAAATCAAAACAACGGGGCTTCACTATTGTCGAACTCTTGATTGTGGTCGTCGTCATCGGCGTTTTGGCTGCAATCGTTATCGTTGCGTACAATGGTATCACCCAATCGGCCAACGCTACAGCGGCACGCGCGAATGCCTCTGCGGTTCAAAAGGTCGCCGAAGCGTATAACGCGGATACAGGCTCGGGATATCCTGCGACGACCGCGGCTCTCACCAGCTGGAACGGTGTAGCGAGGATTCCTAACGGAGTGACGGTCGTTACCACTCAGCTTACATCAGCTCATGCGGATGGTAGTACTATCCAGTACAGGCCGGACGCAGGTGGCGCCACTGGCGGTGGTTGCGTAGGATACTGGGATGCAAGCCTAGCCACACCGGCTGCCGTATACCTATACGTAGGCTCAGCGACGACAGGCGTAAATAATGCAACACCTACATGTAACTAGTCAAGGATTACAAGTAAAATCAGCCCCCTAATCGAGGCTGATTTTATTTTGTCTATTGATTATCGCTCGGTAGAGGAAAATTTCGAGCGAATTGATTAACTTCTGAACGCAACTCTTTCAAACGCGCATCGTCATCTCTATCATCTATAGCTCGTTTCATCCATTCCGCAATTTGTTCCATATGCTCTTCTCGCATGCCCCTAGTCGTGATGGCCGGGGTACCAAGCCTAATCCCACTCGGCTTGAACGGTGGTAGCGTGTCATCTGGTATTGCATTCTTGTTGAGAGTTAACCCGATTGCATCCAGAGCCTCTTCGGCGACCTTTCCGTCAATTCCAAAAGATTTGTGTACATCAGCAAGTATCAGATGATTACTGGTGCCCCCAGCAATCAGATGAAAACCGCGCTTTTTCAACTCTTCCGCTAGCACAGAGGCATTTTTTACCACTTGCTGTGCGTAATCACGAAATTCAGGCTTTAGTGCCTCGCCAAAGGCCACGGCTTTCGCCGCGATCGTGTGCATATGCGGACCACCTTGCATTCCAGGAAAAACCGCTCTGTCTATTAGCGTTGGAATATTTTCTATAGTTTTTTCTGGCGCCTTTAGCGGGCTAGACACCGTGCCTTTCGACAATATTAAGCCACCCCTGGGGCCGCGCAATGTTTTGTGCGTGGTAGTAGTAATCACATGAAAGCCATAGTCGAAAGGATTCTTTGCTATTCCGGCAACGATCAAACCGGCTATATGCGCCATGTCGGCCATCAATAGTGCACCGACTTCGTTTCCGATTTCGGCGAACTTGGCATAGTCTAGCTCACGTGGATAGGCACTGAATCCAGCCAAAATGATTTTTGGCCTGTGCTCCAACGCTAGTGCACGCAATTCCTCGTAATCAATTTCGCCTGTTTCTGTATTTTTCATCTTGTACCGCACAAAATTATACAAATGCGCGCTTCGTGTTACGGGCGCGCCGTGCGTCAGATGTCCACCATGGCTCAAATCCATTGCTAATACCGTATCCCCTGGTTCTAGCCATGCGCTATAAACAGCCTCGTTGGCTGGCGCGCCGCTATGCGGCTGTACATTCGCATGATCCGCCCCGAACAGCTTCTTGGCTCTATCTATCGCCAACTGTTCGATTTGATCCGTGTATTCCTGGCCACCATAATATCGCCGCCCCGGGTACCCCTCTGAATATTTGTTGGTAAATACACTACCCAGAGCATCTAGAACGTCTCTTGAAACATAGTTTTCACTAGGTATTAGCTCAAGTCCCTCTCGTTGACGATTTTCTTCTTTATTTATCAAGTCCGCTACATCAGTGTCATTCATTTTTTCCTCCATTCAAATAGCAATAATCAATTTTTCGCACTGATTTAGCTTGCTACAACATTAATAATATTATACCACCTATACACTCATATGAATAAATGATGCGAATTTTTTATCGTTGACTTTATATCATAATTGATATAAAATATACTAGTATGTCATCTGTTGATTACAAGAAAAAAATAGGCAAGCTAATCCAAGAAAGCCGATCTCATAAAGGTTTTACACAAGCGCAATTAGCAGAGGCGCTAGGTACGAGTCAAAGCGCTATCAACCGCATAGAAAAAGGCGGTCAAAATGTTAGCCTAGAGATGATAGCCCGCATTAGCGACGTTCTGTCTCATGATATTATGACTCTCAATCTTCCGGGTAAGTTAAACTTCCGTGTCAACGGACCTTCGAAGCTATCTGGTAGCATCACTATAAACACCAGCAAGAACTCTGCCGTTGCCCTCCTCTGCGCCAGTTTGCTAAATACCGGCAAAACTACCCTGCGGCACGTAGCTCGCATAGAAGAGGTTTTTCGCATCATTGAAGTCCTACAGAGCATAGGAGTAAAGGTACGCTGGATTAATGATGGCTCTGATTTAGAGATAGATCCACCCAAAAAACTCCTGCTGGATCAAATGGACATCAACGCGGCAAAGCGCACTCGGACCGTTATCATGTTTTTAGGCCCCCTACTTAACCAATACGGCAAATTTAGCCTACCCTTCGCAGGTGGCTGCAATTTAGGCACTAGGACCGTAGAGCCCCACCTAGCAGGACTCCGTCCATTCGGAATGGACGTAGTCGCGACTACCGATTCGTACCAGGCGACCGTCAAGAAGAAAGCTGTTTCAAGAACTATTATATTGACCGAGCGCGGTGATACAGTTACCGAAAACGTCTTGATGGCAGCCGCCTTGCAGACAGATACAGTAACTATTCGCAATGCCAGTGCCAATTACGCGATTCAGGACCTCTGCGTATTCCTAGAAAAATTAGGCGTAAAAATCGACGGCATAGGAACGACAACTCTAACGATTACGGGAGTATCGCGAATCAACAAAGACGTGGAATACTATCCTAGCGAAGACCCGATAGAAGCGATGAGCTTTATAACGGCAGGAGTTGTCACTCATAGCAAGATCACCCTAAAGCGAGCACCGATAGAGTTCCTAGAGATAGAACTGGCAACTTTAGCGGAAATGGGGCTGGAATACGAGGTGTCGGATGAGTATAAAGCCAAGAACGGGTATACCCGCCTAGCGGATGTGACGATCCTTCCGTCAAAACTCAAAGCGTCCAAGGACAAGCTACACGCACTGCCATTTCCCGGTATCAACATGGACAACCTACCATTCATGGGACTGATAGCCACTGTGGCCAAGGGCCGTACGCTGTTACATGACTGGTCATACGAAAATCGCGCCATATATTTCACGGAGCTCTCAAAACTAAACGCTACTATAGAACTACTAGACCCACACCGTGTGTATCTAGTGGGACCCACTAAATGGAAAGCTGCCGACATCGTGTCGCCACCAGCGCTTCGTCCATCAGTAGTAATATTACTAGCCATGCTTGCGGCTCCCGGAACGTCCACCTTGCGTGACGTATACTCTATAAATCGCGGATACGAAGATTTTGCGAACCGACTAAATAGCCTAGGCGCGCATATCGAAACAGTACGCGAAGTATAGATTTACCCCAGTAAATATGATATAGTTATTGCGATACGGCGAATATAGCTCAGTTGGTTAGAGCGTCGGGTTGTGGTTCCGAAGGTCGTGGGTTCGAAACCCATTATTCGCCCCAAAGTAATAGGTCGGCATTATGTCGACCTATTACTTTTGCGGATTAGTTAACATGTTAACTAATTTACTACCTAAATTTATCGAAGTTCCTCGCCTTTGGTTCGGTAAATTGATGTCTTCGCTCGACAGATTTGTCTATTTGGTTGTTGTCCTTGATTGAACTGGACTGCCTATTGCTGTTGCTCGGTGTTTCTACGAATGTGTCGGAACTAGGGTCATAAGTTTTGCCCTTTTGGTCATCAGCGGTTTTCGACATCTTTCTACCGCTCTGCCTGCCCAAATGTGACCTATCGTATGACCCCACTACCCTCACTTCGCGGTTGCGTAGTTCATAACGACTGGCCATCGACATACTGCCGCCACCAGAACCCAGCCCACTGCTATGAGCGGTGTCTCTGCTTGAAAAGTCCGGGTCAATGAATTGATTTAAATCCGCCATATTATTTATCCTTATGCTTATATTATTACATATTTCTGCTATACTAACTAGAGTTCGCGGGCGTCGTATAATGGCTAATATACCTGCCTTCCAAGCAAGTGATGCGAGTTCGATTCTCGCCGCCCGCACCAAGAAAATAGACTCTACCTGTTAGGGTCTATTTTCTTGGTCTGATGTCGCGGAGTTGAACTTGCATCGCGTGCGAAAGCGCGCCAGATGCGAGTGCGCTCATGAGGAGCGCGCGCAGAAACTACCTCTTAGTTTCGAGCACGATCCGAAATGGATTCTTCTCGCCGCCCGCACCAGATGAAGCAAAGTAGACGGTTAGAGCCGTCTTTTTTGTTATCATGTAATATTATATGTCAGGAAATTACCCAAACACATTCTACCGAGTCGCCGTGAAGGCGCTGATAAAAAATGATGAGGGCCAGATACTACTCGTTAAAGAAAATTCCGACAAATGGGACCTACCTGGTGGCGGGCTTGATCACGACGAAGAACCCGAAGACGGTATAAAAAGGGAGCTTTTGGAAGAGATTGGTGTATCAAATGGTGTCACTGTAGGCAAAATCGTGAAACAGAAATCGTTTTGGATAGATGATAAGAAGGCGTGGTTAATGTGGATTGTATACGAAGTAAAGCTCGCCGACCAAACTCACTTTAGTCCAGGAGAGGGCGTGACGGACATTGCATTCATCGACCCTCGATCATTCCATACAAGCAACGACGAGAGAGAACGTTACCTGACTGTTTTTGTTAACCAATAGTAATCACATAGCCTTGCGGAGGATTATACATTTATCTTGCAGACTTCTCAGACTGATTATTCATATATCACAGTAGTATGTTACTATCTACGTATGCAAGAGGGTTTAGGTAACTAACAATGGCGAATAAGGTTGCCACAATTATGCTTTTTTCAGTCAACACATTGTATACAATGTCTTTACTCATCCATGCACTGGATCGTAGCGCTAGCAATGCCTTTCTGACATTTGTCAACATCGTTCTTCCTGTAGTAATTATCTTGGTACTCTATATTGGCGGCATTCTGTTTTGGTATATAGGTGCAAAAAAGAACGGACCTACCTATATCATTCAACTGATGTCACTGATTCTTATATTCTTGTTTAGTATACTTTTAGCAACCTAGTTACCCTATTAATAAAGTAACTTGGCGCACTCTAACATATAACTGTTATAATAATTTTTATGCAATCGAAAATCATGAAAACACTAGTCAGTGCGGAACATTTATTTCTAGCGGTTTTGGTTGGAATATTTTTCGTTGCGGTCGGTGGTTTTGACTGGTACTGGCTCCTAGTATTATTCTTGGTTTTTGACATATCAATGATTGGATATTTGATAAATAATCAATTTGGCGCACTTACCTACAACATTGGACACAGCCTCATCGGGCCCGGTTTAGTTGCCAGTTATTACGTGATGACTAGCAATGAAACAGCTCTGTTTATCGCGCTACTTTGGTTGTTCCATATACTGGTAGATCGAGCTCTCGGTTTCGGACTCAAGCATACAAAGGGTTTTCACCATACTCACCTTGGTAAAATTGGCAAAAAGTAAGTATAATAACTCTCATACGCCCTGGTAGCTCAGCTGGATAGAGCAGAGGACTTCTAAGCCTAAGGTCGCAGGTTCGAATCCTGCCCGGGGTACCAATGAGATGGCCCACCTTTATGGTGGGTTATTTCATTGGTATTTCGTACTGTTCGGTTCTGTGACTTTTTTTGTTGACAATAGATAGTAGTTAAATATAATAAGCATTAGAATAATCAAAGAAATAAACAAATGCAAAAAGTCACCCCTGCCGGAAATCAAGTAATGCTAGTCCTAAAAATAGCCGTATTTTCGGCTTTTGTCGCTGTTTTTTTGTCAGTCGCAACGGCTAACGCACAGGGGGATTCTCAAGAAGCTACCGATGTTTCCGTCGGCAATGATACCACTTGCGCCATCAAAAATGCGCGCGCTTACTGCTGGGGTTCAAATGGAGACGGACGATTGGGTATAGGAAGATGGGACATATTCTCCAGTAAAAAGCCATATCCGGTTGCCACAAATACATCCAAGAAATCGGCGGATAGCGGAAATTGCATAGAAAGAAGTTGGATAGGAACATGTTCAAAGTACGACAGAAACCCTTCCCCTTCTATCCCCGCCAGCGCCATGGGCGAGATTGACGTCACTAAGATATCCGTAGGTTCAACACACGTGTGTGCGGTGGCAGATGCTCAAGTATATTGCTGGGGCGACAACAGATATGGTCAGTTGGGTAACAAATCCTATCGTGATTCACTAGTCCCCGTTGCCGTTCACGTAACCGATGGTAGTCTGTTATCACAAAAAGAAATGATAGATGTAACAGCAGGATTTGGCTTTACATGCGCCCTCGCGAGTGATTACACGGTATCATGCTGGGGTCGCAATGACCACGGACAACTAGGCAACGGTACACTAAAGAAGTCCAATGTACCCGTGTCAGTTTCCTATGACAATAGGTCCGACAAGCTATGTACGAGCAAGAACTTTTTTGGTAGATGTACTGCAACCGTTAACTTGAAACCCAGTGCACTCGTAGGCAAGAAAGTAGTCAGCTTGGCAAGAATACACGGCGACACGGCTACAATGTGCGTACTAACCGAAGAGGGGCGGGCGGTCTGTTGGGGAGCGAACCACGCCGGTCAAGTAGGAAACGGCGCCAGGGTTCCTTATGGGTCTGACTCTGGCTATGGAAAAAATCGACACACGAAATCACATAAATGCGAAGAAACGAGTGAAAAGGCTTTTAAGCAAGCAGGGGTAAATTTATACAGCTATCGCAATAATGACTCGCTCCGACCCGCAGACGTCAGAGGCGACTACACTTTTAAAGACCTAACGATAACCTCCAACCAGCAGGGAGACAGCGTGTACGTGGACGTCCAAAAAGCATTAGTAAACAGAGATAGTCCCGGTACGGTATGGATCGACGGAGCATTCTATACTTATGTCATGGCCACGGGTCAAGATGGCAAGACATATCACTGGGGCGGCAAACATGTTGCTGATATCTACTGGAAGTGTGTCAGCAACGGCAAGGCATACTATGGTGACTGGACGGAGACAGAGCTGAGAATTGCATACTCTATAACCGGTGTTAACAGGCCTACGGCGACCAATATAACCTCCAGACTCTCGTCAGGTAACATAAAAGGTCTAAGCTGTAAGGTTGATAGCGGAAATAACGCACACTGTGACGCAAGAGGCACCAGTAATCTCACCGACGGTAGGACTGGCAGCAACTACGAGAGAACGTGCAGGACAGAAACAGGTGTATTTGGCATAAAGTATACCAAATGCGACCCAGCGCCAACCGGCTACCAAAAGGTATATACCGGAGGTTGGCTGGGTGGGCGCACTATCTCGGCAATTGATACGAGCATGAATGGCACGACGTGCGTCGTCGCAAACGATAGAATCGGGTGCTGGGGGGTCAATAACAGAGGACAACTAGGCGTTGATGATACTAATGACAGAGGCGTTCCAACCGCAGTAAGGTTATAAGATTATGAGTAAAGCAAATACCTCTACCAAAACAACGTCCGAAAATTCGCGTCATAATTTTTCAAAAAAATGGGCATTAATCACGGTAGGGTTTTTGATTATAGTGTCCATCGCCGTTTATGCCCTTACCTATTGGTATTTCGTTCATCAGAATGAAGTCCAGGTCAACAATGAGACCAGCGCTAACTCTCTAAATCTAGAGTCGGCACAGGGTGCTATTGATGGAGTCGTCACGCTGGAATTAGGAGGTACGGCACTCGATATTACTAGTTATAGCGGCATGAATGGTCGAGACTCTAGCGAACAAATCGTGTATCATGTAGCGCCACACAGCGTAGAGGGTCGTACTTACAAGAATATTCCGGCAAGTAGTGTGGGCGCAGGATTTATAGCGAGCGATGCGGAATCGGGCGTTAACTACACTCAACTAACTCAGTATTTGACCAACAATAAATTTAAACAGGTATCGGGATACGATACAGCCTTTACCATAGAAGATGACCCTGTTGAATTCATAGAATACTCTGTATATACCAGCGATCAAGTCGTTTGCTCGGTCGAGCATGTTGATGCCACGAATACTTCCATCGGAAGCTACTATGCGAGCATAGCTTGTGCTGATATAAAAGATTACGTAGCCGTGGCAAAGAACTTTGATGCAGTTTATAGATCGTATGAATCTAGCGACAAAGAAGTCGGAAAAATAGCTTTTGGTTCAGTATCTATCGACGAATCCGGTGACAAGGATGTGATATCCGTTTATCAATACGATTCAAAAATGACAAACCCAGAAGAACCGGGCGCAAACATATACTTGCAGGTTGATTACCGACAGGACTCGGAAAATAGCTGGACCCTGCTATAGAATCCTCTTGCTTTATATCTCGCCAGGCTGATAATCCTCTAAGCGGTGCAAAAATCTAACACCATCTGGGTTCATGAATAGGTTACCCATCTTGCGTTCAGCTCTGTTGCGCTGTTCAATGGTAATCTCATCCTCCAGAGTATCCCACTCGACGCCATAATCGACAGCCACGCGTACGGCATGTTCGAAAGTTTCTTGCTCGATATGAGCGTCCATTTCACAAACTATATCCGTCAAACCTAAATTGTCTATCAAAGCCTCTGTACCCCCGTAATAGAGAACTATCCATGCGTCATCACTACCATTAGGTCCCCCTGCACCGTATACAAATGCCTCTTGGATAGCGTCAATAAGTATCTCTGCTGTTTTAGGCTGACCTTCGTACATTTCATTAATCAAACGGGCATACCTATCATTCTGTTGAATGATATTTTCTTGTATTATATTAGGCCTTTCCATAGCTACTATTCCGATGATTCTTCACCGTCACTTAGCGCAGATTTCACTTGATCCAGTGTTATTTCTATTGTTGTACCGGGGTTTACTTTGCCACCTAGCATTTGTTTTGCAATAGTATTTTCGACGGCTCGCTGAACAACCCTGCGCATAGGACGCGCGCCTAGGCGCGGGTCATAACCCTTGTCTACCAAGAATGATTTCGCGTCATCGGCAACATTGACACTAATTTTTTGAGACTGCATCGTTCTGTTTACTCCAGCCAATATCAGATCCACTACTTGCAGTAGTTCCTCTTTGTTTAGCGGGCGGAATACCACTATTTCATCAAAACGATTCAAAAACTCTGGTTTGAATTGGTTACTACTAATTAATTCATCTATGAACTGCTTTTCGAAATCTTTCAACTTGTATCCACGCTGAATATATTCGCGAATTCTATCAGCACCAGCATTGCTAGTACATATAACTATGGCGTCACGAAAACTAATCTCGCGATTATTCACGTCACGCAGTACGCCCTCGTCTAGTAATTGCAAGAGCGTTGTTAATACTTGCGGGTGCGCCTTTTCAATCTCATCTAGAAGCAGCACGCTAAACGGCTGTTTCATCGCCTGGGCCGTGAGACTATTCGGATCCTGGGCGCCATCCGCAATCAGCCGAGAAACATCTTCTGGCATAACGTATTGATTCATGTCTAGACGAATCATTCTATCCTCGCCACCAAAATACACCTCGCCAAGTGCCTTGGATAACTCCGTCTTGCCTACGCCCGTTGGCCCCAGAAAAAGAAAGGTTCCAATAGGTCGGTTCTCGTTTCGTACACCCGAACGCGCACGCCGTAACGCGTCACTCACGACTTGCACGGCACGAGTCTGGTTTATCATTCTTTCATGAATCTTATCCTCCATGTTCAGCAACGTATCTCGCTCTTCTTCTCCACTAGCCACGCCGACTTTGACGCCAATAGTTTTTTCAATCGCCTGTTGAACAGAGTTACCGGTAACTAGTCCTCCTTCGTGATGGCCTGCCGAGCTCTCCAATAGCTTAAAAGCACGACCAGGCATCTCTAGCTCGTGTATATATCTCTCGCTCAGTCGATAGGCCTCCGCTAAAGCTTGATACATATAGGTTACCTTGTGCTGATACTCTGTAAAAAGCAACATGTCTTGCATGATAGTCATTGTCTGCTCCCTGTCAGCTGGAGCTACATTGACCCTGTTAAGAGCATTTACTAGTGATGAATTTTGCTGGCTAATCTGCAGGTAACGCTGCTCATCCATGGTTAGGATAATACGAAGCCCGCCACTCTCTATGATAGGCAGAAGTATATTCGACAGATCCACGGAACCCACGCCTTCTTCAAAGAAAACCTGCGCATTGTCTAAGCAAATTATAATATTACGAGCACTATACGCCTCGGATAATACTTGGTTCATCAAACCTTCTAGTTCACCCCTTCCGGGGGCTGCCGATATCAAAGCTGATGAGTCCAACATGTATACTTGACGAAACTTTAGGTTCGATGGCACCTTCTGCTCGGCGTCCATCAACCTCTCGGCAAATGCACGAACGATTGTTGTTTTTCCAACGCCGGTGGGACCAACTAATGCTACATTTTGTCGACCGCCACTCCCAAACGTATCGATTAGCATGTCCAACTCTTCACTATGTGCTTCAAGCTCGACATGTGCATTTCCACCAGTATTTTCAGATAAGTTCTGGCCGAATTTTTTCAGTGTTGGTATATAACCAAATGCAAAATCCCGGGCAATACCACCGGTTCGTCGTGGGCGTTTAATCTTTTCAATTAGGTGTCTAGTATGCTCGTACCACTTAATTCCAAGTATGAGGTCTTGGTTTTCTAGCTTCATATGTGCTAATAGTGAGTCACGGTCCTCCGCGCAATCGACAATAGCCACCAACAAAACGGCTCCAGAGATGAACTCACTGCCCGCTTTTTCTCGAACGGCTAATGCGCTTTGCCATATCTTTTCCAAATCAGCAGGCTTGTCGGTTGTTATATTGTCCAAAAAACCAGATGTAATACCAAACCTATTCGCGAAAAAGACACCACCTCTCGATGCGGATACTGCATGCACGAGATCCTTAGGCGTGGGGTTTTTCCCTATTCTGCCTAAAATATTGCCCGCCAGCACCTGATCGACAGAAACTCCACTTGATTTAGGTTGTTTTAGCTCACCCCTGTGCCATTCTAATATCATAATTGGCGCCACGCATAATGACGCCACCAGCCATCCGGCGTATATGTCAGCCATCACGACCATGGCTAGTCCGCCAAATAGTAACCCAATAGTAAGTACCGTTAGTAGCAATAGTATGGGCTTCGAGATAGCCACCCCGAGTCGAGCTTTCACCGCCCTTGTGCTCAATGGATTGAACTTAGCTATATCGTCCATGGTAAATTCCAACCTATAAACATCAGCCAAACCCCTAGTAACGGCAAAGCCGGCAAAGCCAGCCACAGAATCATAGTCAAAAGAGTGTACACGACAGCAAGAATGAGAACGACGAAGCCTACTATCATGATAATCAGCCGGATGACGGCGCCGATAACCCTTGAAAACAGCTTGTCGACAAAGGCGCGCAGTTGCACCTCTAATGAGCCGTCTACCTTACCGGCCGATATCTGACGATAAGGCGAGAACAATGTTTTTAGCAACAAACTAAACGAAAAATAATCTATGAGGCTCTCTAAACGAACAGAGGCGAATTTAATTCGCTCTCGTAATCCGTCACCGTACCACCATTGGAATAGACTGACCACCAGCATAACCATATTGTACCACTGAAACGTGAGGTATAATAGAGGTTACCATGGCAAAAATTCATAGCGTTCTAGTGGGTAAAGCCGTAAGGCACGTCGCAAGACTACGTGGTGGTAGCGGATCCGCTCTACCCGGTTTAGTCGTAGAAAAAATTGACAAGAAATTCGTCGAAAATTCGCTAAAAAAACTACCCCGTGGCGTTGTAATCGTCAGTGGGACTAATGGCAAAACCACAACTACCAAAATAGTCGTAGAGCTACTCGAGAGTCAGGGCTTAAAAGTTTTTTCCAACAAGACTGGTAGCAATTTCACTAGAGGTATCGCCGCAGCCCTACTAGCCGACATGAATACCCGTGGCAAGTTAAGGGCCGACATAGCAGTGCTAGAAATGGATGAAGCCCACGGGGTTCGATTCGCTGAAGAAATTCAACCCAGATACAGCTTATTGCTGAACGTAATGAGGGATCAACTAGATAGATTTGGAGAAATTGATCATACCGCCAGATTACTTCAGCGTATAGCGGAATCGACAACCTATGGCGTGATAGTTAACAGGGACGATCCTCGCCTATCAAACGAAAAATTCTTAAAAGGCATAGAAGCGGATATTTATAGCTACGGGGTTTCACCAGAACTAATAAGTCAATTCCCTTCCGACGACGACATGAGGACTTTGTCGGTGGAAAAAAGAGAGAAATTATTCGAACGAGATGACACCTGTCTAAAAACAATCAGTGGTAAAACCGCAACAATCGCCTATGGAGGCAAGACCGAGAAAGTAAGTTTGAAGCTAGGTGGCATCTATAATGTATTAAATGCCGTTGGGGCTATAGCGTTGTGCCGACAGATACTTGGCAAAAACATGGACGAAAAAAAGATGCTAAAAACCCTGTCGGAAATCACACCCGCATTTGGCCGAGGCGAAGACATCATCGTAAACGGAAAAACGTGTCAGATAGTTCTAGTAAAAAACCCTAGCGGTTTTCGATTGGGGCTAAAGTCATTCAAACCAGACGGAGTGGCAACAATGATTGCGATAAATGACAATTACGCTGATGGACGGGACATGAGCTGGCTGTGGGACGTGGACTTTGACAGTCTACGGGTGGAAGGTGTCTGTGAAGTTAGTGGATCCAGAGCATACGATATGGCATTGCGACTACAGTATGATGACGTTGCCTTTGATCGCGTTGACACGAATTTATCTAGGTCACTAAAAAGCTTCTTGGACGCCGCGCCAGACAAGCCAAAGAGAATATACTGCACATACACTGCCATGCTAGAGATTCGCAAGCAACTAGGAAAAATAGCTGAAGTAAAGGAACTAGGATGAGCAAAAAAACACTCACGATCCTTCACTTATACCCTAAGGATATGAATATTTATGGTGACTACGGCAACGTTCTGGTTCTAAAACGCAGAGCTGAATGGCACGGTTATGAAGTTAAGGTCATCGACTACAACCCGGGTGATGATTTTCCTGAAAAATTCGACATATTAGTTGGCGGTGGCGGTCAGGACAGTGGTCAGGACAGGGTACAGTCTGACCTACAGAAAATAGGACCAAAACTAAAGACAATGGCCAACAATGGCACGCCAATGTTGGTAGTATGTGGGCTTTATCAGTTGTTTGGTAAGTTTTTTCAAACACAAACCGGACATGTCATAAAGGGAGTCGGTATTTTAGATATTGAAACTTTCGCGGAATCAGAAAGGCTGATAGGAAACATAGTTACGAAAAGCCATGAATTCGGCGAGATTGTTGGTTACGAGAACCATAGTGGAAAAACCTACATAGGCAATATAGCCAACCTTGGAAAAGTCGTCAAAGGAGCAGGCAATAATGGCAAAATTGACAAGACAGAGGGTGCTAGATATAAAAACGTGATAGGAACCTACATGCATGGGTCCCTTCTGCCAAAAAATCCAAAAATTGCTGATTGGATGATATCTAAGGCAGCAACAAACAAATATGGAGCGTTCGATAGGGCGAAAATAGATGACGATATCGCGAAGTTAGCTCGAGAGCACGCGATGAAGCGCCCACGCTAAATTACGTAATGACCTACAATCAGATCTTTATACGATGGAACTTCTATCTTTCCGCTTACAATATCTTTCACTTCCACCCACAGCGCGCGCTTCATCTCTGAATCTTGCGGTACCAGTGGGGTGTCAACGTCAATTACGCCATGATAACCTAGAACTATTTTACCGTTTCTATGTTGGCCGAAATCGGCGTGCTTTAAGGGTATTTCTTTGAGCCCCAGCTCTTCAAACAACTCTCGAGCCATAGCGGTATCCGGTGATTCACCTTCATCTATGTGGCCACCCGGTAGTCCGTATCCCTCTTTGCCATAATCGACTACCAGCACTTTTGTACGATCCAGGCTAAAAAGCACGCACTTACATGTTACCCTATGGGTATCGCGTCTACGATCCATTTTTTTGCAACTTTTCCAAATCGGTAATTACCTGGTCGCCATGGCCAAGGGGCGTGACTCGTCCATACACTTTTCTGACCATTCCCTTTGGATCAATAATGAAAGTTTTTCGAAGTATTCCTTCACGGCCGAACATTTTAGCACCCCATGCTCCAAAGCTTTCAATTACTTTTCCGTCAGCATCAGTCAGTAACGTGAAATTTAATGAGTGTTTGGCTTTGAATTTTTCGTGACTAGACGCATCATCTTTACTAACACCGACTACCTCGGCGTCCAGGTCAGCCAATCGGTCCCGTGCATCGCGCAAACTACATGCTTCAACCGTGCAACCCGGGGTATCGTCCTTTGGATAGAAATAGAGAACTACCCATTTACCCTCGAAATCCTTCAAAGAAACATCGCTACCTTCTGTATTAGGCAAGCTGAAACCAGGCGCGGGATACGGTAATTCTTTCTTCATGTCCTTATTATATCTGTTATTTACCAGGTCGGTCAAACACGACTCGACTGTACCAGAAATAGTTCCAAAGCAGGCTGGCCATGGTCGCAATAACCTTCGCCACAAACAAGGCAACGCCATTACCGACATCGTAAAACATCCAAATCAGCGTGGGTACTGTCGTGATTATCGCGCCCTGAATCACCCATAGTCCGAATAATGTAATGACCACGAATATTAAAAACTGTCGTAGTTTTCGCAAGCTAGTATCACCAAAAACAGCATGTTTATTCAATACATAACTGACAGACAACGCCACCGATGTTGACCCTACGTTAGCAGCAACCGGTGTCCACCCAAATAAAGCTATAAAGAGGTATAGCAACGAAAAATCAACTCCAGTGTTGATTACACCAACCAAGCCAAATTTAACTTGCCGAGACTTTGGGCTAGCCTTTTTTGACTTAGTTTTTCTTTTGGCCATTTCTTTTTTACTTTATCACAGCCCTTATGGTTTTCAAGTGGTAAAAAATAGGATATAATTGCCAAAGTAAATCGGGGTGTGGCGCAGTTGATAGCGCGCGCGGTTTGGGACCGTGAGGTCGAAGGTTTGAGTCCTTTCACCCCGACCAAATAAAATTGACCGCTTTTAGGTGGTCTATTTTATTTGTCATACTTTTGCGATGTCCTTTCACCCCGTAAAAAGCAAATCGCCCGCCCCCACGAATGGGACACGGGCGAATGCAGTTTCAGACAGGACCGGCAATCAGTCATCCCACACGACGTCGATGTCGACGATCCGAAACACCTTGGTCTCGGAATCTCGTCCACGATTGCTCGTGTGTAGGGTCAGGTTCTTGCCGGTCTCGAGTATGGGCTCGATGATCTGATAGACCGATGCCCGGCCACCGACTAAGCCATACACGGGATCCATGACTTTTCCGTCAATGATGTCGCACTGATGGAAGCCGGTCGTGCGACCACGCTTGTTTCGCACGGGCACCAAAGCGATTTCCTCCTGGTGTTCCATCACGTCATCCTCGCGGATGACCTTCAGGCGAACCTGGGCGGCGGTGTTGTAGGTGCCGGAGCCGATCATTGCGTGGTTCCTCGAAACTGCTTGATTGGGATGTGCGTTGGTAAATGTTTCCACGCCGATTCCTCTCACTTGTGGTACCTACTATGATTTCAATACCCCATATTCTCATAATACCATAAATCTATTAATTAGTCAATAATGCTACTGTTTTTGTTGGGTTGAAAAGGGATTGAGAGTAAGGAATGACAACAACCCTTCCAGTTCCTTCTTGATATCGCTAAATGGCGTAAAGTCGGATGGCACCTTGACGTTTACTGGCCGATCATAAGAGAAATTAATCTTAATGTTTAGTTGGCCGGATTCGTCGGAAATATTCATATGTCTGAGCTGATGGAACCACTGATCAATCCATAGTTCTATTTTTAGTTTTTCTGCGTCTGTTTTGTCATCCGACCGTAGGTTTATTTCATCGCCGTTTATAGTATTACCTGAACAGGATCTCAAATCTTTGAACAATTGCGTATCTTGAACACTGGACGAAAACTTTTTAGCTGCGTCGTCATCAATTTCGACGACATATCCACTGTTCCCATTTTGAACACCCAGACTATCCTTTACTTTCACGACTCGGTTTTCATAGTATGCCAAACCGACGTCTGTAATGGATGCTGGATCACTACCTATTTTTTGAAGCGTTTCAAAGACGCATTCATATTCCCTAGCCTCTATCTCGTTGTATTTCCTTATCTCGGACTCGCCATACAGTACCCAGATATCATCTATACTATCGACAGCTGGCTGGTACAGAGATTCCAACTTATCTAACTGTTGACGAATTTGACCTTCGGACAACCCGGCGAATCTAAGGGCGATCGAGCTTTGCGCCGAAAGCGTGCCGACTAGCTCTTCTAGGCCACTAAATCTGAAGTACACGTCACCATCGGTGTCTCCGTTATATTCAAATTCAATAGAGTTGTTTTGATTCGCGGCTGCCAATCCAACAGACGCCTCGCCAGTACCCGAAAATCCCTTGTCGTAGCTAAAGCCAGAAGTAAAACTGACGTTAATTTGACCCCCATATGAAATGGTTCCTTCCGCGGTCACGGATTCCGAGGTGATGAGTTTACTCATGGCGTCGGTGACCACGTTGTCGGGATTTTGATACCAAAACGCATAAACAGCAACCGATGATAGTAGCAAGACCGCAGTCAGGGATCCAGCAATTATGGCGATCAGTTTTTTGTGACTCTTCTTTTGCTGAGGCTTCATAGAGTGAAGCATTTGGGAAACCGACTTTTGTTTCGCCTGCTCTACTCTTTTTCGCATTGTCACGCTAAATACGTCATCCTTATGATTAGATTTCGTATCGATGCCTTTTTTATCCGAAATATTACCCTCTGACTCGTCCTTCATTTCATCTATACTTTAGCATACAAAGCATAAGCGAGATAGCTGTGTCCGGGTATATTATTTCGCGAATTCTATTGCGCGGGTTTCCCGTATGACATTTACCTTGATTGTTCCAGGGTATTGCATAGTAGATTCAATTTTGTTTGCGATGTCTCGCGATAGCTTAATAGCGCTAAGATCATCTACGCTTTGAGGTTTTACGATTACGCGAACTTCACGCCCAGCACTAATCGCGTATGCTTTGTCGATGCCCTTAAAGCTAGTCGCGATATTCTCTAGATCCTTCATTCGCTCAACGAAATTCTCGGCACTGATATTTCGAGCACCTGGACGCGCAGCGGATAGAGCGTCAACCACGCGAACCACTAGGGCCTCTGGCGTGGTCGCTTCTACGTCATCGTGATGGGCTTCGATAGCATGGCAAATCTCTTCCTTCATGCCATATTTACGTGCTAGTTCCGCGCCAATATGGTGATGTTTGCCTTCGACCTTATGGGTTACCGCTTTTCCTACGTCATGGAGCAATGTAGCGATTTTGACAGTACGAACATCGGCACCAATCTCTTCTGCTATCATGCCCGATAGGTGCGCCATCTCTGTGCAGTGAAGTAGGACGTTCTGTCCGTATGATGTACGATACTTGAGCTCGCCTAGAAGTTGTAACATTTCTCGTGGTATACCAGTAACGCCAACCTCGCGCGCGGCATCCTCTCCCGCTTGTTTGACTTCTTTTTGAATCTGTTTTTCGGCCTTTGCGACGACCTCTTCTATACGACCCGGGTGGATACGGCCATCCTTCATTAGCATTTCTAATGTCAAGCGTGCAACCTGGCGACGGATTGGGTCAAAACTAGACAAGACTATCATTCCAGGCGTGTCATCGACTAGAATATCAACACCTGTTGCTCTTTGGATGGATTGGATATTCCTACCTTCCTTTCCAATGATACGACCCTTCATTTCGTCATCGGTTAACTTGATTGCTGTTACGGTTCGTTCGGCAGTCACCTCGGAGCTCATTCGCTCCATAGCAGTCAATATCACGACCTGCGCGCGCTCTTCTGCATCGTCAACTGCGTCCTTTTGCAGTTTCGCGACCAAACCTTTTAGATCGTTTTTTATATCTCTTTCAGTCATCTGCATGAGCTTATCGGCCGCGTCAGACTTGCTGAGTTTCGCGATCTTTTCCAGTTTTTCTTGCTGTCTTTTACGGATGTCTCGGATCTCGTCTTTCAGGCTATCAACCTCGTCTTCTGCCTTGCGAAGTTTATCCGCGCGCTTTTCAAGGTCATCCAGTTTTTTGTCTATCGTTGCTTCGCGGTCGACCAGTCGTGACTCTGACTTTTTCAATTCCTTGCGCCGCTCATTCTCTAGCTGCAGCGCCTCGTCTTTGGCCTTGAGGACTATTTGACTGGCCTTTTCGTTAGCCTTTGCCAGCGCTTCGTCAGCCTTATTCTTGCTATTCTCTACTTTGTTTTTGTTGTATGCGGCCGTTCCGCTGGCACCCAAAACAACGCCAATAACAGCGGCAATTATACCTTCTACCATGTCTCTCTTTTCCTTCCTGCGTCCGCTCCCGCGGGTGATCCTGATTCAATGAGTCTGGTATTGCGGGTGGACGGCAATAAAATTCAGTAAATATCCAGAGCTTGCATGTAACAAACTATACGTATTGTATCTCTTTTTTAGTCAACCTGGCAAGCTATTTTCGTGGTTTTGTAATGTTTGCTTCGGAAGCGTATTCGGGTAGAACCATCTGGTGATTCTCGCCATTAGTGATAAGCTTTACGGCAACGTCTCGCCAATTTTCTCCAGTTGCACCGACTATGGGTACGTGCAGCGAATCCGCCAGCGTATTTGCGACCGTCAAGCCAATTCGGAGTCCAGTGAAGCTTCCTGGGCCCTCGAACACTCCGATAGCTGAAATGTCCTGCCATGTTTTGCCCAGAGAATCCAATTGCTCCCGAAGGTGGCCGTGCATATCTTTTGCCAGCATTCTGTCCGCCTGCCATTCCGATAGAGTTGCTTTATCTCCATCCAATAATTCCACCTTGCACACTGGGGTTGACGTGTCTAAAAATAATATCATTTGATAGCCTCGATAATTTTTTGACTAGATTCTCCACCGGATTGTAGCTCAACGCTCCTCGACGTCTCACTGGTAGTCGTTATATTCATTGATAGTCTGTCATCGGGTAG
Organism: uncultured Candidatus Saccharibacteria bacterium; assembly: GCA_964641025.1. Classification (GTDB taxonomy): domain Bacteria; phylum Patescibacteriota; class Saccharimonadia; order Saccharimonadales; family Saccharimonadaceae; genus UBA2112. The sequence continues at coordinate 68,915 of CAZXJP010000001.1, forward strand.
TAAACTTTTTATCGTGTCGGACCATTCGACGACGATTATTGATGTCCCATCGTTCAAGGCTTCGTGCAAGTCGCCTGCCATTATTCCAGGATTTTTTATGCGATAGAAATCGTAGTGAAAAAGCCTCAAACTATCACGAGCATCGTATACTTTGCTAATTGTAAAACTCGGACTCTGTATAGTTTCGTCAATGTCGAGACCTCTTGCCAATCCCCGTACAAAGGTTGTTTTACCAGCTCCAACATCCCCTATTAATTCGATTACTTCTCCACCCGAAAGCGACCTGCCAATAGATTCGCCAAGCGTTTGCATTTCATTTTCATTAGTAACCTCTGTCATCGTGACCATTATACCCCAGTTTTTATTACCAAAAAGCACTAGCCTTTTGTCGTAATCTCCTTTAGAATAGATGCATAGTATGCATATATCGGATGGGACACTGGAAAAGCTCCTAGAACAGAGTAAGCGTTTTTCCAAACAGGATATAGCGACCCTCAAGCAAGAGAGCGCGAAGTTAAAAAAGCCTCTAAAGCAGGTTGCTTTTGATAGCAAGCTGATAGACGAGGCTACTCTGACGAAATTATTCGCGGAATACGCGGGTATACCATATGTCACGATAAATCCCGCAGAAGTTCCTGGGGAGGTTTTAGAACGCATACCAGAGAGAATCGCCAGACAATACCGAGCCGTGCTCTTCAGAATAGACAAGGACGGGGTTCAACATCTCGCTATGGAGGACCCCGACGACGTCCAGGCCATAGACTTTATCCAAAAACAAGTTGGCGAGAATGTGCGAACCTACATAGCTTCGCACGACAATATTGAAAAAGTCCTGGACAACTACCGAAGTGACGTTAACAAAGAGATATCCGAAGTTATTCAAGTGCAAGACGAGGAAGAAAAGGCTAACGAGGAAGTCAAAAAAATATCGGATGAAGACGTCGGCGAGGATTCCCCTATCGCACAAACCATCAACCTGTTACTTGAATACGCCATTCGATCCGGAGCCAGCGATATACACATAGAGCCTCGCGAGGAATACGTGCAGGTACGTTATCGTATTGACGGAGTATTAAAGGAAGTTAACAGGCTACCGCGTAACGTGCATGCAGCCCTAATCAGTCGCGTCAAAATCCTATCTAATCTAAAGATCGATGAGCGTCGCGTGCCCCAGGATGGCCGTTTCAAAGTACAGGTATCTGGTAATCAGTACTCTCTCCGTGTCAGCACGCTCCCCGTCGCGGATGGCGAAAAGGTTGTCATTCGTATCCTGGACGAGTCAAATCAGGCGGTAGCCCTATCTGACCTTGGATTTTGGGGTCATTCAATGGAGACCATCTCTGATGCTATATCCGAACCACATGGAATTGTTTTGATTACAGGCCCTACCGGTAGCGGTAAATCGACTACCCTCTTTAGCGCGCTGACGGAGTTGAACAAACCAAACGTAAATATCAGCACCATAGAAGATCCCGTAGAGTATAAGATACCAGGCGTAAACCAGACCCAGACGAACGAAGGTGCGGGCATGACCTTTGCGACCGGGCTCCGCGCGTTGTTGCGTCAAGATCCAAACATAATCATGGTTGGAGAGGTCCGCGATAAAGAAACCGCTAGCCTAGCTATACAGGCGGCCCTAACCGGACACTTGGTCTTTAGTACACTTCACACGAACAACTCCGCCACCAGCCTGCCTCGATTACTCGATATGGACGTAGAGCCATTTCTGATTGCAAGTGTCATACGCGCGGTAGTGGGGCAGCGGCTCGTTCGACGCCTGAACCCAGAAACAAAAGTTGCATATAATCCGAACGAGCAAGAGAAGCAAGCCTTGCTCCAATTATTCAACCTACGCGACACGCAGACTTTTCGGTATATACACGAGCTTGAAAAACAAGCTGCGGCCGCGGGCGTTGGTGGTGACGCGCCACTCAGTACTGACGAAAATGGTATCAATACTCTATACAAACCGGGTGAGTATGAGGATGAAAATGGTAAACACGACGGATATAAGGGCCGAGTAGGAATCTACGAGGTTTTGGGAAACACTATTCCTATGCAAAAACTCATTACATCCAACGCGACTGCCGATGAATTGCAAAAACAGGCAATTTCCGAGGGTATGTTAACAATGCAGCTTGATGGTCTCATAAAAGCTTTGCGTGGAGTTACCACCGTGGAAGAAGTATTACGAGTCACTAGGGAATAGTTATGCCAAATTTTAACTACACCGCTATATCTGACACCACTAAAAAGACTACGAAAGGCACTATTGGCGCAGGTAGTGAAGCTGAGGTGATAGAGCTCCTCAAAAAACAAAAGCTTCGACCTGTTAGTGTTTCGGCACAGAAAAGCGCGCTTGGTTCGTCATCACTCTTTAAATCAAAAAAAGTAAAATCAGATGATTTAGTGGTCTTTACGCGACAGCTCGCGGCAATGATTGGCGCCGGTGTTCCCCTGTTACGGTCCCTGAATTCGCTCCAACAACACGCCGAAAGCGCAGCACTAAAAGACCAGTTAGTCAAAGTCATAGAGGATGTACAGAGTGGAACGTCATTTGGAGACGCCCTTGCCAAACACCCCAGTACCTTCAATGACGTATATGTGAACATGGTACGAGCCGGCGAAACGGCGGGTATCTTAGATGAAATCTTGAACCGTCTGGCAGTGCAACAAGAGAAAAGTTCCGCCATGAAAAAACGCATAAAAAGTGCCATGACCTACCCCGTCGTCCTGTTGGTCATAACTGTAATCGCTTTCTTTGGATTAATGCTATTCGTTATTCCCCAGATTGGAGACATATTAAAAGATCTAGGCGGCGAGGACACCGAACTACCGATCATTACTCAGATCATGCTGGCAATCAGTTCCGGTATGATATCGTGGTGGTTTATTGTTCTACCCGCTTTCGCGGGACTCGTGTTTGGCGTCTTGCGCTATATCAAAACACCGTCGGGACGTTTTGCTTTCCATAAGCTAATCCTCAAGGTACCAGCCATAAATCCAATAATCAGAAAAGTGGTGGTAGCTAGGTTCGCACGAACTTTCTCGGCACTCACCGGAGCGGGCGTATCGATCATTGAGTCCATGACCGTTACAGCACACGCGCTAGGAAACGTTGTGTACGAGCAGGCGATGCTAGATGCAATCGACCGTGTCAAAAATGGAGAACAATTATCATCCATACTAGATGAAAATGAACTATACCCAGCTATCGTATCTCAGATGCTGGCAGTCGGAGAAGAAACGGGTCAAACAGAGACCGTATTAGTCAAGGTAGCCGACTTCTATGAAGACGAGGTGGATGCCTCAATCAACAGTGTTAGTTCCATCATAGAACCTGTCATGATTGTATTAATGGGTGGAATGGTCGGCCTAATCGCGGCCAGCGTGATGGGTCCAATCGCCAGCCTTGCTTCAAGCATTCAAAAATAGAGGTTAATGCCTAGTAGCATAAGCTTTTTCATGCTACAATAACACCGAGCAACATCTTGTGGGCATCATGAAAAATTTACTATACAAAGACAAGCCATTAGTAGGACTCGATATCGGTAGTACGGATATGAAAATCATGTCCATTGACCAGGACAAGCAGTATGTTACCGGATATGGAGTCATCGATTTGGACCCCTTACAAATTCGTAAGGCTTTTGACGAGGATAACGAGTACTTACTCAAAAACCTAAAAGTTCTGTTAGAGAGAAAGCTAGTGGGTCATTTGGTGAGCAACAGGGTCGTTCTAGGTATACCGACTTCGCGGACGTATTCCCGCACCTTTACCGTTCCCGTTGACTCCGAGAGCTCCTTAAAAGACGCCGTCGCCATCGAGGTCGGGCAGTACATCCCGCTTCCCCTGTCGTTGCTCTACGTCGACTACGAGATTATCGAGCGGAACAAGGAAATGTTGACCGTAGTCATGAGTGCCGTCCCTAAAAAGTTAGTAGATAATACCCTCGAAGCATGTGAGGCATTGGGGCTATCCGTAGCCATGATAGAACCGGCAATAAACGCGGTTGCCAGGGTATTGAAGGATGCTGAGCAAGGTTTCTTGCCAACCGTTATCGTAGACGTGGGAGCCGCCAACACCGATATCGCGGTCCTGGATGGATCAGTGCGAATTACAGGTGGAATTGCCGCTGGTGGTAACACATTCACGCTTGATATAGCAAAGAAACTCGGAGTAACACTGGAGAACGCGCATCAGTTGAAAGTTCTCAACGGACTAGCGTCAGGACCAAAGCAAGCAAAGATTTCGGCAGCGCTTAGGCCATCATTACGCAACATAATTACAGAGACGCGAAAGGTCATTAGATACTACAATGAACGACTTGCGAATGATCGTAGACTTGAGCAAGTCCTGGTGGTTGGCAGTGGCAGTAACGTCCCAGGTATTGGTGATTTCTTCACGAACGAGCTAGTGATGCCAGCCAGGACGGCAAATCCATGGCAGGAATTAAACTTTGGCGAACTTCCGCAGCCAGCCAAGCAATTTAGATCTCGATACATAAGCGTCGCGGGACTAGCCAGCGTTCCAAAAGGAGCAATGTGGCAATGATTAATCTACTACCAGACGATGTAAAAAAAGACATAGGCGCAGCTAGAATGAACGTTATTTTGCTACGATACAACCTATTTGCATTGATGGCAGCCGGAATACTGGTTGGCATGTGTGTTATGTTTTTCGTTTTTTTGAACTTTTCTCAATCATCTGCCGTTGCTTCCAGTGATGAAAATCAGGCAAAGGTAGCGCAGTTAAATGAAGTCGTGACGCAAGCAAATGCCTACAAGCAAGATCTGGCAACCGCTAAACAAGTTTTTGATCAAAGTATTAACTTCTCGGAAATCGTCTTTGCGATAGCAAAGCTTGTTCCAAAAGGCGTGGTGCTCAGCGACATTAGCTTAGAAACTAGCCAGTTTGATAGCCCTATAACATTCTCGGCATACGCCACGGATTATGACGAAGCTACTCAATTAAAAGAAAACTTCCAGGAATCGAGTCTCTTTACCGACGTATACCTGCAAAATCTGTCAGACTCAAGAAATGCTAGTAGCGGGGGCAGTGGTGACAGCGGAGCTGATAGTGGTGGTAGCGAAGGTGGCAGTTCATCCAAATACCCAATAAGCTTCTCGATAAACGCGGTCATAAAAAAGGCGGTTGGTTTATGGTAGATAAGAAAACAGGCGGACTTAACGCCACCAAGCTTAGAATGATTCTTTTCGTGTCCATGGCCCTGATACTAATAGCCGGTGGAGTGGCCTTCTGGTTCATGCGTGTTATGCTAGTGGATTTTGCAAATGAAGTCAGAAACACGACCCTGGAATCTGCAACCACAAGCAACGATATCGTCAAACTAGAGGGTCTCAAAAAAGTACTTGATAACGAGAAAGAAGATGTAGAAAGAGCTGGAGATATTCTCGCTGACACAGAGTCCTACATCTACCAAGAGAGGATTATTGACGATTTAAACAAGTACTCCAAACTTGCAGGAATAAAAATTGTCTCTATCACCTTTAATTCTACTGGATCTGACGCAGGCGGTAGCTCGACAGCACCGGTGACAGAAACCACACCGACCGAAGGAGAGCCTGTAGGGGATGAGATGGCCGGCGGTGAAGCAGGGTTCGAGGGAGAATCAATTGACGCGCCGGTCGCTGCCGCGCCAGTCAAGACAGTGAGCATCACAGTGAATCTAACTACTCCAGCCAAGTACGAGAACGTGATGCAATTCTTGAGATACATAGAGTACAACACGCCCAAGATGCAAGTGAGAGGCGTTTCTTTGACGAACTCATCATCAGGCACCGATAAATTACAATTATTAGTTCCATCATTCGATATAGAGGTATACACAAAATGAAAGGCTCAATAAATACTAGTGTTATCACGGATTTCATATCAAAACACCATCCATTCATATTCACCGTTTCTATTTTGCTAATAATTGCTGGATCCGTGTTTTCGCTCTATCAAATAGTCAATGACGTACTGAGCAAACCTATATTGCCCAGTAGTAGCGTAACCTCATTTGATTCTGAAACAATAGAGAAAATACAGAAATTACACGATAGTGATATAGATACGCCAACACTCATTACTCCATCGGGCAGATATAATCCGTTTATTGAATAGGTTAAAGGGTTTATACTGTAGATATGCTTATTAGTGGAGCACAACTGCTTGGTACGCCAGTTATGAGTTTACAAACAGGCAAAGAAATAGCCGTCACAGACGTGGCTATTATTAATCCCCACAACCTCACGGTGATTGCATACAGGCTGCGCGGTAAACACCTGGACTTTGACCCAGCGTTTGTTCGAATCGCCGATGTTCGAGAAATCGGAAATATAGGCATGATTGTAGATAGTAGCGACGAATTGATCGGCGAAGAGGACATCGTAACCGACAAGCCAATCTACGAAATGTCATATGAACTCCAAGGTAAGCTCGTGATTGACGATCGCAAAAAAAAGATGGGAAAGGTTGATGATTATATACTCGATATAGATAGTTTTACTATTCAAAAAATTGCAGTGCATAGACCATTGCTTCACAGTTTCAAGGACGCGGTGCTATTAGTTCATCGTGGCCAAATAGTTGAAGTAACTGACGATTGCGTCGTGATACAATCAGGCTCGACCAAACATAAGTCCAGAGCTAAAGGTAAGAAAAATTATGTTAATCCTTTTCGCCAGTCCACACCACAACCAGAAACAATCAAAATGGACAACAAACGCTAATCTGAACTAATCGCACTCTTTATATCATCATACGAAAAGCCTTGTCGTGCTAGATATTGAATCAGTTTTTGTTCGTCATACTTACTCGCCTTTTTGGCGATAATTTTTTTTAGCTCACTGATGTCATCTCGCTCCGATTCGACCAATGCGCCATCAATGAACTTCGCGTCGACCCCCTTGATCATCAATTCATTACGTAGTTTTCGCATGCTGGATCCCTTACGCTGATTGCGGTTTTCAACCCAGAACTTTGCGAATTTTTCGTCGTTGATGTAACCCTTTTCCAACAACCGTTCATAAACTCTCTTGGTAATAGTCTCGCTGATACCTTCTCTGTCTTTTATTTCACCTGTCTTTTTGTTACGCACTTTTTTCCTTAGTGTCTTTTTATATAAATAGTCACGAACTTCCTTAGAGGAGTGCGGGCGCATCAGGCAGAACTCAAGAGTTCTGGCATAGAGTTTTCCGAATTGACTCTCATCTTCAAGTTTTTTTAGCTCATCCTCGTCATAGTCGTTCCCGGTTTTGATTCCCAAATCTACAACCTGCGTAATATCTAGGCTGAATCTATACTTGCCGTCAACCATGACATTGACACGGTTTGCGTCTCGTTGCTGTGATATCAGTGCTGTTATTCTCATTATTGCCAAGTACGTTTTGTGTTCTTCTTTTCCTTTTCTAGTAGCGCAGATGTCAAGTCAACTCCTGTCAAGGATGCTAATCCAGTCAACACTATAAACACGTCGGCAATTTCTTCGGCTAAATCGGTTCGCTTGGTGGATGCGGTAAACTTCATTCCCGACAGTTTACGAACTGCTTTTGCGACTTCACCGACCTCTTCGGTTAGCAAGAGCATTTTTTTCTCGGGGTTTTTCAAGTCAAACCCCCGTTCGATATTCATGCTCCAAATGTAGTCCTGTATCTCCCTAAGTGTGCTCGTATCGTCGATAGCAGGTCGCGTTGATGGCATTTATGCCTCTTCTTCAGCTACTTTTGTGCGGACTTTTTTGTCGATTTCCGCAAGGGTCTTTGAATTGTCTTTCAAGTATTCTTTTGTGGCTTCGCGTCCTTGGCCAATTTTATCGTCGTTATAGTCAAACCATGCACCAGATTTGCCGACTATACCGTGTTGAACGGCCAAATCCAGTACGTCGCCGGTCTTTGATATACCTTCGTTGTACATGATGTCAAACTCAGCAACACGGAATGGTGGTGCTATCTTATTCTTGACAACTTTTACCTTGGTACGGTTGCCGATAATGTCTTCACCGCTCTTGATCTGACCGATACGACGAATATCGATACGTACGGACGCGTAAAACTTGAGTGCGTTACCGCCGGTTGTCGTCTCTGGGTTACCAAACATCACGCCAATCTTCATACGGATTTGATTGATAAAGATAACGGTTGTTTTTGACTTGTTAATGATACCCGTCAGCTTGCGGAGTGCCTGGCTCATCAGTCGAGCCTGAAGTCCCATATGACTATCGCCCATCTCGCCATCTATCTCGGCCTGTGGTACGAGCGCGGCGACAGAGTCAACCACAACGAGATCAACCGCATTACTGCGGACCAATGTCTCTGCAATCTCAAGCGCCTGTTCACCGTTGTCTGGCTGGCTCACTAGCAAGTTATCTGTATCAACACCAAGTTTCCTTGCGTATGCAGGATCAAGCGCATGTTCCGCGTCAATGAACGCGGCAGTTCCACCCTTGCGTTGTACTTCGGCAATAGCGTGTAAAGTTAGCGTCGTTTTGCCAGAGCTCTCCGGACCATAAATCTCTATTATCCTACCTTTTGGGTAGCCGCCTCCTAACGCGATGTCCAAACTTAATGCACCAGATTGAATTAGTTCAACGTCCGCCTTGTGAGCCTCGCCAAGTTTCATAATAGATCCATCACCAAATTGGCTGGTAATTTGCTCCATCGCTAGCCCTAGAGCTTTTAGTTTTCCGTCTTTTGCCGATGTATCAGACACGGCCGATTTGTCCGCTTTTTTAGCCACGGTGGTGGTCCCTCCTATTAGTAATTGTTTCTATTATACAGCACGGCATGTTTGATATAATAGAGCTAATGCAATCAAAAAATACTTTTCGCCAACACGGCTTTACAGTTATCGAACTAATGATTGTTGGAGTTATTCTGGTGATATCAGGTTTCTTGGTATTCATACAGATGAACGACCTAGAAATTCGCAACCATGACGTTCAGAGAAAAACAGCGATAAACGCCATGCATTACGCATTAGAAGAAGTGTATTACAAACAGCACAAATCATACCCAGAGCACCTGTCCGCCTCTGTCCTACCATCCGTAGATCCGGATTTATTTACCGATCCAGATGGTTTCACGTTAGGTGAAGAAATTTTAACCGAAGCCGAGCTAAACACCATCGTCGAGCAAGGCAACGCATCAGAAACCACAGAAAAGCGACTTAGCTCATTAGGCGCTGGAAAAAGCCCAAATTACTACTACGAACCTACCGATTGTAATGAAAAAGGTAACTGCAAAAGTTACACGCTCTATGCAGACCTTGCGAAGGAAGGTCGTTATATGAAGGAGAGTCTTGACGACTAGTCCCCAGCTATGGGTCGACCGTTTTTGAACGCTTCTATTGCGTTATGCAGTCGTGCGGCTTCTTTTTTTGGGTTTTCCACGTATCGAAACCTGTAGGTAGTCTCTTCACCCTCCGTGGTTAAACGAATAGATCCATAATTTAGCAAAGTCTGTATGATACCTGATTTTGTATAGCTCGCATCCTCGATGTTCGCCAGACTAATAGTCTGCTCATGATGGGCAAAAAGCGAGTGCTGCGTTTCTTGAATCACACTTTCATTGGTCAACACAAACCTATTCTTGTTATATACATATGACACTACATACGCGCCTATCGAAATTAACGTGGCCAAAGAAAATGCCGGCACCAAGAACGATACGAACGGCGGCCTACCCGTAGGCACTAGAGACGGATAACTGGCCAGTCCTGCCACTATCAAGAGAACCAAAAAAGCTGCGAAACCTATAGGAACATACAGGCCCACCGGATGACGCTTGATGACTTTTATGACATACTCGCCTTCTGTCAAATTCAATTTTGGATATTTAAGCACCGAATCTTTGTGACGGCGTACTACGGATTCACTCAATTGTGGCTTCATGGGCTCCGCTGCACGCGCAATATGAACGGCATGCTTTAACGCGACCTCGTGATGCGCATCGCGTCGTGTTGGCTGATGTTTTTGCCGAGTAGCCGGTGGATGCGCATATAGTGGGCGACCATTCGTGTCATACGCAACTGGTTGACTGTAGTCTATGTCTTTGTCACCGTTCATACAATAATTATACCAACTCTTGTTGCTTATCTCTGCCAAGGTGCTTAGCGCCCCTGACGGTCACCTGTCTACCTCGTGGCGTTCGTTCAATTAGACCTATTTGAAGCAAGTATGGTTCCTGGAAATCTTCTATGGTTGAAACTTCATCACCGGTTAGAGCCGATATAGTGCTCAATCCGACCGGACGATGGCCGTAATGGTCCAATATACTACTCAATAATCTACGGTCCGCAGGGTCCAGACCTAAATCATCTACCTCCAACAGTTTTAGGGCATCTAATGTAATTGAAGCATCAATAATCCCGTCACCATTAACATCCGCGTAGTCCCTAACTCTTTTCAGGAGTCTGTTTGCAATTCTAGGAGTCAGACGTGAACGGCCGGCTAGCATACTGGCCGCATGCGAATCAATCTTGCTTTCTAGTAACTTTGCGGCACGAGTGATTATTTTTTGTATTTCATCTTCTAAATAAAATTCCAGCCTATGTGTAATCCCAAAACGATCCCGTAGTGGAGCCGCCAAGGAACCTGCGCGTGTTGTCGCACCAATTACCGTAAATTTTGGTAGGTCCAGGCGGACACTTCTGGCGGCGGGACCTTTACCTATCACTATGTCCAGCTTAAAGTCTTCCATTGCGCTATATAACACTTCTTCGACCGAACGGTGTAGGCGATGTATTTCATCGATAAATAGTACGTCGCCATCCTCTAAATTAGTTAGTATACTGGCAAGATCACCCGCTCTTTCGACGGCAGGACCGGACGTAACGCGAATATTAGTTCCCATTTCATTGGCGATTACCGTCGCCATGGTTGTCTTGCCCAGGCCGGGAGGCCCATATAGCAAGACATGGTCAATCGGCTCGCCACGCTTTTTTGCCGCGGCTATTGCGAGCTGTAGGTTCTTTTTCAAACGCTCCTGACCAATATACTCAGAAAATTTTTGAGGACGAAGTGTTACTTCGATTTGCTGTTCATCGGCGTCGTCATCATGTGCCGACGTATCTACTATTCTCTCTATCGCCATTTGTTTATATTATATCGTAGTTAGGATTTGAGTGCTTGCGTGACACGATCGGCAGTAGACAAGTCGGTTGGAACGCCCTCAAGCGCCTTAGTTGCATCTGCAAGATTATAACCCAGTGCCATCAGCGCCTCTAGCGCTTCATCACTATGATTGATAGGTAATGATTCACCAGTCAGATTACTGTTATCGTATCGCAACGGCAAGCCTACTTTATCCCTTAAATCCACAACTACTCTTTCTGCTATTCTCTTTCCTATACCACCGCCTCTCGCAACAAAAACCGAGTCACCGCTAGCAATTGCGCTACGGACAACCTCACCCTCATCTATAGACATTATCGATATAGCCGCTTTTGGACCAACACCCTGCACTGTTATTAATAGTTCGAATAGCTTTTTTGCAGCCAACGTTGAAAATCCAAATAATTCCTGCGATTGTTCACGCACGTGATGATAGGTATAGAGTTTTATTTCCTCGCCCAACATAGCCTTTTCGTACTCGCCGAACGGAACAACAACTTCGTACCCTACCCCGTTCACGTCTACGATTAATGATCCGTTAAATTTTTCAGCCACTACTCCAGATACATGCGCAATCATGCGTTTCTCCTATCTTTAATTAATTGTATATATTAGCTCGTTGGACGTCGTCTCTTCATATTCATCGGTATTGGGTGTGAAGATAGCGACTATGGTATGATCACCAGGATCACTAAACTGAGTTATTAGTGAAGCCGAACCGTTAATTATAATGCTACTTCCTATCTCGTCTCCGTCATCATAAAATGTCACGGTACCCGTAGCTTGGGAATCTGATGGTGTTGCCTCCAAGGTAACATTTGAACCGGCACTAGCTCCACCCGCGGGATTCGCGGATAATTCTAACGTTATCGTTTCGGCTGGAGTGTCAGATGGTTTTGGTGTGGGTGAAGGAGAAGGTTTGCTTACAGTACAGTTAGTTCCTGGTAGCGCATTAGACAAGAAATACTCGCTATAGGTCTTTCCGGAAACAGCCTGGTTCGCCAAACCGTGATTGCTTAAGCATACATTTCTTTTGACAATGCCTGGGACTTCTGAAAATTTCGAATCTATTCCCGCCATGATTTTACCCATTGCACGCGTGAATATAGGTCCAGCCATTATTGAACCTCCGTTTCGCATTGGCGTATTGTCGTTATTTCCCACCCATACGCCAACGGCCATTTCGGTCGTATATCCCATTGTCCACGCATCTCGAGAATCATTCGTTGTTCCAGTCTTTACGGCAACTTTTTTGACACTACCATTCTTGGCGTCATAGACGTTGAGGCTGTTGCCAAAAACAGACGCGCGCGCGGCATTATCGGATAATATATCAGATATTAGAAATGATCCTTGTGGGCTCATTACCTCATCGGAATCACTTTCCTCGGCTGTAAAAACTCTCTCGTTATATTTACTTTCAATAATTTTTATTATTGATGTTTCATGCTGTTGACCCTCGTTGGCAAATGCCGCGTAGGCATTGGTGAGATCTAGTAGAGATACTTCCGCAGCACCTAGTGCTAATGATAATCCGTAATCTTGCCTATCATTGATAGTGTCCAGGCCCATGCGCTGAGCAGTTTGAATAGCTTCTGGAACGCCTATTTTATTCATAACGTGGACGGCCGGTATATTAAGCGACCAGTTCAAAGCGTTGCGTACCGTGACCTTACCGCGAAACTTTCTGTCGGCGTTCTGGGGGACGTAGCCTCCACCAAAATCGGTTAACTTATCCTCTAGCACCGTAGCTGGGGTAATCAATCCATTCGCTAATGCCTGCGCATAATATATTGGCTTAAAGCTAGAACCGGGCTGACGATTAGCCAAAGCCACGTTTACTTTGCCAAACTTGTCATTATTCCAGTCGTAACTTCCCACCAGACCACGCACTTCGCCCGTTTCTGGATCAATCGCGACAGACGCGGAATTTGACCCACCGTTCGCGCGGATTGTTGGCATATTCGCCTCGGTAGCATCCTGGAGAGCCTTTTGTACATCAGCATCAAGTGTCGTGGTAACACGATATCCACTACGAGTTACGGTCTCTTCCCCATATTTGTCATAGAGTTCGGCTATTACCATTTCTGCGAAATGCGGTGCGATACTGTCGTTTATCGGTGAGGCGGCTTTTTGGTATTTTAGCTTTTGCTCTAGGGCAGAGTCCATTTGTTTTTGATTTATATACCCGTTCTCAACCATTCTGGAGAGGACCGTCGTTTGCCGCTCTTTCGCGTACTCGGGATTGCCACTGATCGGTGAATATACGCTTGGCGCTGGCAACAAACCAACCAACATCGCCGACTGCGCTAAGTTTAATTTGTCTGGCGTTTTATTGAAATACACCTTTGCCGCTTGTTCGATACCAAAGGCGTTTTCGCCAAAGTAAACAGAGTTAAGGTACATTTCCAATATCTGATCCTTGGTATAGGTATTCTCTATAGCTAGCGCAATGGATAATGTTTGATACTGCCGAAGGAAACTTCTTTCGCTAGATAATACAGTAATTTTTGCCAACTGTTGCGTGATAGTAGAGCCGCCAAAACTGCCACCGGCATTCAGGACATATCCGTATATGGCCCTCATCGTCGATAGTATCGAAAATCCAGTATGATCATAGAAGTCTTTGTCTTCCGCGGCCACGAGGGCGTCCTTTACATTGTCAGAAATCTTATCCAGAGGTAATAATTCTCGATGTTCAGCCCTACCCGTACTATATATTTCTGTTTCTCCATCGGACGCGTATAGTACAATGCCCGTGTTATTACGGTTCATAAGTCTATCTATATCGGCAATATCCCGCGCAAAGTAAAGATATGTAAGTATCGGTATCAGTATCAATGCCGCGAGAATTGGTAGAAATATTACTAGAAATCGCTTTTTCCAGCTAAGCTTTTTCCACCAGCGAAATCGACTACGGGCACGTCTTTTAGCCCGCTGTACGGGAGTGACACGCCGAGTATATTTTCCCTGACGTTTCATCCTATATATTATAGCAAATATATGGGGTAAATAGCACTAGCGTGACATCATGGCATGCGTTATTGCGGCAGCAAGGGCATCCGCGCAGTCATCTGGTTTCGGAACTTCCGTTAGCCCGAGTTGCAATCGAACCATTTCCTGGACCTGTTTTTTGTCCGCTCTGCCATATCCTGTCAGAGTTTGCTTAATCTCGTTTGGTGTATACTCGGCTATTGGTAATTTGGCCTTGCGGCCAGTTAGTATCGACACCCCCCTAGCCTGCGCCACGCTAATCGCCGTTGTTATGTTGCGTGTAAAGAATAGCTTTTCTACGGACATAACGTCAGGTTTCGTCTCTTTTATTATCTCTGTCAAACCGTCAAATATTTCTTCTAGCCTTACGTCGTTTGGCGTGTGTGGCGGTGTCTTTATGACACCAGCCGTGACCATTTTTGCTTTGTTTTTCGCAAAATCAATCACACCAAAACCGAGTATTCCAGTTCCCGGATCAATTCCAATTACTCTCATGTTCATTAGTATATCGCACAAACATTGATACAATACAGGATATGATAAAAGCATTCTTGTTTGACTATGGTGGGGTAATAACTGACGGCGGACGCACTGGACTATCAGATAAAGTAGCGAATCAACTTAATATCAGCAAAGATGAGGCATGGAAACTATTTAGTCCTGTATGGGATCTGTTTATTCGAGGTAAGATTACGGAGGATGAATTATGGGATGTTTTAGAAAAAGAATCGGGTAAAAAAATTAATAATAACAATCGGAATATTTGGAATAGCTGGGAAACAATGATGCCAATCCCAGAGATGGAAACATTGATTAATGAACTTAGGTCCAAAAATTACAAAGTCGGTTTACTGTCAAACGTTATTCCTAATACGGCAAAAGATATACGAGAACATGGCGGATATAAATCTTTCGATTTTACTGTTTTATCGTATGAACTAGGTATTGCAAAACCAGAATTAGATATTTACGAATTTGCCATGAAGCAGTTGATGGACACAGAGCCAAGTGAAGTTGTATTTATTGATGACCAGGAGCGATGCTTGATACCGGCACGCGAAATGGGCATGCAGACAATTCTAGCACTAAACACAAAGCAGATAATCACGGATGTCAGGAATATTATCAGCTAGTAACCGCTGAAATGATCGGCGTGTACTTCATTTTTGCCAACAGAACGAACAGCGCACTTGACCGACGTAACCATTGCGGGAGGTCCTGATATATATACATGCTGTTCAGGTTTTAGATATTTTTCAATTAATTCTTCGTCTATTGAACCTACTTCTCGCTTCCAGTTAACGGGCGTTTTTGATTCATCAGGCGTTACGATAACTACCCTAACGTCATATCTAGATAGTTCCTTGGCAAAAGCTATGTCCCCTACCGTGCGCACTGAATAAAGTATGGTGATGTCGCGTTCCGTAGAATTCATGGCAAAAGACACGAAAGGAGTAATTCCTATTCCGCCAGCAATACACAAAAGCGGAATAGAGTTATCCTTCGGCATTATGAAATCCCCAGAAACGCGTAGTCCCCAAACAGTCTGACCGGCATCTACATCCATTAATGAATCCTTAAACGTGCTGTGTCGTTTCGGTAATCTAGTAGCTATACTTAACTGATCATCACCCGGCTGACCAATCATCGTGAATACTCTTCGTGAACCGCGAAAATCAGCGCCTGAATGGGGCAACGATAATTCTATATATTGACCCGGGTAATAGGCAAACTTAGGCACGTCAAAAGTAAATTCGTATGCATCATTACTCTCTTTCTTTTTCGATACGAAGCGCATTTTTACCGCCCTCCTCGTACCAACGTATAGTGCAAGCGCATTTCCCACGACCAATGCTACCGCGGGCGTAGTGCTGAAGCCTCCATAATGTATCGGCAGGGCAACTATCACGGCTACGACCACGGCCAGCACCCATTGTTGCACCTTGGTGGGGGGTAGCGTCAACGGCTCGCATAGCATGATTCCAGCGATAAATACCAACGGCCACGAAGTGATTGCCAACCACAAAAATTGAGCCGAGAAATCACCTGACAATATTATCTTGGCTGCGATTATAGCTATGGCCGTTGCTAGAAAAATCAGTGCCATTGAGATTTTCTGTGTTTTATATAACACCAAAAACGCAACAACTGCCGTTATCGGCAACAGAGCCGGAGAAGCAACCCACCATCCGGCATAGGCAAAGCCCGTAATGCTAGCTATAACAACCGCAAACGCGGCTGGGTTGAATACATGCTTTCCGCGGACATTGATAATGTATTTTGAAGCCATAGCGATTACTGCCACTATGGCAAGCTTTAGTCCATCGATAATTGTTTCTGGTGGCGCAAATAATAGTACTAATATCAAAGCTGTTATCAAGGCAGAATCCATGTGGGGACGAACGTCGAATAGATATCCGAAAAGCCTATTGCTAACTATCGAGGCGAAAGTGACTGCTGTAACTCCCGCGATAAAGCTTATTGGAGAATAAGGTAAATAGCCCACCAACATCAGCATCAGCGCAGTTAGGGATATCGCAAGCAAACCTATAACCACTAATTTGTACATAGTGACATATCCCAATAATGAATCTAGTCTTTGCTGAAAATTCATATGTATAATTGTCCCACAAAATTGTCAGATTTTTCTATTTTTCCATCCGACATCAAACGTACAAATTGAAAGTCATCGACGCCATCTAGTTTTTCACTGCCTACAAAGAATAAGGCAGTCGCTAGTCCATCGGCCACCATGGTGTTCTTGGCAACCACCCAAGTCGCGACCACTTCATTGGTAGAAGTTCCTGTTCTACCATCCAACACGTGATGCCATCCATCAGCCCACCGACGACGATTACTGGCACTGGCACACAAACTGGCATTTGATATCTCGATTGATCCTATTACTTTTTTTGAATCGTACGGATTTTCTAGGCCTATTGTTTGGGATACATTTCCCCGACAAGTTATGTCGCCACTTGCATCTACGACAAAATTATCGATGCCCTCGTTTTGCAAAATGACGGCTATTTTATCCACTAATAGGCCTTTGCCTGCCGCACCCACGTCCAATATTACGGGTTTTTTGGTCACGATTGTACGACCGTGCCATTTGATATCATCGTCCCATTTAGGCGCGGGAATAGGACTACTGGGTACTAACGAATAATTTTTGTCATAACCACCCGCGACCATTCCTTCACCTATCCATGGTGTTACCGCGCCTTTTGTTGCGTTATATAACTTTTTATATAATAAAGCCAACTTCGAACTGTCGGCCCCCACATCGTACTCACCCGCCGCGATAGACATTTTCGCCACTACGGAATCGTCCCGAAAACGCGAATAAATAACGTCAAAATCACATATACATTTGTCTATTTTTTCTTTCAAATCCGAACTCAGCGATCGACCCGTTTCAATCGACCAGTGCGTTCCGATTGCCTCGAATTTATGCGCGTGCGTCAGCTTTGATGTCTTGGATGGCATCGTTGAATCCAACGGGAGTCAGTGACGAACCCGCGACACGACTAAGGTTTACTTCGTCTATATTTTTTCCGACCACTTCACTCTCGAATCCAGATTCGAATTGTGACTGAAACTGTTTTGCTTCGTTCGTGATTGCATTTTGCTCAATACTGGCCGCGGTCACGACACCGTCACTCAAGGTTAAGGTAACGTCGATTGATTCCGATCCGCCAGGAGTTATATAGCCTCCATTTGCAGTATAGCTCCCATCTTTGTACGAACCATTAGGTTGATTGGTACCCGATGATGCTGGAGCGCCCGTGCTCTGGCTATTACTGATAGTCTCTGACGCGGGACCACTGGCTGAATCTTCCTGAACATTTCCGGCTACCACGACCACGGCAGTCGACACCGCTACTAATACTATCACCACTATGATGCCTATTAACGCTTTGTTCATTCCATTCGCAGATTCGTCCATTAACACTCCTATTTCTATCTATACCTAGTATAGCAAATCTATTTTTTGAATATACCTAGTAACTTGCCCCGAAGCCCGGAGATTTCACGTCGCCATTCCCAACCAGCATAGCCGCCAGCGACAGCACCCACTCCCCCAAGTGCCCACCATCCAGCAAAGGTTGTTGCGCTATCTTTGATTGGTTCCACCTTATAATCAGCGCTTGGCACGGTATCATTCACTTTTTTTCGACACCTGTTTGTCTCTGGGCTTCTGTACTGATTATCTTCACAAGGCTTGAGGGTTGAGCTAGCAAGCGTAGTTTTTCGGCATCGATTTGTCTCGGAGCTACGATATTGACCATCGGCGCATGGCTTTAATGATGATACCTCATATTTTTTGCACCTGTTGGTTTCGGGATTCCGGAATTGGTCTGCGTTACATGGCTTCAATCCAGACGATTCATCAGCTATTGGCTCCTCTATCCCGATTGATTTTAGGTTCGGTAAATCTGGCGTTGGCCTGTTCGTGAATTCCCAGTCATCGTCGATTAGCGCCCAGGATTCTCCTTCGTCAGGATTGTTATATTCGCCACTGTCACCATATACAACGTCGTCGATTCCGATTAATACCACGCGACTAGTTGTATTTACTAAAGTGAACTTTATCGCTGTATTATAAAAGGTTTTATACGCACCCGGAGCAATCGTCGAACCCACCGGAAAAGTAAAGGATTTTTCAAGATTTGACCCTACCTTAATGGTATATAGACTCAAGTCAACAAAATCATCCGTGGGATTATATACCTCGATAAACTCGTTGCCAGTATCGCTTCCGATCGCGTCTGGGTGTAATTCCGTCAACACAAGTGCGGGTATATTCCAGTCACACTCATTTCCATCACCACGAACCATGAATTCAGGAATAGCAGACTGAGTTCCGTTCAAGTTGTCGCACTCGTCATACTGTGTACATTCACCTGATTCGTCGCGTTCGTATCCGTCTGGCACAACTAGGTCTAATGTGGCTGTGTCCAGACATAAGTCCATGTAGCAATTACCGTCGCTAGCCTGCTTATGGTCTTCGGGTATCTCCGTTTCCTCTAAATTTGGACAGTGGTCAATGATCGTTTCCTCTTCATAAACTCCAGAAACATGCAGAAAAGGTTCCACTTGTTCGAAGTCTTCATTATTGCTATTGTCATTTGTTTTTACAAACAGGAAGTTGGATGTTTTTCTTTGCAACGACATGCCCACCCCGGCCCGTTCGGCTGCATTCCAACTAGCGTCCGATCGGCCATTGTTGATGTCCCAACCTAATTTGTCCACCACTGTATTATTTGAATCGACCAAGATGATATAACCCCTTACATAGTATATTCCGGCATCAAAATAAGCATCTGCCTGACTTTTTATTACCGCGCGCATCTCGTTTGACATAAATGTCGCGTAGCTTCCAGCGCTCAGCCATAAATCAGTATCCTCGTTAGGCTTTGTTAGACACGCCAGAAGAGATTCGTCTCCGGAGATGTCATCGGTATCTGGTATATAGGATGCAGGCATATACCTTATGCACCAGTCCGAAACATTTATTGCCTCGTCTGAATTATTAAATATTTCTATAAATTCTTGATCTTTGCCTGCACCCGATGTGGTTGTACCAGGGTACATCTGTGCAATAACAACACCCCCACTTTCGGCTTTAGCCATAGGTACAAACAAAGTAAACTGCCCAACAAAAAACAACAGACAAACAAATACCCTTATACCTCGCATTTGTATAGCAATATACAGCGACTAATAGCCGACTGCAATCATGAGCTTAATCAAGGTTTACTGTAATGTCGGCGTTCGTATGAACATTGACGACATCGTCTAAATCATCCAGCGCGTCCAAAACTTTTAGCACTTTTTGGGCTGTTTCTTTGTCTTCGATAGTAACCATATTTTTTGCGACGTATTGTAGTTCCGCGTCTCTAACTTCTAGGCTGGATTCAATAATCGAAGAACGAACTTTTGCCAAATCCTTTTGGTCTGTATATACGGTTATCTCTCCGTCCTCCTCGGCGGCGTCCTCGGCTCCCGCGTCGAGCACCGTCAGTAGCGCATCTTCGCCAGAAGCACCTATTCGTATAACGCCTTTTAGATCAAACTGAAACATTACGCTACCCGCGTCGGCTAGTCGTCCGCCATTTTTTGTCAGGGCAGTTTTTACCTCCGGCAGGGTCCGGTTTCGATTGTCAGTCGCGGTTTCTATGATTATTCCCACGCCCGCGGGACCCATTCCCTCGTAAACAATTTCTTCCAAGACAGCCGCGTTTTTATCATTCACGCGATCAATTGCTCGCTGAATATTAGCATTAGGCATGTTTGCTTGCTTGGCCTTTTCGATTGCCAATGCCAAGGATGAATTCATGGTAGGATCTGTTCCGCCACGAGCAGCAATGGCAATCTGGTTACCTATCTTTGTGAATATAGCACCGCGCTTGGCGTCTTTTGCACCTTTTTCGCGTTTAATAGTGGACCATTTACTGTGACCTGACATATATACCTCAAGTATTAAATATGTTTATAGTATACCCCGTACGCGGCTGTTTGTCCACCCCTGTTAGATAGCTACTGAGCCCAGGACGCCCAAGTATCATTAGTGGCGTTGTAGCCGAACTGACCATTGGTGCTACCGTTCCATGTTATGCCGAGTATGTCACATGTACCAGCGGCCCAATAGCCACCGGATCCGGTACCTTCTAAGACGGAGCCTCCTTCTATCCTAAAAAAGTTACCACTTGCAGATCTTACCTGAACAGCATATTGATCGGTCGCGCTGTCGTAGCAATAATATAGATTGTTAACGTCATAATATGCAGATTTAGTAACATGTACATCCATGGCGGTTGTTATAGGATATGGATAGCTACCGTCCTCCACCTTTTGAATCTCGAGTCTTTTTACGATATTTGCCAAGTCGCTTTTGACCGCCGCGTCATTGGCGCTAGCGGTAATGCCGTTATACGCAACAATTACGATGGCCGCTAAAACACCAATAACGACCACAACTATCAAGAGTTCAACGATGGTAAATCCAGAATTTTTTCGTATCGCCCACATATAACCATACTAACATAAGCGTTTTATCTGAACGCTTATTCAACAATATTGCTATCGCGCAAATTATATTTTGTTACTCTTTGTAGATATATGCATATAACGATCAGGATGCCATACGCCATCCATGCCATCCATGGTTGCATCTCAACAGTTGTCAAAGCCCACGGTACATTAGCAAAATACATCGCAACTTCGGTCATATACGTCAACAGTACCTCGGCCGGAAAGCCAAACAACGACGCGAAGGCCGGAATAACCACAGCTCCAATACCGGCAACAAAGGTTAGGATCATAGCAAAAGACACTAGTGGTAATATCAGCACGTTCGCGATAATTGCCACGTTACTGAACTGCCCAAACGCCAAAATTAATATAGGAAGCGTGGCTATTGTGGCGCCTATAGTTTCCCCGACTACCTGTCGTATGTTTCCCGGTTTTTTAGGACCGAAGAAGTATCGTTGCAATAGCGGTGCCAGAATCATTACTCCCGCAAAAGCCGCGAAACTAAGTTGCCAGCCAAGGTCGCTCCACGCATATGTAGGATCTATCAGCACAGTTACGGCAGCCGCGAATGGTAGCAGTACCAAGGGATGAAACTTGCGCCCATAATACCAGGCTGCCAGACTAAGACCAGCTACCAAACCTGCGCGAGACATACTAGGACTGGCACCAGTCACTGCAATAAATCCAATGATCATAGTACCGGCGGTCAATGTTGCTAAATATTTTGAAATCTTGACGAATATTCGACGCGCGAAACGAACCAATATTGTTAGATTGAAGCCACTAGCCACCACGATGTGAGTCAAGCCTGCAACGACCAGCGCTTGGTCGAGCTCTGGAGGCAATGCCCGCCTTTGCCCAACTAAATAACCCAAACCCAAACTTGCCTGTGGTTCACTAATTGCATTTCGCACATTTTCACCAAACCAGTCACGGGCACGCCCAGCAACATCGCCGGGTTCAGGCCTTTGGACAGTTTCTATTTTCGCGTCAAAAATAGACGCGGAAAAACTACCAAAACCCCTACTCGCTACCCCGTTGACAATCACTATGTCACCTCGTTTTATATGACTGGTTCGATCCGTACTAACCCAAATCTTTCCGGCAATCTCATGACCGTCGTTTTTTACATTCGCCAACCGCAGTAAGGTCTCGTCACTTTTTCCGATGTCCGGATCGTCAACTACACTACCGGACAATTGAATATTCTTGCCGATCAAGTTCTCATAAACGACCAGCTGTGATTGCAAAATAGAACCCCGCCATAAACCAACTAGAACACCTCCGATTATTGCGAATAAAACCAAATACCTAACACTTCTCCATAAACAGATAATTATCGCAAACGCACCGGTGATCAGCCAGAGTGGGGATCCAAACATGCCTGCACTAATCGTTGGTACAACGGCCGTTCCAGCTACTATGCCCACGCTAGCAAATGCGATTAACCACGAAGAATGTACCTTTCGTCTGATTCTCCAAAAACGCATACTCTGTAGCATACACTATGATGCCCTTGTATAATTATTGTATGGATAATTTACATGTGTACGGAGGCAAAACAGCCCTGGCCGAAGCGGTGGCTTTTCGAACTGTTGCCATACTACATCACGCTATAAAGGAACATGGTGATGCCGTATGGGTATTATCCGGCGGTTCTACCCCATTATTGGCATACGACATCATCGCGACCCAATACGCCAACAGGCTGGACTGGTCGCTAGTGACAATAGTAATGGGCGACGAACGGATGGGCTCGGCAAAAAGTCCGTACAATAACTGGCACTCGATTAGCATGCTAATCGACACGTTACCGGTCAAAAAGATTCGACCAGCTTCTACTGTTACGTCGGAAGAATCCGCGATGGCATACGAAAAAAAGCTAAAGCGCTTGCCTATGACCAAAAAAGGCTTGCCTCGTTTGGATTTGGTATGGCTGGGTGTAGGACCAGATGGTCATACGCTTTCACTTTTTCCGGAACACGTTAGTTTAATTCCGTCCAATCGGCTGGTAATACCTGTCCATAATTCGCCAAAACCACCCGCGGATAGAATCAGCCTCACGTTCCGTGCATTAATGGGGGCAAACTCGGCCATGATAATCGCCACCGGCAAAGACAAAAAGAATGCCGTAACCGACGCCCTATCTGGTAAGCGCATACCGATAAAGATAGCCGAAGACATAGTTGCAACCCATGGCGAACGCGTCGATTGGTTCGTCGATGAATCTGCATCTCCAAAATAGTTGTATTTTTTTACTATTTATGATATAATAGAATTATGATGAAGAGAATATTATGTGTGCTCGCTCTGTGTGCTGGTGTTGTAATCAGCAGTGCTCCAGCGCTAGCCGAAACACCCACCCAACTATCAATAAAAAAGTTTGAGACCAGTTACACGTCATACAAGACGTCAAACTCGTGGATGTGGTGGAAGACTGATACCGAAAAATGCGGTAAACAACAGACTATATACGGTGCACGCCCTGCTAACGGTGGCTCCTACCCAGTACTAATATATCTGCACGGAACGTTCGCAGACTGGGGCAAGAACAAGGAAGGCCAAAGGTTCGTAGAACTCGCCGCGGCACAAGGATTCATCGCTGTTGCCATGACCTACTCTAGCTCTGGAACGCTGAATGAGAAAGAAGACAACTACCACGCTAACTGTATATTCAACAAGAACTTCTCTGGAAGCGGAGTGAACGCCATTTGTAAAATAACGGGAGCAGACTGCTCAAAGCTATTGGTGACCGGTTTTAGCCAGGGCGGAATAATCGCCGCCATGGCAAAAAACTATAATTCAGACGTAAAAGCCGTATGGGGAATCGGCCTCAATGCTTCTATATTTCCTAGGGATCGCGTATTCAAAGACGTGCTACCCGCACCGTATGGCAACCGAGCCCTGCCGAACAACAAGCTTGTGATTAATATGGGTGAAGCATCTAACACTTGGACTAAAAAGCCAATTGCAGAGGATCTACCTTCACTGAAACAACTCACAGGAGTAAACTGCGGTAGCAACTACGACTGTTTGCAACCAAATGGCAATGGTTATTACGTCGTGTCTAACAGTGAGATCAAGGATGGTGTCGCCGATCACGCCTACTGGATGAAAGTAAATCCATCATGGAAAAAGGGCCTGAGTTTTACATTTAGTCCTGACCAGCTCGATCCAGGATTTCAGCCACCCGCTACAACACAGTGGTCAATGATTCGAAATCTTGACTGGCTACGTTCACAACTTTAGCAAACACGATAGTTACGCCACGGCCCAAAAAGCCGTGGCGTAACAAATTGACATTTGCTATATAAATTGTTATATTAGCTAAAGTTTTTTGACAGATTCACGTCCAAGCAAATTACCCGAATATACGGGTCCATAGCTCAGCTGGTTAGAGCACCTGCCTTTTAAGCAGGGTGTCGTGGGTTCAAGCCCCACTGGACCCTCCATAGAAAATGACTCATCCTTGTGATGGGTCTTTTTCTATGGAGTCATGCTCTATTCTTCAGAGAATAGGCGTGGATACGATTTAACTTTCTCCATGATCTCATCTTCTGTGTGCGTGCGTCTTTCTATCGCCCACCAGTCACCGCTATTGATAGATTTACTTTCATCCCACGGACATACTGCCCTTGCCCACATCATCTTGTCCGCTGTCAACTTTGAGTTTTCCGGATCTCGCCTTGTGTACTGCAGTACCATAGCATTCTGAATCCTTTGTGATTTATCAGTATCAGATTCTATCCACTGTGATACAGTCATTCGTTCTAGTACGAATCTAGCTACCCACATATATTCACCATGCGACACCGCGATTACACGCTTTTTCTCCATTTCATTGTGCAGGGTAAGCAGGAATCGTTCGAATCTCAACCTAGTTCCCGTTGCCAGCGATTCACCTCCAGATGGAGTCCAATACCAAGGATTTAGGTCTTTATTCTGCTTAGAAAAAGGAAGGTGAGCTTCGCGCTCTTCTTCTGTCATGTTGCCGAACTCGCCCCAATCCCTTTCTCGAATCAAGTCATTTTCCATCCACCCGATAGCAGGACGCAGTGCTAGGTTCGACATTGTTTCTTCGGTTCTACGATATGGCGAATAATAATATCTGTCGAACTCACCAATATTTTCCTTTATCCATTCGCCTGTGATTTGAGCCTGTTCGGCACCCCTAGGAGTTAACCGCATGTCACTGTCGTGACGCGCCTTGAACCTCTCGTCGCTTTTCAGTGAGTTATCCCCCTCCTTATCCGCGTGATTCGCTACATTGGCTTCTGATTCCCCGTGACGTACAAAGACTAGTTCGTTTGGCATTGACATAAACACCTCCTCTACTTATGACTATATTATGGTACATTAATAAATTTTTTGCAATTGTTACTATTTTTAAGATTCACTTCAGAAATAGTTTTTATAATTAAATTACAAACTAAAACAGGAGGGAAAAAATAATGAGACGAGCATTCGAAACCAACTTACCATCACACCTACGGGATGTGAGCGAACAATTTGAACAGAGAACTCTAGGGGGAGTAGCATCTGTTAATGAAATGGTTAATAATATGGCGAACCAAGTCGAGTTCGCAGAAATGGTCCGTCACATGGGTCGAGGTGTCCTGAGCGAACAATACCATAATATACACTCATCGGCAGAAAAATTTAGTCAACAATTACCACGTCTGCGAGAGCAATTGTTGTATGCCATAAAGCTGCGTAACGCATACGTTGATTATGAAGGAGCTACCGCATAGCCTATCAAGCCGGCTAGTACCATCTCGCTAGCCGGCCAAAGACCAACAAGCAGACAAACCATCCGCCCAGTCAGCAGATGGTTTGTCCGTTACGGCCTATGCTTGTCATAAACCCAAACACCAAATAGTATTGTTGTAGTTATGGGAGAAAAACTATCTAGAGGTGAATACCTGCTGTCTAGCGAACAGTTCGAGCAAATACTACCGGAAATATGCGATGAACAGACAAGCATGGATCCAGAAGGCTGGAGACCAGACAATCCATTATGGGGACATTGTGCCGTGGTGTCACTGGTCGCGCAAAGACTATTCGGCGGAACCCTAATGCGTGCCTCGCTGGAGGATACTACATATGCCGAGTCTAGGTCTCACTATATTAATGAGTTTGATAACTCCAATAGGTATGACTACACAGCCGGACAGTTCGTCCATGGCTATCCCGAGGATTTGCAATACGAAGAACGAACGCGCGAATACCTACTATCTAGTTCCGAAACCTCTCGGAGATATGAATTACTAGAGGCTCGGCTGAACCATATTGTCACGAACCAAACCTAGTGCTAGACTATTATCTGGCTTTGAAATAGTAAACAAAAAAACCAATTATAATACAGGAGTTGCAAAAAATGGAACGCGAAGTTTTTGATGGTTACGACAAACAACCCGATCATATTCAACATACGGAATTAGAGTTTCACGCGCGGATGGCAGAAGGTGGCATAGAGTCTGTCGAAGAGATGATAGATCGAATAAAATGTGAAATAGCTTATATTGGCATAACTGCCAGCTTATGCCTACCTGACGAGTCGGATTCGGCATCTTGGAGTTTTAACGCGCGCAGTTACGACAACAACAAACTACCTTTGCTCCAAGAACAGTTAATACATGTTCAGGAAATGCGAGCTCTCCACAAAAGTACCACGTAACTATCGTTTTGGCGTGCGAAGGGTTAGGACGTCATAAATCGCGTATGCAATTCCGGCCGTAATTATGAATGTCTTGTTGTCGGATAGAAAAGTATATATAGCCTGTCCTGACTCGTCTAAGTTCAGCGCAGTTCCTAGCGGACCTAATATAAACGATGTCGCTAATAGCGCGAAGAACCCCGCACCTAACAATCTCTGCCAGTGTCTAGAATAGGTTGGACCGCTGAAAAGTAACAACACTGCCGGTACCAATACCAAAAACGCAGCGACCACACTTGAAAGTGGTGGTGATAATAAATCAAATCCAGCGCCCCGCACAAACGGTGTCACGTCCGCCGTCCACATCTCACTGATTAAATAACCCGCGCACAGTGCAAGCCCCAACACACCGAATCGGCGCTTGGTTATGTACGTCATAGCGAACAATACGACAACGATTGCTACTAATACTGCTACTATACTCATTATCTAGTTAGCTCCTGACGGAAGGTTAACGATATCGCCATTTTTTATACCCGTCCCTTCTATTGTACCGCTTACGGCTTCTATGACATAGCGCGCATTTTGACTTGGTCTAAAAATCTCTGCGTTTTGATTATCAACGTAGCTAGATGGTGGGGCATTTTTTACCATATGTACCACCTTGCCACCGCTATCCAACCATATTATGTCTATGGCGAAATACATGTCTTTCATCCATATCGACCACTTGTCTTCACTGCCAAAATCAAACAACATTACATGATTTGGAGCCAAGGTTTTGGTGCCAGATAGTCCTTGTATTAATTCGTCTTTGTCACGAAGTATGGTTACTTCATAGTCTTTTGCTAGATTGAGGGTCGGCTGGGTAGAACTCGCTTGCCACCAAGTAAACATACCTGCAAGAACAACAGCTATGACTACAATCAACAGCCCGAAGTATCGTTTTTTATTATTTGCCACCCCTTTTTTCACCTAGACTACGCTCCGACTTTATCTTTCTTGTTTCGTCGTTTTGCGTTTAATTCTACATACTCGATAATCTTTGTGGCGACATCACGACCGGTAATCAATTCCGGCGTTTTTAGGCTGGCACTAGAATTTACCTCTAGAACCAACGGTCCTCGAGCACTGCGCATCATGTCCACGCCACAAATAGGCAAACTCATAGCTTTCGCTGCTTTTACAGCTGTTTTCTTTTCTTCGTCAGTCAATTTTACCGCAGAGCCCTCGCCGCCCTGATGCGTGTTACTACGAAAATCTCCGTCCAAACTTTGTCGCTTAATACTCGCGACAACGCGACCGCCAACTACTAGCGCTCGAATGTCGGCGCCTGCGGATTCTTTTACAAACTCCTGAACCAGGAAATTAACGCCTTCGACATAGAATGCCTGCATAACGGCCTTGGCTGCTTTTGGAGTTTCCGCCAACACCACGCCGTTGCCGTGAGTTCCACGCGCTACTTTGATTATAAGTGGCGTACCCCCAGCCATTTCGACGACATCTTCAAAGTTGGCCGTTTCTCGAGCAAACACTGTCTTTGGTATGTTCACGCCAGCCTTGGCCAACACTTGGTACGCGCGTAATTTATCCCTCGATCGATTAATCGCGAGTGACGACGCCGTGGTATATGTATCTCTACTCTCGAATTGTCGAACGATAGCCGTACCGTACTTCGTATAGCTTTGTGCAATACGAGGAATGATCGCGTCAAAATCATTCAGTGATTTGCCGCGGTATCTAACGACTGGCTGGTTCTTCTCTATAGAAACATAGCACTGTGCATAGTTAATTACCGTAACGTCGTGACCACGTGCGATAGCGACTTCCTTTAGACGCTTCGTCGAATAGTTAGCTGAGCCTTTTGATAGGATGGCTATTTTCATGTTACTTCGCGTCCTTCCTCTTCGTCCTTAGGGAATTCAATTCCATATTTTTTCTTTATTTCACGACGGTCGAGGCTAGACTTGGATGAATCCACCAAAAATCGTCTATTCAGCAATTTTCGTCCCAGTAGTATTGGGTAGATCTTTTTTGACCTATCGGCGAGCGTAAACCTATCCGTAAACACCTTGGGGCCTAATTTCACCTTTAACTTCACTTCGTAGCGTTTTTCTCTATGGCCAAAGGAATTCGCAACAAACACCTCACTAAAATTCTTTGTACTTAGCTTGCGTGACATGTCACCACATACTGGGTGGTTGCCTAGTAATTCAAACGTTAGCACGCCTTCCTTCTCATGAATATTCGTGGCATGAACAGCAGACCGATACGCGCCTGTATCGGTTTTCGCTGGAACGTTAAACGCTTCCGTCTCTACGAAAGTCAGGACCTCTGATCGACCAATAATTACTTTGTGAAAATCGCTTCTAGAAGGCATAATAGTATTGTTATTTCGTTAATTTGTTACTTGAATATTTTAACATAATTTCCTATAATTTTCAATATGTCACACGTACTCATAGTCGGTCAAAAATTCTCTACTCTAACCGAGTATTTATTAGCACATGGCCATACATATACCCTACTCCAAGACGCTCGTAAAACCAAGTATCCAGACAAGAAATTCAAACACCGCGTAGTGACGGGATTTGATGACATGACCGAAGTTATTGGACATGTTGATAGATTGAAAAAACGACCAGACGCCGTTATTGCGACATACGAAAATTATATTCTCGCAGCCGCAAAGATAGCCGACCATTTAGGACTCCCTGGCATGCCCATAGACGCGGCAATGCGGTGTACTGACAAAGAACTAATGCGTCAAGCGTTCATGAAGGCGCCTGAAAAAATCAGCCCAGCATTCGAGGTAGTTCAGTCCGAGAATGACGTACGCGAATTTGCCAGCAAGCATAGTTTTCCACTCATACTAAAGCCTGCCAATCTAGCGAAGAGTCTATTGGTGACAAAGAATCACTCGTTAGAGGAGTTGGTGGCTAATTATAGAAAATCTGTCGATCTGCTGGAGAGCACGTATAAAAAGTACGCCTCGGGTCGCACCCCAAAACTGATTATCGAGGAATTTTTGGAGGGCAAGGTTTATTCCGTAGACGCTTTCGTTGACGCAGACGGCACGCCGCA
The DNA here is from genome assembly GCA_964641025.1 of uncultured Candidatus Saccharibacteria bacterium. GTDB lineage: Bacteria > Patescibacteriota > Saccharimonadia > Saccharimonadales > Saccharimonadaceae > UBA2112. The sequence continues at coordinate 98,804 of CAZXJP010000001.1, forward strand.
TGTCCTAAAAAACATCGTGGATTATCAGACCGGCTACGATATAGGGTTCGATGATAATTTTCACTACAGTCGCATACTACCTTCCGAACTTTCGGACGATAATCAGCGCGCGCTACTGCACTGCGCGGATATAGGAGCCCGTGCGTTAGGTATGAAAAGTTCACCAGCGCATATAGAAATCATCATGACCGTAGGCGGTCCTCGAATAGTGGAGATTGGCGCCAGAAATGGTGGATACCGCGAGCGGATGCATCAGATGGCCAATGGAATCGACATTACCGGCGCGGCCCTTGCAACAGCATTGGGCAAGACACCAAATATAGAATCAAAAAAATCCGACAACGTAGCTGTTCTAGAATTGTTTCCCAAAAAAGCGGGCGAGTATATTGGCATAGAAAACGAGGATAAACTTCGTAATCTATCCAGCCTCAATTATCTTTCAATAAAAGCAAGGCCGGGAGCGTTTATCGGTAAATCGGCCGATGGATATAAAATGGCGGCAGTCGTCATACTGCACAATTCTAACGATGAACAATTCACCAAAGATTTAGACTTCGTCACGAACAATTGTCACGTTCAAACAAAATAGTTAACATGTTAATTATTGACCTGTTAACTATTTATTAGACTCTGGAGTTTAGATACATGTATATCATTAGTTGGATCGAATTTACATGTCATTACATATTCCATAATCGCATCTATCTCTCTGCCGTTGCTTATCTCTGAACGGATATATTCACACATCGTCACGAAGCCTCTCTGGTACAGTATGTCTCGAGTCATTACGCCTATATGGCTATCGCCCTTGGTGCCCCTATATATTCGGTTTACCCTCTCAAATATACTGTCTAAAAGCTGTTCGTCATTTAGTCTCTTGTCTGCGGGCACCCTTTCGTTCGTGTTAAAATCTCTTTCGGTCACGATTTTTAACAGCTCTTTTCTGGTTTTTGGTTTACCATCCAATTGCCCCAGTGCGTTCGCCACGTCTACGTAACGTTCTATATTTTTTGCTGGGATATTTCCAGTGATGGCATATTCGAACAATACACCCAATCCCTCCTCGACATTGGAATAATTTTCTAATCCAGTGCGCAATTCGACTGATATCTTTTCGCCATTGAGCGCGCGGCCAGCGTGCATTAATACCTCGTGCGCGAATAAACCCTTTGCCTGTATTGGAGTCATGGGGACCCTCTCTACGCCGACACTAATCTTCCTATTTACTGACGAAACAGCCAGGCTACCCTTGTTACGGCGCGCTACAGACCACTTGGACCATGACTGATCAATATTCTCTGCCATGTACTGCAACACTCTCTCTACACTTCTCGCAAAATCTTCGGCCGTTATCATACCGTCGATACCATCAAAACCTAGGTATTCAAAAACCTTGCTATATTTTTTTTCCAAATACTCAGAAACGGCCTGGGCTACATCAGCATAATTGTCGCCTTCTTCACCATTTGCATATTTTTTTGCGAAATGCGCGTCGGTTTTTCCAAACACGGCGATAGAAGCGGCGGTCAGTTCATTAGAAAGTCGCGAAACTTCATCTTCGGAATCGGACCTATTTAGGTCCCGCGCTACAGTCAATAGTTTTTGCCTATTCAACTGTGACTCATAATAATATTGCTCGTAGGAACCGTTCTCCGCATCCTCCAGTGCGCGCCTTCTGTCCGCGTCATGTTCCTCGTGCAGTTTCGCCCTTTTTTCTAACTCTTCACCGTAACGCAGTACATCGGCACGAACCGACTCCCGCACAGGAGTAAAGGACTCAATAATATCGCTCTCGTTTATTTTTGGTATGCGCATGTTCATTTTAATATTATATCTTATCCCATGATTGACTTTTATTCGTTTTTATTTTAATATATATACAATGAAAGTTGTTGCGCATGGTGGCGGCGATCGACACAACTCGATAAAGCATGCCCTCGAACTAACCGGCTGTACAGATCCAAAGGTATTATTGATACCTTCTTCTAGCGTATATAACGGTCAGTACGATATGCGTATCGAGAAACTCTATAGTTCTTTTGATGAATTCGGTATCCATCCTAACCTACTGCACGATTTCGCCGAAACACCTAGCACCGAAAAAATTAACAACGAAATAGGCGAAGCGGACATGCTATATACAATAGGGGGTAATTCTCCACACATGCTAAAAACCATGCGCCAACACGGCTCATACTATGCCGTCCGCCAAGCAATCATAGACGGCAAAGTACACGCTGGAACAAGTGCCGGTGCCCTATTGCCATTCGAACAAGGTCATAGTAATCCCTCGCCACAAGACACCGAGGAGGAATGGGACTTTACGTTCCTGCCAATGATGGGCGTGATCAAAGGAGTAGCAACGGCACATGCCGACAAGCATGACAATACGCCATACGGCCCACGACCAGACACCAGAATGGAAGCTCTGATAGATAAATTTCCGACAACTGTTAGTTTAGGTTTCGCGATAGACAACGATGCTGCTCTGGCCATCGATGGCAACGTAGTAGAAAACATCCGCTCTGCCAAGGGTGCAAAGATTGGTGCCAAAGTTCACTTGCTGGTAAAGAGTAGCCTAGGTACTATCGATAAGTTCGAAATAGACGCGTACTAATTACTTAAATAGACCGTGTTTTTTGTGACCATCAAACTCTTCCAATAATTCTTTCTGTTTTTTGGAAAGTTTGGTAGGCGTATCAACTATTACGGTCACTATATGTGGGCCTCGTGATTCACGTTGCAAATGCGGTACTCCGTGACTAGATAATTTAAAGTCCGTTCCGCTCTGTGTTCCCGATGGAACTTTCATAGTCACGATTCCATCGACAGTTTCAACGTCAATTTCGGTTCCGAGCGCGGCGTCCACCATATTGACATGTTCCTCAGATAGGATAATATCTCCCTCGCGAGTAAACTTTTTGTGTGCCTTGACCCTTACGTGCACGTACAGATCACCCTTGGCGCCCTGTCCTACGGCCTCTCCTCGATCACGTAAGCGTAAGGTGGCACCATCATCTATTCCCGCCGGTATCTTGACTTTCAAATCTTGTTTTTTACGCTGGGTTCCCTTGCCGTGACATACCGAACAAACCTTTTCGGGGATTTTGCCCCTGCCTTTACACTCGCCACACGTAGCCGCCTGTTGGATTTGTCCAAAGATGGTGTTTACGACCTGTATCTTTTGTCCACTTCCATCGCATGATGGGCATTTTTTCATCTCGTGACCAGGCTCAACCGTAGAGCCTTTGCAATGCTCACATTCATCATCCATGTCCATCGCGATCTTTTCTTCTTTGCCAAAGATTGCTTCTTCGAATGTTAACGTGATCTGCACCTCGACGTCACGTCCCCGACGCGGACCTCGTGATTGCTGTTGCCCCGCACCAAAGAATTGACTGAATATATCGCCCAGACCTCCGTCGCCAAAATCAAAATGAACATTCTGACCACCGAAGCCTCCGCCAAACGGATTACCACCGCCCGCACCTCCACCGCTAGAACCGCCCACGCCTGCATGGCCAAACTGATCATATCGCTGACGTTTTTGCTGATCTTTTAGGACCTCATATGCTTCATTTACTTCCTTGAACTTCGTTTCGTCTCCACCTTCTTTGTCTGGGTGATGTTTAACAGCGGCTTTTCTAAAAGCCTTCTTTATCTCGTCGGCAGAAGCATTTTTGCCAACACCTAAAACTTCATAATAATCACGCTTCGTCATCCGTTTTATTGTAGCAAATTTAGCACTCAGTAATCAAGAGTGCTAGCTAGTTTTCTTCATCGAGAGTAATGCGTCGATCAACGACTTCATTACTTTTACACAATCCTGAGTTTCTCCTACTTCAGGGTGAAACTGAACTCCCAAAAGAGGCTTGCTACGGTGCCGCATCATTTCCGTGAAGTTGTGATCAGATGTAGCTAGTATTTCAAAATGAGGATCCGTCTCGTATATGGCACGGGTATGGTTTTTGTGAACAGTCATACGAGCAGGAAAGCCAGTTAGCTCTCGTCCAGCATCGTTCACGCTGATTTCGCGTAACCCACTCTGCGGGTCGTCCATTACGGGCACGGCTTGATTGAGTGCCACGTGCATTAACTGCATGCCAATACAAATACCCAAAATGGGTATGGGGTTCATCATGATAAATTGCAACTCATCAGCATATTCATTCAATAAATCGACATAATCGGTATACCACCAGCCACCGGATAGTATTGCGAGGTCGTAGCGTTCCGAGTGAACATTATGTATCTGCTCGTGATGAACGGTTGTGACTTTATGTCCAGCGGCATTAACGACGCGTTGCAGTTCCTCCCAGGTGTCACTATCGTTATTTACAAGAAGTATGTTCATAAAAACCACTATAGCAGAGTAAAAATCAAAAAAGTAGTATACTCGAATATATGGAAAAGTTTCGCAGAAGACTTGGAGGGATCCTCGGAACTCTTCGGGCAGAGTTCCAACAACTATACAACCGTTACTTTGGTGGATTCAAACAGTTCGACGGAGATGCTAGACAGATCGCGCAACACGTACTGGATGGTTTGTGGGAGGGGGATTTTTATCGTACCAGCCTAGGACACTTCGACTTCTTTTGGATGCGAGATTTCGGTACATGTGCGGAATCTCTCACGAAATTAGGCTACGATGCAAAGGTACACAGTACCCTAAAATGGGCAATCTACCATTACAAACGAGTTAACGAAGTCACTCTATGTATAGACAAATCCGGTAACGCGTTCAACGCTCCTGCAAAAAGAAGCGTCGATGCGCTACCTTGGTTACTCCACAGTATCGTAGTAAGCGACTATCAATTGGACGAATCCGAAGCAAAGTTTCTGGAACGACAATTACGCGGATACTGTAAAGGATTGCTCGACAAAAACGGCAACCTGAGAAAGGGCGTGCATTTCGCCGAGTTACGGGACGCCGTAAACTATGATCGAAGTTCCTATGCCATAGCCTTAATCGCCCGCATGGCAGAGTGCGTGGAAGAACTTGGATTGGATGGATTTCCGTTCAAACTATCTCATTACCAAAAATATCTAAAAGAACATTATTGGAACGGAAGTTTTTTGAAAGCCGACTTTGTTACCAACGAATGGAGCTCGGAATGTGGACTCATGGCCTTTTATTTAGGTATTATCCGCGACAAGGAGATGATGAAGAAGACATTCGATTACATAGATGAAGAAAAACTGGCCGAACCTTACCCTATGCAATATTGCAAACATGACTACAAATTCAAGTTTCGACTAGGCATGGGCAAATGGTTAATGCCCAACTATACGGGAACTTCTATTTGGACCTGGCAGGGATCGTGGTACCTGCACCTGTTGAAAAGATACGACCATCCGGATTATGAAAAGCATTACGCGAAATTCAGTGAACTAATTGAACGACACGGAACCTATCCCGAAATGGTAGGACCAGACGGTGAGTGGTACAGAACTCTCATATACAATGGCGATCCTGGTATGGTTTGGGCGTCTATATTTTTGGAACTAGATTACTAAACTATCGGTTGCGCAAATCTGGCTAATATACCTAATGCCCTTTGATATTTTTTGATGTTTCTTATTTGTTTTTGGGATGGATTTTCGTGACCAGTTAGGTTGAGATTGTCGAAAAGGTCGGCTTTTTTGACTGCCCTGGACCTGTCATTCGTTACAATATCTAGGATGTACTCAAAGTACAATCCTTCTTTCTCTTCGTATGTCATAGGCTTATTGGTTTCCGGTTTGGTCAGTAGTTCCAGGGGAACGATCACGTCGTCACCAAAACCTTCGTTGCTTAGATCATCAAATGTCAAATCGCCGTCTTCGACGGTGTCATGTAACTTCGCGACTATTTGCGTACATATAGAGTGACCCTGTATACGCACAATCTCGCTTACTCTGCGTGGATGCTCAATATATGGGCTACCGTCAAATCTTGTTTGCCCAGCATGTGCCTCCTTGGCTATTTCGTCTGCGCGGCGCAAATGTTCCAATGTATATATTTCTTTCATTTTTTTTTATTCCTCACTATTTCGTTTTTTTGAATCCATTGGCATCCAACCATCAACGCTACCCTCGGGCGTTGCGTACATATGGCGAAAATACCTACGGGAACCACCACTCGAGACGAGGCTCGCATATACTTCATCCGACACATCGACGATATACGGTGCCCCGTCTACGCGCTCATATTCGTCAGGTATATATTCGGTGTTTTGCCGAGGAGCGTATACTTCACGTATATAGTTCTGTAGCGCTTCGCGCGACACGTGCAACGAGAAGCCATCCGGTCTCGTTCCCCAGCCTCGTTCAGACTCTTCCCATTTTTGACAGACAACCGGGTTATCTCCTGTTTGTATTTTTTCCACTTTGTTTCTCCTTTCTGTCGTGCTGTGGAGAAATTAAAAACGGCTCTTCACTGCACAACAAACATTATTGTTGGTAGTGAAGTAACCGCAATGGACGGGACTTTTCTCGGTCCCCGCTGAACCTACTTCTAGCTTTAGTATAGTAATAATATCGATAAATTGCAAGCAGGAGCATAATTAGATTTTGATACCGTATATTGACTAATTATATTTAATAAGTTATAATATGTTAAACCTTCGCAGCCGCGAGGTTGTCGTTCTGTTCAACAAAAAGCAGAGGCGACATCACAGCAGTACCTTAGGAGTGAGAGAGATTATGAGAAAACTGCTCATGCCGATTGCCACGGCAATCGCGCTGGCCCTAGGCTTGGTAATGCCCACGGCGTCTGCCAACCCCTTGCCCTGGGATATACCGGGGAACAACACGGTCACCTACCGACTGAGTGCGGACGAGTCCACGCAGGTAATCGTTCGCTACAAGAACGGCAAGGGTGAGAAGTGGAACATGACCTACCTGCCCTGGAGCTACACATTCACGGGCAAGGCGCCCTACGGATTCCAGGCGAGCAACGTCTCGCCCAGCGACAGGAAGCGCCCTGGTGGCAAGCCCAACTGGGCACCCACCAACTACACCTGCAGTATCACCGTGAACGGCAAGGTGGTTGTCAGCAGGTCGGGCTCGGAAGCCTTCAGGTGCCAGTACGGCTACGGCGTCCAGGACCCGTCGATCTACGGTCGCTGATCGGAGACCCCGAAAGACTCTCATGACCCAAAACCCCCGTACCGCGCGAAGCGGACGGGGGTTTGTCAGTTTTATGGATTGTTATTTTTTGTCTTTCTTTTCCTTTTCTTCGTCGACCACTTCACCTTCTACCGGTTCGTCTTTTTTGTCGTCGGCATCGTCGTTCTTTTCTTCGTTTTCTTTTGATGCCTGCTCGTACATTTTGGCGCCGATTGGCATGATCTTGTCATTTAGTGCTTTCACGGCTTCTTCGATTTTTTCCTTGTCAGCATCAGAATCCTCTTTGACTTTTTTCGCCTCTTCTACGGCTTCCTTGATGGTCTTTACGTCATCATCGCTGATTTTATCCTTATATTCATCTGGCATTTTTTCAGCCTGATAAATTGCATTTTCTAGCTGGTTACGTAGGTCCACAGATTCTCGTTTTTTCTTATCCTCGTCAGCATGCATCTCAGCTTCTTTTTGTGCTTTTTCAATATCTTCTTTGCTCATGTTTCCGCTGTCTTGAATAGTCACGGAGTTTTCTTTACCCGTACCCTTGTCCTTGGCAGTTACGTTCAATATGCCGTTCGCATCCAGGCTAAACGTCACCTCGATTTGCGGCACGCCACGCGGAGCAGGAGCGATTCCATCAAGGATAAACCGACCCAGTGATTTGTTGTCGGCTGCCATTTCACGCTCACCCTGCAGAACATGTATCTCAACCTGCGGTTGATTGTCCGCGGCGGTGCTAAACGTCTCGGACTTGCTAGTTGGAATGGTGGTGTTTCGTTCGATTAGTTTCGTTGACACGCTCCCCATAGTTTCTATACCAAGCGACAGCGGTGTCACGTCTAGTAGTAGCACATCCTTTACGTCGCCTTGTAGTACGCCACCTTGGATCGCCGCGCCTACGGCGACGACTTCATCCGGATTTACTCCTTTAAGTGGGTCCTTGCCAAAGATTTCTTTGACTTTTTCTACAACTGCCGGCATTCGAGTCATGCCACCGACGAGCACAATTTCATTAACTTCGCTAGCTTTTATACCAGCGTCTTTTAGAGCCTTGTTTACTGGATCAGCCAAACGGTCGATTAATTCTTTGACCATTTCCTCTAATTTCGCACGAGTCAGCTTGTACTCGAAGTGCTTCGGACCATCAGCATCAGCCGTTATAAATGGCAAGTTTACTTCGTATTCGTTTGTGCTGGACAGTTCTTTCTTTGCCTTCTCGGCTTCGTCTTTTAGACGCTGCATGGCAGCCTTGTCAGATTTTAGATCTACACCCTCGTCATTTTTGAATACATCAATAAAATGATTGACTATTCGGTTGTCAAAGTCTTCGCCACCCAGGTGCGTATCACCGTTTGTAGAGCGAACCTCAAATACACCGTCGCCAAGCTCTAGAATTGACACGTCGAACGTACCACCGCCAAGGTCGAATACGGCAATCTTTTCGTCCTTTTTGCTCTCCAGGCCGTATGCTAACGCAGCCGCGGTTGGCTCGTTGATAATACGCTTGACCTCTAGGCCAGCGATTTTACCAGCATCCTTGGTAGCTTGCCTTTGCGAGTCATCGAAGTACGCAGGAACCGTTATAATGGCCTCGGTGACTTTATCGCCTAGGAAAGCTTCGGCATCGGCCTTGAGCTTGCTTAGTATCATCGCAGACACTTCTTCAGGCGTATAATCTTTGTCGCCCATTTTTACGGCTACGCCAGTGCCCTTCTTTACAATTTCATACGGCATGATGTCGTGGTCTTTTTGGACTTCTTTGTCGCTAAACTTACGACCAATCAGACGTTTCACGCCATAAATTGTATTTTTTGCATTCGTAACGCGCTGACGCTGAGCGACCTGACCCACCAATCGGTCGCCTTTTTTGTTTACGGCCACCACTGATGGAGTAGTACGATTGCCCTCGGCGTTTGCTATTACCTCTGGTTTACCGGCAACCATATACGCCATGGCGCTGTTAGTTGTTCCTAGATCAATTCCGATGATTTTTCCCACGTTAAAATCCTCCTATTAAGTATGTTTTATTTCATTGTTCCTATTCTAGCACTCTACTATGTAGATTGCCAATACCCCTGATTGTATATAATTAGCACTCACATGTCAAGAGTGCTAATTATAAAAAATACCCCTGTTGGGGGCGTTGTTAGTCAAAATGTCACAATTCTTACACGCCAAATTTACGCGACCCAAAACCACTACTTGATTCCACCGTCTTGCGAACAACGACGGTTCGCTGGTTTGGCTGCCTTGATGACATCAACATAGCTATAGCATTACCTGCACCAAAAACAGATAGCGCGCCTACACCAGCAACCTTTAAAAACTCCTGTCTGGACATAGGCCTATCTAATAAATTCTTCACCGTCGTTTTTTGTTGCATGTTTGTTTAAATAAGATTTTGTAATTCAATTGTACCGCAATCCTCGCATAAGCGCAATGCATGATTGGCTATTTATTAGTTTTATTTAGTTCTTTTTGCTTTTGTTGAGTTTGCGCTTTACCGCGCCATGAGTGTTGCGCCATATTGTCATGAATCCTATTCCCAAGACTACAACAACAGCCAACGCAAACAGAATTATCCGCCAAGGTATTACCCAAAAGGAGACCTCTCTCACGACCGGAATATCCCTTTCGCCATCGTCGTATACTGCAACAACCTTAGCTACGTAGTGCCCTATCCTAAAATCAGCTATTTTTGACCAGTCCCAAACCAACTCCCGACGTTGTTGACCGTCGGCGTCTGTAACGCTCTCATAGACGGGAAAGCCGTCATTCCATGAAGCGGTCATTGTTCTGGGTGTATCTGGTAATAGGTACCCTTTTTTATCGTTAACTGGAACGGTGGCTATAGGTACGCTATCGTTACTGCCTCTTTGGATAAATACATTTCCGGCCGGCTGAACGAATGTATTACCGCTATTATAAAATGTTATGTCTATGTCTGCAGGTAAATACTCTAGGACACCGGGCACCGATACATCAGTTATTTCTAGTGACCTTGTTGCGCCTGGTCTATCTACGTTAATCAGCGCGAAAACGGCGACCGAACCACTAAGCGTCGTTCCTCGTTCTGTTACTGATTCGCTCGTTCTACTAATAACAACTGCAAATGAATACGCGAAACCTGTCTCTTGAGGTAGATTAACCGAAATTTCCTGCTTCATCGCCTCGCCCGAATCAAGTGTAAAAATTGGATCACTAAAAGTCACCCATTCACCAACCCCCACCGGTTCCGTATCTAGCATGTCTATCTCGCCCGTTTTTTTGTCAACATTAAACTCTCGTAATTGGATTTGGAGCGTTTCTTTGTTGACACTCTGGTTCTCGATCCGTAGATCCAACGTCTTTTTCTGGCCAGGTTTTACTGTATCCACGAGCGTAGCCGGAGAAACTTGCAGGGCAAAACCCTCGGACCTAGTAACATTCTGCGCATACGTAATAGTACCAACAACCCCGATAAGTGCCGTGGCAACACCCAGTACAAGTCCACCTCTCTTGAACAATCCCATCATCCTATTCTCCTTTATACCCAGTATACATGTTATATAAAAAACTGCCTTGTGATTAGGCAGTTTTTTATTATCCGATTACTCTAGAATATACCTGCGCCAGTAAACGTGATCGTGTCACTGTAGTCAGTAGCAGCGGGTGTGATACCAGATATAGCGGCTTGGTTTCTAATGGTTAGAACCGCGGTATCGGCTGTACCATCAGAGCTTGCGAGCGTTCGTAGAGTGTTGTCTAGGCCAGCACCATCATCCGCACCGTCATAGTCAAATGCAGCTGCGACTGTAATCGTACCAGTCCCTCCTCCTTGTGAGTCGCTGACACCGGTGATATAACCTTCTGTACCGGGTGACAATGTATCCGCAACGCCAGCAGTGCTATCAAGCGCATATGATGCGCTCGTAGACGCCAGACCTGCAGTTGCGTCTTCCCTTGCCCAGACCATCCAGCCAAACTGGGCATTAGTATTGATAGTCACGGTTCGCGGTGTTGGGCTCTCTGTGACCGATCCCGTGCTCAACGCGCCCAATGGGTCTGTGTTCGCACTCAGTGCGAATGAGAATGCCTGAGGAACGGTAGCCGTGACGTCGATTGTGCCATCTAGAACCGTCTGGGTAACAAACTCAGTGCTATCTTGTAGCGTCGGGCCTGTTATGTACGTCTCTACGGAACCTGTGTTGGTAGCGGAGGCACTTCCTTGCGTGGTAACAGCCGCAGGGTTTGTCCAGTTAAAGCAGTAGAGCGTGTCGGGAGTCAATGTCGTGCTTGGGAATGTGACTTCCTGAGAGTTAACGGCCGTAGCTGTATTTATACCAGGCCAAGCAGTCGCGCCGGACGGCCATGAGAGATTCGTTGTGCTCACTGTAAACGCACCGGCGACTCCAAGTGTATAGCCAGTAGGGAATGTAACATGAACTTCTGTCTCTGTAGCGCTACTAGGAGTAGATGCACAAACCGTTCCGGTAGTAGCCGTATTGACAGTGATATTATCAAATCGCACCATAACTTCTTCAAGCGCCGCAGCGTTCGCCTTGCCAGTAATCAACAGCATAGATGCAATCACGCTAAAAGCAAAAGCTACCGCTACTGCAAACGGCGTTAATTTAATATGTTGTGCATGGTGTGTTTTCATATTATTCTCGTGTGTTAGTTTTTGCTATTACTTACAGGGGGTATTGTAACGTAAGCATTATCCATTTGCAAGTCTTATTCTAATGTTTTAATCTTCTGTGGAAAAACCTGCCATGTTCTAGATACCACAAGAACACCAATGCGCCCAGCGTTGCTATATATATCTGCCATAAGTATTGTTGCAATAACGCAATGATTGGATGTGTCTCTTGGTATTTACTATCCAAGCCCAACGTACCAGATCCTTTACTAGAATACGCAACGGCTACCGTGTTATAGACCGTTACGCGACCGTTGGCATCTACCACCTTTGCCGATATATTGTATGTTTTAGGTTGAGAGTACGTATGATAAAACGTCTGAACCTTGTGCGTGTGAACGGTATACTTCTCTATAGTACCGTCTCCCCAATCTATAGTTACGGTAAATGGCGTTTCGCCACCCTTGATACTGAAACTCCAGGCGGTCGGTTTGTTTGAGTCCGAGGGCACCTGGGTAAAGTTATCTTCTGTGATAATCTGTGGTTCTAGTATCGGCAACTCTATAGTCACGTTAGGGGTAGATATAGGCCCAGGCTCCGAGGAAGGGGGAGAACTCGGAGTTGTCAACGTATTGCGCGTAACCAAAATAACCGAACTGGAGTTTCCTATACCACCGGTTATGGTTTGTACTTGTGCCAACAAGTTATTCTTTCCAAGAGTCAAAGGCACATTCAGTGAAAAAGAACCCCCGGGAGTACAATTTGTTGATCCTACGGAATTTGAATCTCGGTATATAACTATCAAAATCGGTGGAACGATAACAGGACACGTGCCGCTAACTTTGACGGAAGAATTCGTCGTGACTGTATTGTTCGTAGGGCTAGTAATCACTGGAGAGCCGCCGGGTATAGGCGCAGGGACAGAGGCCGATACTCCCAAATCGAGGGCAGAGGCATTTAAATTTTGTACTAGAGCCATCATTCCTATGGGCGCCAGCATTAAAACAAAAAGTACTCTATATGACGTATGTCGATGCGCCAATAATTTGCCCGTATGTTTATGGTGGCGCAGTTTTAGATGTTTGTTTATTTTTCTATGTATCTTGCGATGAACTGACTTCACGCTAGTAGTATATAATAATAAGCATAATGATGAAAATGACCGTCAAAAAGAGGCATTTGGTGGCGACGTTCGTTCTTTTGGTAGCCAGTCTGTTCTTCCATCCTTCAGCCATGGCTTCGCCTTTTGGACAAGGACTATTTGGCGCGGACGTGCCGTTCGGCTCCCTCACTAGCATAGATATGTCATTCAGTGGCGATGTTGACTTTACCTTAACCCCAGGAGGTGGAAACTTCAGTGGCCAGGGTTCACACACGGTAACTGTCACGTCTACTGATGTTGTAGGATACAAGCTCTACGCATGGGCGTCGTCTGGCACTAATATGAGCAACGGTACCGAAACTATACCTGCCAGTGGAAACAGTAGCGCAAACCCACTATCTATAAACACATGGGGATATAATACCACGGGCAATACCACGAATTATCTAGGGATGTTAGCTACCCCGTCACTCATAAAAGACGCCGATGGACCATACAAAAACGGAGATAACACGAACGTGTATTACGGTGTTAACGTGGACATAACGACACCCGCCAGCGACTTTAGCGTGCCTATCACATATACGGTTGCCGCTGAATATCAATGATTTATTGCTCTATTTTTTGAGCTTCGCCTAAATTGTAGTAGCCACTTCGTAGACAGCAGGATTAATATCGTAAGGATAATAGACCATGGCGGAAGATATATTATACCCGCTCTCTTTGTCACGATATCCTCCGATAAGTCGGTCTTGTAGCCATATGTCAGGGTATAGTAGCCTGGCAAAAAAGGCATTTTAACTGAGCCGCCAACCCGCCGAACAGTGTCGGGTAGTAGTGTATGAGTAAACTTGGACTCAGGTGATTCGTGCAGAAATCCATTGATTCTACCAAAAAACTCTGCGTTGTAATGAACGTTACCCGTATTGCTAGCATCATAGGAATATACAAGTTTGTCATCAAACAATACAAAGGGTAGTTCCTCATTATTAATAGAACCACTTATCACGTGTTCACCATCTATACTAAGGAACAGCAGAGATATAACTTGGGCAATCCGCTCATAACCATCGCTTGACATGTCGGCGCTCGCGGTTAGGGCAAAGTAATGACCCCCAGGGGAAACCGTCTGTGGAACGTCAATTACAAATTTCATATCCTTTTCTTCGCCCGGAGCAAGCTCAACAGATGGTTCTTCAGGCCGCACCCAATTGTCACCAAACGTGCTAAATACATGATCGTAGCTATAGTTGGATGCTGAAAAATTTTGCACCGACAGAACGACGGTCAAAGGATTGTTCGTATTATTTGTCACCCTAACGCTAGTCCGCGTCACTTTTCCTATGCGAGCCGCGACCTCATTTCGTACCGGAGTAACGGTTAGCCCCTTAAAGTTCGCCTGGGCATGCGTGGACGACGCGCTAAACAGAGCAGCCAGTATGCTACAAAATATCACTATCAGCCCCGCTCTCTTCATGTAATTATTATAGCGCAGGATTCATGCCATCATTTTGACTTCACACTAAAATACACTTGCATGGATCTGCAAAGACTAAATAGTCGAGAAACCATCTAGGGAGCGAGTAGGCCTAGGGGATGGGATGCGAGAAGATGCCACAGGCCTAGGTTTTTCTGCATCTCGAACGGGGATAATAGTAGTTGCCATTGGGGATGGTCGCGATCCACCGGCAAGTCCCTCCATCATACGAACTGGTATTTTTTGCTTAGCTGGAACAACCGCGGACTCTGACACGCTAGCCAATTGATCGGCCTTTGGTAGCTGTACGTTTGCGTGGTTGGCCACTGGTTCTGTCAGCGCGACTTCGTCATCAGGCTGACTCTCTAACACCCGGCGTAATCGCATGGCGCGTTGCCTGGCTCTTTCCTGCTCATCCACCATTGCATCGACGACAAGTGACTTAGGTTTGCTCGTTTTGCGTCCCCTAGTCTGGTGCCGGATAAAGACCACGAACGCTCCCACTTCATAAACCGCTATTATAGGCACCGCAATTATCGCCATATTCAAAGCATCGGGAGTAGGAGTAATTATAGCAGCCGCCACCGTCGCGCCAATTATTACGAACCTTTGTGAGGATGAAAGTCCGCCAGGTGGAATAGGCTTCACGTGATCAAACAAAAATAGTAGCAATGGAATTTGAAACAGAGCCGCTAGCCCTAGTACGTATGCTACAACAAACCCCAAATACGAATCCGCCGTTAGGTTTGGAGCCACTGCGTCTCCAGCAAAAGTGGTGAGGAAATTTAATGCTGCCGGTATAGCTACGAAGTATCCAAACAATGCGCCCGCAGAGGCTAAAAATCCAGATACAAGGATAAAAGTAGCTACAAACCTACGAGACGCACGAAACATTAGTGGCTGCAGGAACTTGTAGATATGATAAACAAAAACAGGTATCGCCAAAAGCGCACCGAAATAAATACTTAATGTAAAGATAAATCCAAAACCACCACCCGGCGTCAAATAAACCAGTTGTTCGCCGTGCAATGGCGCCATCACTATATCTACAAGTGTGTCCTTGAACTGAAAAGCCAAGGCTGACGCCAGCACGAGCGCGGAAACAACCCAAAACAGCCTATTACGTAATTCGTATAGATGCTCGAGAAAAGTTAGTTCAGAATGCTGACTATTACTTCTCTGCTTTTTGAGTTTGTTTTGTTTGTTTTTGCTTTGAATCATTGCTCATCCCTTTACGCAATTCTTGCATGGACTGACCAACACTACGTGCGAGTTCCGGTAGTTTCCTACCCCCAACCAAGAGAAGCACAATCAGCAAAATGATTACTAATTCCGGTGTTCCTATTCCGAACATGGTTCCCTCACTTATTATTTATTAACAGTTACCATTGTATACCCTATATAACGCTAGTGCAACAGGTAATTTTATTTTCTGGCTACTTTTACCATGGCTGTACGGATTGTCTGACCATGCAGCGTATACCCAGATTGTAATTCCTCTGCCACCACTTCTTGATCACCCTCTGATTCCTCGTCCATTTGTACAGCCTCGTGTAGCTCTGGATTAAAAATAGTACCCGGACTCGCTTCAATTCTCTTTAAGCTCATGCTCTCCAGTGATTTATCTAGGTTCTTTGCTAGTCCCGCAATACCTTGGGCCCATTTATTGCCAGTCAGATCCTTCGGCATATGCGCGACTGCTCGCTCGATATTGTCGATAACCGGCAACAGTTTTGCTACCGACGTAGCCTCACCCGTCATACGCGCAACTTGCTTCTCCTGCTCTACGCGCTTTCGATAATTCTCGAAGTCAGCACGATTTCGCTGTAAATCTAGCGTCAGTTCCTCTATGCGCTTAGCAAACTCCTCCGCCGACGGTGTCTCGGCTTGTGCTTGATCTTGTTTCTGCCTGCCTTTTACCATTTACAATACCTCCTCTAACATTGCACCTGCATGGCGCACCAGCCGCATTACTTTTCCGTAACTCTGACGGGTAGGACCCAGCACGCCAATATAACTGTTGTCACTGTATGGCGATCGGAAACGACTGATGATAAGCGTAGCACCACTTGTTTTTCCGATTGGATTCTCGCTACCTATATATACATTTAAAGGTTCGTTGGGCGCCGCCTCGCGCAACCATGGTTCTAGATTGTCTAACAATCTAGCTACGGCCTGCGTGGCATTGCCTTGCATAAACTCTGGTTGGCTAAACAAATTACCTATCCCGTTCATATATAACTCATCACCTATAGTGGCAATGCCTAGATTTTGAGTTAGCTCCACTAAGCTGTCCACCGCGCTGCGTATAGCACGATCCGCCCTGTCACCGTGCGTGTTCACGCGCGCTTCGATCGCTCTCGCACCACGATCGAGCTTTGGCACTTCATTCAATTGTGATTCGGTAATAGCGTTAACATAAAATCTATACCCCTTATCAGTTGGAATTCGTCCTGCACTAGTGTGTGGCTGTTCGATGAACCCTAGATCCTCAAGCTTTGCCATTTCACTACGAACAGTAGCGCTGGATACATTGAATAATTTCGCCAGGGTAATACTGCCGACCGGAGCAGCCACCTCGGCGTACTGCTCTATAATGGCGGCTAATATTTGCATTTGACGCTCTGTCATATCACTCATTATACCTCATGGTTGGCACTCGTTCAAGTTGAGTGCCAAAATAGGGTTCCTATTCGATCATTAATGTCGATATCTAGTTGGTGCTCAATCGTAAACAAGTTTATAATAATACATATGGGAATACTGTCAGAGTTTACTGATTTTATAAACGAAGCTCGCGAGATTGGCGACGAGGTTCGAAATACCGTCGAGGAAACTACGAATACGCTAGTCGGCGCAAAAGACGAAGCAGAGACAACCGTCAGAGACACTGCGAATGAACTAAAGAACACTTCTATCGATATCAACAGAACCGTCAAAGAATCCGTCAACTTGGATCAACCCAGTGCCAATGACGAAGAATAAATAGATAAGACCATAGTGATACAATTATAGTAATGTCCGATATTGAGAAAATAGCCGAATGGCTCGGTAGTGGTTCGATTAATATATTCGGCACACCTTACGCCGGCAAAGACACCCAGGGCGGTCACTTAGCACGCGACCTCAATACGGTACGCTTGAGTGGCGGAGAAATCTTGCGCAATAGTGATATACCGCCCCACGTAAAAAAAGCAATCGATTCAGGTGTTCTGGCCCCCACAAAAGACTACATAGATATAGTAGTGCCCTATCTGAGTCAACAGCAATTTACAGGTAAGCCCTTAGTATTGAGTAGCGTGGGTCGCTGGAAAGGTGAGGAAGAGGGCGTTATAGAGGCTCTAAAAGCCGCTGGCCATGAATTAAAAGCGGTGATACTTCTCGATATAAGCGAATCTACCGTTCGCGAACGTTTTAACGCAGCCGTGGAGATAGGTGATCGCGGTGAGCGCGCCGACGACGAAGAGCATTTACTAGACATTCGTTTAAAGGAATACCGTGAAAAGACCTTGCCCGTTTTGGAATTCTATGAACAAATGGAGTTGCTGGATCGAATCGATGGCCAGGGCGCAATCGAGAATACTTACGCCCAAATTATCGCGAAGCTATTAGTGAGGGCAG
Organism: uncultured Candidatus Saccharibacteria bacterium; assembly: GCA_964641025.1. Taxonomy (GTDB): domain Bacteria; phylum Patescibacteriota; class Saccharimonadia; order Saccharimonadales; family Saccharimonadaceae; genus UBA2112. Next base: position 116,729 of record CAZXJP010000001.1, read on the forward strand.
GGTCATGAACGTGCGCGATTTCAAAAAACACGTCAAAGCATTTGACAAAAAATTATACTCTCTCCTAGGCTCAACCAAGTTTTTTTATGTAACCCTACTCTTTTTTGCAATCATCTCCGCATGGGTCGCAACAGCCAGCCTGTATCCAATGGCATTCGATGAAAACGTACATATGGGAATTATCGACATCTATGCCCGACAGCTAACTCCCCTGCTAACTCAAACCAAGGAAATGGCTCAATATGGGGGCGTAGTTGGCGATCCGTCATACCTATTCCACTATTTAATGAGCTTTCCATATCGGTTCGAGCGTGATGTTTTACATCTATCCGAAACAGCTAGCATTATAGGGCTACGCTTCCTCAATATCGGAATGTTCGTGGCTGGCCTAGCAATTTTCTGGAAATCGCTTGCTTACCTTAACCTCTCACGGTTCACTAGAAATCTAATTATCGCGTTAGTTTGTCTAATACCAATATCGCCCCTTATAGCTGGTCAGGTAAATTACGACAACCTCCTAATCCTAGGTGTATCAATATGTTTCTTATTCACCCTTCGAATCATCGGTTCAATCGTGCACAATAAAAAAATCGCCGTTTTTGACACGAGTATGTTGATATCGGCAATGTTATTCACATCAGCCACGAAATACGCCTTTCTGCCAATAGCGCTGGCAATCGTCGCGACACTTTTTGGAACATTCATCCTATCAAAAAACAAATCAAAGATTACAAAAAGCCTTGTTGAGGACTTCAAAAAAATAAGCAATCCTGCGAGACTATTGTTAGCACTCGTTTTGGTAATCTGTGCACTGTTGAACTATCGATACATAGACAACGTCGTCAATCACCAGTCGGTCGCACCAAAATGTGATTCTTTCTTTAGTCAGCAGGAGTGTCGTGCATTTGGACCGTATGGACGAACATATGAATATCGCCAGAATGTCGCCGATAATTTCGAACCGAAAAGTATCGTTGCCTTTACCACCGAAGACTGGGTTCCCGGTATGACGTTACGTCTCTTCTTTACAGTAGCGGGACCAACAAACGACTACGATACCAGACAGCCCGTGGTGCTAACGCAGGCCATCTATATCATTGGCATATCTATGGGTGTTGTCATGTTTATTCTGTTCGGATTGCGTAAACTATGGCGCGACCCGCGAATCTGGCTAATCGTCAGTATGATAGGTATATATTGCGCGGCGTTGATAAATCAAGTATACAGTGGATACACAACAACCGGCATACCCGCGGCACTCAACGGTCGCTATCTGATACCACTTGCACCTATTATAGGAGCAGTCGCTATTTTGGGAATCAGTGGTATATCAAAAAACAGGAAAGTTTTCGCTGGTTTCGGAATTATAGCATCACTACTTTTGTTACTAATCCTACTGCAGGGCGGAGGGATAGGAACATACATCGTGCAGGGTCAAACTGAATGGTTTTGGAGTGGCTGGGGACAAGAATCGCATAGCATACTGAAGAACATTCTGGAACCAATAGTTCTAAAGTAATCCAGCCTAAAACCAATGTTATAATTGTGCTTATGCAAGATGACAAGACAAAAACCGATAATATCGATAGCTCTAACGAAGAAGTTCAGGATATCGCTAACGTCAAAAAACCTTTAGAAAAGGTAGATATTATCTTACCCGTAAAAGAGCCCACGGCTGGGCGCAATAAGTTGATTGCACTTCTAGTGTTGTTAATTATCGCAGTCTTCGCTGGCGTAGGATATCTACTTTTTACCTCGTTGAATAATGCCGTGCCTACGAATAGCTCGAGCACCACAGAATTAATCGAGCCCGAGGAATCACCAGAAATAATGATCAGCATTGGTGATTTGATATTAGATACGGAAAAAAACTACGGTAATAAATACGCTGATGGTATATTGCCCGTAGGCGATGGTAAATATTCGACATCAGAGGCGAAAGTCGGCAGTATTTTTGCCTGCTCTCAATACGCAAGCACCATAAAAACAGACAACGTAGGCGCCGACACTCGCGGACCATGGTTCGTAAACAATAACACTGAATATGACATCAACAAAAAAATTAGCGTTCAAGGTAACAAGAGCTGGAGCGGCGAGTTTAGCAACAAACTTGCCGACACCGTTCGTACAATAACATCCAATGGCTTGCCGTCAGACCATACGACTGGAACCTTTCCAGTAGCCACTAGCGACCCAGCGTACAGCTATGATAAAAATCCGAACATGATCTCATCACAAGATTTAACATACAAATTATCTGCGAGTCCCGTGTTTGGAGAACCCAAATGCATAGGTGGCGAAGTTGGCGTTATGCTGTCTGGCGTATCTTTGTTTAATGGATTCGATGCGGGTGCGCGTGACGCGGGAGCGTGGGAAGTACAAGATGCCTGCGAAGGCCATCCACAGATTACCGGCCACTATCATTACCATACCCTCAGTAGCTGTATTGAAAATATCGACGTCGACACCGTCATCGGATTTGCTATTGACGGTTTCCCCATAACAGGACCTAAGGTCGGTGACAAAAATTTCCTTACTACTAGCGATCTGGACGCGTGTCATGGTATTACCAGCGAAGTCACTTTAGACGGCAAAAAAGTCACCACCTATCATTACGTCATGACTATGGATTTTCCATATTCAGTGAGTTGTTTGCGAGGTACCGCGGGTGAATCACCAGGAACAGGCGAAGGCCAACAACAAAATAGTCAGAACGTACCGCCATCAGGTGGTCCTCCGCCCCAAAAGCCATAGTTTATTTCATTCGAATCGTATTAGCCATGCAACGAGTCGAACCGCCGCCTTTTTGTAGCTCTGGAATAGTCAAAGTAATAACCTCGACCCCCCACTTCTTTAGCCTTTTAACCACGTGATCCGGGGCAGGCTTGCCGACTATATATTTATCAACCCCGTTTCCAATGCCGTTACAGACAAAAGTGTCAGTCGCTTCATCCTTTGATATTTCGACCTTTTCGAAATCCAAATCTTCAATCTTTTCCCTACTCTCTTGATCAAAGGCCTCTGGACACCAGATAATTTTCCGCGCCGCGACAACACCTATTGCTAGGTCTATGTCATAGAATTCACTATCTTCCCAACCCGATAGTTGATTGCGTACGATATCACCATTCTCGTCACGCATGGGCACCGTGTGCACGCCTACTACCTCATATTTATCATGAAAAACATTCCTCAAAAAAGGTGTCATTTCTGGACTATTGCGATAACCGCTTCCCACGAATAATACATCGTCACAAATCAAAGCGTCGCCCTGACCGCTAAATCTATACTCTTCGGGAGGTTGTATGACCCTGGTCTTTTTGTCCTCTCCTAGCAATAGATCGCTACGAAACATATCGAGCCAATAATCTTGCTCAGCTCTGCGTGGCCCCGGTAAATTAGATGTAATCACCAAGTCGTCATCGCACAAACCACCATTCGCGGCATATATAGCATCCTGACAACCCTCTCGTGAAGGTACCTGCCTAACGGTTATGCCGGCATCCTCTAACGCCATCTTGAATGATTCGTGCTCCAACCAGGCCCTGTCTCTGTCGGGCTGATTGTTTGCGTCACTGTACTTGTTTAATTCTATTACTCCGTAATGGGCCGGATCAGTAACCATAACCGTATGATTAATCGTTGGTGTTACTTTCTCGCTGCTCATAGCTATCTTCTTTTTCCGGCGACATACAATACGTCTCTTACTTGATTAGCTGCATAGTCGATTTCTTCTTCGTTAATACTGAAGGTGGGCGAAAAGCGCATAGTATACAAATCAGCTTCCTTCGACAGTACATGCCTACCCCATAGTTGGGCTGACATTTTTTTGCCGGTGATGTATCTAGGGTCAATATCAAACCCATACCACAGCCCCTTGCCACGAACTTCAGTCAGGCCATTACCGACTAGCTCATTCAAACGCCCCCGTAGTTGCTCGCCCCTTTCGGCCACATTTGGCTGGAACTGGCCAGATTTCAAAATAGATATCGCTGCACGCGCAACGGCACAAGCTAGTGGATTACCTCCGTATGTACTACCATGATCTCCAGGCTCCAATACCCCTAGTACTTCTTTGCTAGAAAGTACTGCGGATGTTGGAGTACGTCCACCCCCTAGGGCTTTGGCCACAATCATCATATCTGGCTTCACATCCTCATGATCACAAGCAAAGTTTTTACCAGTACGACCAAATCCAGACTGAATCTCGTCCGCGACCATCAGTACTTTCTCGCGCGTACACAGTTCACGTAATTGGCGTAGGAATCCAGGAGGTGGCACGCGTACACCTGCCTCTCCTTGGATGGGTTCGAACAAAACAGCTACGGTGTTCTCATCCATAACGTCCTCGATATCATCTACATTACCGAACTCAGCTTTTCGAAAACCCGGCGTGAATGGACCAAAACCATTGCGAGCTTGTTCATCATCAGAAAAACTAACGATTGTCGTCGTCCTACCGTGAAAGTTTTCATTCATCACGATTATGTTGCCCTGGTTAACCGGTACACCCTTAACTTCCTGTCCCCATTTACGCGAAGTCTTTATTGCTGTTTCCACGGCCTCGGCTCCACCGTTCATCGGCAACACCATTTCATATCCCGTTAATTCACCTATCTCGATACCAAACTGACGAAGTTGTTTTGTAGCAAAGGCGCGGGGAGCAAGCGTCAGACCGGTCATCTCTTGGTCTATCAATGCCTCACGAATTATTGGATTCCCGTGTCCAAAGTTGTTCGCGGAGTAACCGGCTAGCATATCTAAGTAAGCTTCACCGTCCTCCGTATACATCCATGCGCCTTCGGCACTTTCAAATCTCTCACCGTCCCTGTCATTTGGCGTCCAATAGTTATTTGCTACCACTGTAATACCGTTTTCGGTTACTTCTGACATGAAAACCTCCTTTGTCATCCGTTTTAGTAGATTATACTCTTACTAGTAGTTTTTATCACTATGGATGTTATAATACGCTTATGTCTAATCAAAAATCATACAACACACACAGACCATTGTTCTTTGGTCTTTTCTCTTTAGTAGGTTTACTCTTCGTTGGTAGCGCAGTATTTATGCTCGCATGGCCCATGTCACTAAGCAACGCCGCCAATGACCAAGATGTTGCGCTTAGTAATAGCTTGATAACCCAAAACCCGTCCAAAGAAGTAGAGGAAAAGATTAAGGAATTACAAATCGCGCAAAAGGAAAAATACGAGAAACAACAAGCAAAATCAGCGACTACATCCACCAAAACGCAAACCACCACGAAAACAACTAATACAACGAACAAAACCACATCAGCGTCGGTCTCGAATCAAAAAACACAAAAATATATGTCCGGCACAAAACTCAAGATTCCAGCATCTGGTACTGTGTTTACTCTCTCTGGGTTAAATTTTAACCTTTACAACTCACAGCCGGAGAAGCTAAAGGGCATATTTAAAGGACCATCTTACAAACTGATTCAGATAAAGTACCCAGCGAGCCTGGCATCAAACTCCATTTCAAAAGGCGTAACAATGCTCGACAATTATCTTAAGACTACTCCTGGTCAAAAAATCGTTTTAGCACACAGCCAAGGCGCACAAGTCGCTTCACACTGGATGCGCGAACACGCCAACGACCCAGAAGCTCCAGGAAAAAATAAAGTTACATTTATTCTAACGGGCAACCCCCTGCGATCAACAGGTGGCTATATAATAGGGCGCAAAGAAGTCGGTGGTACCGTAGGTAAGCCGACGCCGACACATACAAAGTGGCCTATAATCGATATATCTCGCCGCTATGACGGATGGTCAGACTGGGTTAAGGATGTCAACAACAAGTGGGCGGTCAAAAACGCGAACGAAGGCAAAAAATCATATCACATGGATTATTCAAATATTGACGTAAAAGACCCCACCCATACGATATGGAAAAAAGGTAATACAACATACGTTCTAACAAAGGAAGAGTTGTTGCCAATGTGGGAGGGTCTTATCCCTCCGCCAGAAAGTGTTATTAGCCAAATGCGCGCCTACATAGAGTCTGGTTATGTGCGACCCAAGAACGACCCGAAGGTAGAAGTAATACCGACCGATAATTGGTTCTGGAGAACTGTCATGAAGGTTTGGGGAATTCTATAGATTAGTCGCGTTTGAGCATTACGGTAAATGCTTCACTAGGGATATCAACTTTACCAAAACGTTTCATTCGCTTCTTGCCCTTTGCCTGTTTTGCTAGTACCTTCTTTTTGCGAGAAACATCACCGCCGTACAGCCCGGTCGTTACATCTTTCCTATACGCACTTAGGTCTTCTCGGGCAATGAAGCGTCCGCCGATTGCAGCCTGCAAAGCTACTTTAAAATTTTGCCTAGGTATAACATCTTTTAGTTTTGCAACTACTTCACGACCTACGCTCTGAGATTCGCTTCGATGCACCATCAAGCTCAGGGAATCTACTATTTCGCCCGCTACATAAAAATCTACTCGGACCAAATCTTCCTCCCTATATCCTGAAAGTTCGTAATTAAAGCTACCGTAACCGCTGGTAACACTCTTTAATTGATCGTAAAAATCAGTCAATAAGTTTGCCAATGGTGCCTCGAAACTGATTAATGCCCTCTCGTCTATGTAGCTCATATTCTTTTGCAGACCACGCTTGCTAACAATCAGCTGAATTACATTACCTACATAATCCTGCGGTACGACTATCTCTCCATTTATCCACGGCTCGCGTATGCTTGCAATCTTGCTTACATCCGGCAAATCACTCGCTGATTTTATGTCTAACTCTTCACCATTAGACAGCGTGACTTGATAATCAGTGGACGGATTCGTGACCACCAAGTCTAGATCATATTCTCGTTCCAGTCGCTCACGGACTATGTCCATATGTAGCAAACCTAGGAACCCAATCCGTACGCCATATCCTAAAACCGGTGAGTTTTCTGGTTCGAATTGCAAAGCACTGTCACTCAGCGACAACTTTTCTACGGCATCTTTTAGATCATTATAGTCCTCATTACTAACTGGAAAGAAACCTGCGTACACGAAAGGCTGTACGTTTTTATATCCCGGCAGTGGAGTGCTCGCATGATTACGACGCACAGTCACGGTATCGCCGACTTTAGCATCACGAGTCGTTTTTAAGTTCGTTACTATGTACCCGATTTCGCCAGTAGCTAGTTCACCACTTTGCGCCATCGTCGGGCTTAGCGAGCCGACTTCTAACGCCAATCCATGTGCACCAGTCGCCAACATCTCGATTGTGTCGCCTTTTTTTATGCTACCGTCAATTAATCGCGTATACAGTATAACGCCACGATAGTCATCATAATAGCTATCGAAAATCAAAGCACGAGTATTGGCGCTATCGTCACCAACCGGAGGCGTAATTCTCTCTACTACCGCATCCAGAACATCCGGTACTCCATCGCCCGTTTTTGCGCTAATTTTTAATATTTCCGATTCATCACAGCCCAGTAAATTAATAACTTCCTTGGTAACACGCGGTACATCCGCAGCAGGCAAGTCAACCTTGTTAAGTACGGGGATTATTGTTAAATCCGCTTCTAGAGCAAGGTAAACATTCGCAAGGGTCTGAGCTTGTATACCCTGACTTGCATCAACGACCAATATCGCTCCTTCGCATGCCTGTAAACTACGGCTCACTTCGTAACTAAAATCAACGTGCCCAGGAGTGTCAATCAAATTTAACTGACAATCGTTATACTTCATACGCACAGGCGCAAGTTTTATCGTTATACCCTTTTCGCGCTCTAGATCCATACTATCTAACAGTTGCGACTTCATATCGCGCTTCGTCACCGTTTCTGTCAACTCCAGCAAACGATCGGCAAGCGTTGATTTGCCGTGGTCGATATGCGCGATAATACAGAAATTTCGTATGTGTGATTGATCCATAAAACTTTTGTAACTATACCAGAAAACAGGGGTACTAGCAACCAAACAAAAAGCGTGGCATTAATGCCACGCTGATTATTTACTCACAGACTACTTTTTCTTTTGCTGCGGTTCTTCTTCGACTTCTTTGAGTCGTTGCTGAATCAGCCGTAGGTTATTTTGCTGGACTTCAATATTCTGCAAAATATCGTATGCCAGGGCCTTTAGCTGATTCGCGTCGTCCATAGTTGAAATATCCATGTAACCTCCTTATCTACTGATAGTATAAACTATTTGGTCCGTGAAAACAGCCATTGTTTCATTTTATTCAAAATTGGATCAGCTTCATACAGTCCCAGCCACCTGCTAGCAAACAAGTAAGCCATGCCACTGACAACGGAAATCAATGTAAATTTAGGTAATGTAGCCAAGAGGCTCGCATCATCTCCCTGCAACTGGAACAGCTGAACCATGACGTAACATACAGCGCCCGTAATCGTCGTCGCTATAGCCATCCGACCGAATGCTCGCATTATTGACGAGTCAATCAAGCCTTTTATTCTAAAGTTCATAATCGTAAACAGCACAATAACCTCGAATACCGCTACTATTGATTGCGCGTAACCCAGGCCATACGCTCCCATATTCAAATGCATAGTGAACCAAACTGCCAACACTACGTTCAATGTTATAGCGAATAGCGACACATACAGCGGAGTTTTGGTATCTTGTTGCGCATAAAAACTCCGTGCGACTATAAAGTAAATCGAGCGAAACAGCATGGCTATGACCAACGTCCCCAAAAGCCCTGCCATCAGCGCATCACCACCATTTTTGATAAAGTTTACCAAGTATCCACGAGTAAAGTACGTCACCGCCGCTACTGGCATAGCTAGCCATACGATTACCCTGACAATATTTTGTAATTCCTTGCGAAACAAATCCGTTCTACCCTGTCCAATGCGTTCGGTCATTTTTGGAAAAGCCGCAGTGCTAATCGCAACGCCAATAAGGTTAATCGGCGCCATGTGTAAAACCGTAGCTTGGTTATACGCAGCCAAGGTTCCAGCCGCCATACGAGAGGCTAGGTTCGTTTCCACGATTCCTACTAGATAATCCATTCCCTGGTCAATTGACCTAGGAGGTAGCAGTCGCAATACTTGTCGAAAACCTTTGTTTTTCCAGTAAATTTTGAATCGATAGTCAAAGTTGAGACCAATCAACCCTATAGCACTCACGGCGAGCTGTAATATCGATCCGAGCACGACGCCAAGCGCGACACCCATTATTCCGCCTTCAAACACCTGCCATCCAAATATATTGATACCGTCGGTAAATACCAAAAGCCCAATGATAATTCCCACGTTATACAAAATCGGAGCGAGGGCAAAGAACACGAATCTGCCAACTGCCTGTTGAATGCTGGCTATTACCGTGGCTATCGCGAACAAGAACGGATTTACAGCGATAACTCGCATCATACTAGTAGCCAAAGCTATGCCCGACTCGCTTAACCCCGGCGCTACTACATAGCGAACTAGGGGCTCGGCAAATATTATTATCAAAACACTCGCTACCAGAGTAATCATTGCCATGAAATTAATCATGCTAGCTGATAGTTCCCACGCTGACTTCTTGTTACCCCCAGCCATGCGTTGGTTAAATACTGGTATGAAGCTGACGCTCAGTGCACCAGAAACCAATATAAAGAACATAAAGTCGGGTACGGTGAACGCCGCCAAATAGGCATCATACCCTGTTTTGTAGGTGTCATAATACGCGCCGTTGAGCAGACGCATTCGGAAAAAGCCAAACAGCAAGGATACTAATGTCGTACCCGCTAGCAAAGAGGCTGCCAATTGGATTGACAGCTTTTTGTTTGCTTTTGCTACGACGCTACTGACTCGTCCCATCTTGTGTTTATCCTAAGAATACAGCTTGGCCTCTTTTGGCATCTTTGTATCCGATAGCAGTTTTTTGACAGTATCTTCGTCCAGTGTTTCCTCGACCAACAATTGCTTGGCGAGCTTTTCTAGACTGTCTTTGTTTTCCTTTAGGACCAGCTCTGCTCGTCGGGCAGCTTCTTTGATGAGTGATTCTACTTCGGCGTCAATCTCTTTGGCTGTAGCTTCACTATATGGTCGTTCGTGTGTAATCTTGTCAAATACCATACCAGGGTTATTCTCGTGGAATACTTGGTCGCGTAATTTACTACCCATACCCTGTTCGATTATCATATCGCGAGCAATCTCGGTCGCCTTGCGCAAATCCGAACCGGCGCCCGTCGTGATTCCATCCGTACCGTATAGTAATTTTTCTGCTACGCGTCCACCTAGTGCACTCGCCAGCTGATCCTTGTATTCATATATACTGGTGTAGCTTTTGTCCTGTGGGGGCAAGAACCATGTCACGCCACCTGTACCGCCACGAGGTATGATAGTGACCTTATGCACTGGATCGTTATCGGGCAGAACATGACCAACGACTGCATGTCCAGCCTCATGGTACGCAGTTAGCTCTTTCTCTTTCTCGCTCATTACCTTCGCTTTTCGTTCCGGTCCTATGGCGACCTTCTCGAAGGCTTCCGTTATGTCAGCGTTGGTAATCTTTTTGCGATTATCGCGTGCCGCTATGATAGCGGCTTCGTTCGCGATATTAGCCAAATCGGCGCCAGAAGAACCGGCAGTTTTCGCCGCCAACTTGTCTAGGTCTACGCTATCGTCAGCTGGCTTATTTTTGAAGTGAACCTTCAAAATCGCTTCGCGGTCTTTGCGCTCCGGCAACATGATATTCGTTCGACGATCGAAACGACCCGGTCGTAGCAATGCAGGATCCAGCACGTCGGCGCGGTTGGTTGCCGCTAAGATAATCACGTTCGTGTCAGTCTCAAAACCATCCATTTCGACCAAGATTTGGTTCAATGTCTGTTCGCGTTCGTCATGACCGCCGCCCATACCGCTACCACGTCGTCGTCCTACGGCGTCAATTTCATCGATGAATATGATAGCCGGTGCATTCTTTTTTGCTTTTTGGAACAAGTCACGAACACGGCTAGCACCAACGCCGACAAACATTTCTACGAACTCCGAACCACTGATGCTAAAGTATGGTACGTTCGCTTCGCCAGCGACCGCGCGTGCCAGCATGGTTTTACCAGTACCCGGATTACCCACTAGCAATACGCCCTTTGGAATCTTTGCTCCAACTTCTTTGTATTTCTTTGGATGTTTCAGGAAATCTACGACTTCTTCTAGATCTTGCTTGGCACTCTCATTGCCCGCGATATCGTCAAAGCGAACCTTTTCTTTGTCTACGCCATACAATTTTGCCTTTGACTTACCAAATCCCATTGCTTGGTTGTTTTGGCCCTGTGCCTGTCGCATCATGAACATGAAAAACGCGATAATCAAAACAACTGGTATGAATATGATTGCTAGGTTCCACAAAGTTTCACCCGTCTGTGACGGTGGCGAGTCCGCTACTGTCTTTTTCGCGTCTTCGTTGAGAATATCGTCCTTGATTAACGTACTTACGCCACCCTGAATATATGATTTTTGGGTAGCTTCGTCTTCGCCTTGGGGCGTAATTTTTAGTTCGTTGCCTGTACCTTCGATTTTCTCAATCTTGCCACTGTTCGCACGATCGATAACCTTGGATATAGGCACTTCCTCTAATTGTTGCGCGGGTGACACTACGGCGAAAAACGCCAATACTGCCAACACGATAATCGCCCAAAATACACTCAGGCGCATCCAGTTACTAAAGTTATTTTTTGTAGGCCGTTTTTTTAATGCCATCTGTCAATATTGTCCTTTCAATCAGCAAAAATCCGCTTTTATCACTCCTATCATCATATCATCTTATCCCTTTGTATGGACAACAAAATGCGTTTTCGTAAAACTTAATGATACGCCCTCCGCCACTTCGTATTGACTGCCCCCATGATATGTTTTGATAGCCAATAAGGCGCGCTTCATTTGCGGTCGAGTTGGCGCCGCGCCAGCCCGCTTTACTAAAGTCGCCCGTAGTAGCTCCAAAGCCGCCTTTCGGGGCGCGTTTATAAATAGATATCTAGAATACGGTGATTCACCAGCAATTTTGCTTGCCTCGTCGTCCACCGTCTTTCTCAAATAACATTGTCGTTCGCGGTACATCCGCAACAATTGTTTCGTATCGTCGTCCAGACCAATCAACTTTTGCCGTAGATCGTTTCGCAAGTATTTCGTATCACTATTGGTGCTATCTTCACGCCACACTAGATTGTTTTTGCGTGCATATTCGATTAATTCCGCTTTGGTTTTGTTTAGTAACGGCCGTTCGATATTGGGGCTACCCAAAACCGCCAGCCCCCGCCACCCAGTACCTCGAACTATATTGATAGCTATCGTTTCAATCACGTCGTCGGCATGATGAGCGGTCACGATCTTGCCATCATGTCTCTTTGCGACCTCATTCAAAAATGCGTACCGCCGATTCCTGGCAAACTCCTCGCTGGCGCCCCCGCCCAGTTCTTCGCGCCGAGTTTCGAATTGCACGCCGTATTTGTCGGCTAGTGCTCGGACAAACTCCGCGTCATCTCCAGATTCAGGACGAATGCCATGATCAAAATGTGCAACGATAAATTGGGAGTTGGGAAATGGGGAATGGGGAATGGGGAAACCATCCTTAACAAGCATATGTAGCAACACAACAGAGTCTACTCCGCCACTTACTGCGACCACGTACTTGCCAGTATTTACCATATATTACATTGTATCAAAAATAACCCCTCTCTATCATTGTTCCTGTATTTTTACGATCAAAAGTATTATATAAAAAGTTATATAACTTTTTATATAATACTTTTTTTATAAATATCGAGTACTTCCAAAAGGAATCTTCGTATTTAAAACAGGACCGCTCAACAAGGTATCCGCGGCGTGTATAGTATGTTCGCCATACCTAGCATTGATGTCATCCACGGCATCGGTCACTGCTCGTTCACGGGCAATCTGGTCAGCAAACAAACTGACTTGCGACGGTTCTTCGCGTTGCAATAGATATACGTGAATGTTTATATCACGAATATTTGGCGGAGCATTGACGAACAGACTGCTCGCCAAACTGTATATGGTTTCGTCACTAAAAAACGGTATCTGCGTTACCTTGGTGGCATGCCAATAATTTTTGCGACGGTCACCTTTCATATTGAACGTTCGGGTACCGACATAGATTCCACGGGCACTCAAACCCTGCTTGCGCATACGCCAGCCAACCGATTCGCATAGATGATGCAGACGTTGCAAGATCTCATCAAACGATAGATTGAACCCATCCAAAACAAACTGCCGCCCTACCCTCTTAGTTATAGTTGTCACGTCGTCAACCTCCCAACCCCGTAATCGTTGATGCCATTGCTCGCCATTGATACTGCCAAAAACCATGCTGTGCAAAACATGCGCGGAGGTGTCTAGAAAATCCAATGGCGTCATGATGCCGACGGAGTTCAGGCGTTGTTCGTTGCGCTCGGCAATGCCAGTCAAGTCCGTCAACTTCAACCCTGCATATACCTCCCGCAGATTTTTGTGGGTAATAACATCCAACCCGTCAGGTTTGTGTAGGCTGGCCGCCGTTTTTGCCAAAAACCTATTGGTAGCGATTCCCACGTTGCAACGCATGGCGCAACCTATCTCATCGCGCAGTCGCTGTTTAATTTCCATTCCAATATTTTCTAGTCCACGATTGACAATACTCTTTGGTGCTTGAGTAAAATCAATAACCCCCTCATCAATACTTTTCATCGTCACGTGCGCCGAATAGTCGTTCATGATGTCCAACAATCCGTGATACACATATCGATACTTCGGCGGGTCAGATTCCACGCCGACCAATCCGGGACATAGTAGTTTGGCATCGCGCAACTTCATGCCGAGTTTTACGCCAGCCGCCTTTGCCTCGTAACTACAAGTAACTATCATTGTCTGATCCGTACGACGATTTACCACGGCCACGGGTCGTCCTCGCAGTTGCACCCTAGCCTGCTGTTCGACCGTCGCGAAACAACTGTTCAGGTCTATATGCATAATCAAGGGTTGCGCCGAATTATAGTCACTATACATGAATATACCTTGTAGAATATATATTTAAATTGTATAATATGAAAAGTTTTACCTCTAGCCAACCGTTCCTGAAAGGAAAAATATAGTGGTAAAAACCCTGGCAGTACCCGAAGACCTGCTCGCATTTTTCAATCAAGTAGTCGATCTGACCTACGGCGATGTGCAGGAAGTTCTGAACGGCGAAGAGTGGGCAATGTTCAAACACTGGCTGTCGCTGTATAGCGTTCAGCGCGCCACATATGAACTCCAGCGAGCACGCAGGCGCATCCAAATGCACGCCGAACCCGTGTATACACTTGCCGAAGCGGAAGCCCAAACACGGCAAATTGATGACACGTTGAAGCTTTGGAATGACCTTGTCACGAGCGTCGGTGGAAACCAACACGCAAGCGACCTCCTGATAGGCGCTGGGTTTTGCGGACACTGGGTTCGCTGACTCGATAGAGAGGATATTATGGCGACGCAGATGAAAGTCAATGAGACGTTCGTCAAGGACCTTGAAGAGGTAAAGAAACTGGTCGAGGCATCGGTCGATCGCGAAGAGTACAATCTCTTTGCAGGTCGCCTCAATGCCGGTGCCAACAACTACATGCTGGCTGATTTCCAGTTGCGTGAAATGCTCGAAGCGAGCTCGACCATATCGATTGGTGACGTTCGCGACAACTGGCCAGAGCCCGGCACCTTGGCATTCGTCGACAGATTGCAACGAGGCATCAAAGCCTACGACAACCTGAGGGCGGCAACGATCAAGTGGGGTGCGTTCCTGAGATCGCACCAAGACGCGCAAAAGCTGGGCCAACGCCCCGAAGACAACAGCGTCGCTTGAAACAAGACTTGTCCCCAAGGAGCGGAGACGCTGACGGTTAATAACCGTCAGCTCTCCCTCCGCTACAACACCTTTACGGGTGTTATTTTTGTTCCTCATAATCTATCCCCCTCGCGGGTCAACATCCACGTCAATCTTTCGCTATCTAATTCAATCCGATAATCAGCCTGTCCGTCGGTCACGTCAAAAACGTGTACTGTTCGCTTGCCCTTGACCGTCGGATGACGCAAACCAATCTCGGTTATAGTCACTTCGCGCCCACTCGCCCGCTTGAACTTTAATGGAACACATGGGTTTAAACCCTTGCCAAACGTGGCAATCACCTTTACTCTCTCGTTTAAAAAAGTTTCATCATTCATAATTAAAAATCTCCAAAATTATTTAGAGAACGGTTATTTTGAATTTTTCGCCCGTTTTTTCACGCTCCGTTCTTTGCGCGAATAGCCGTAGACGATTGAATGATGATTCCACCGGAGGGACGCTTTTCCACCACCAGGCGGATAGTGTGTTTCGCGGGGACTGTATTTACATTATAAATCTTGTGTTTTGTTATTTCTAGGCGTATTGTTAACGCACTATGCAAAATCAAGACATGTATATTCCACCCCACTTACAAGAACAATGGGATGCCGCGACACGGGAATTGGGTGAGGCTTCCCTAGAATTACAACGCGCCAATACTAGATATTACGAAGCTATAAAAGCACGTATAGCTATCGCGGAAACAGTCAACAGAGAAAAATAAACATTGCGTAACTCATACTCATCTACCAATTGACTTATGCTTATAAATATGTTACAATGACAATGTGAAGAACGAACAAAAACCAACATCAAAAGAACCCTTGAAAATCCCCGAGAACCTGACCTTTGCTAATTATGGGGATTTTACGGCAGCTGCGTCATCGTACACCGACAAATCAGACCCCGCCGGAATTCTTCGGCGTGGCGTCGTCGAAGAAACCAAAGAACTCGTCGAGGCGCTTACGGAGTGGATTGAGACTGATTACGGAGACTATGAAAACGCCAAAAAAGAAATTGGCGATCTACTGTACTACATGCAGGAAAATGCACGCCACAACAAAACCAGCCTGGATGAAGTTGTATTCAACAAATTAGGTGCACATATGACTCTTGATGAATTTCAGGACGCAACAAACGACATAGAGGCCCCTTTACCTATTTATCATGACGGCACGACCGTCCCCAAGGATGCATACAATATTGAGCTTTACGTTTCGGCAGTGCGAATCATAGACTCATTGAACCCAAAAAACAATCCCGAGCTTTGGGAGAGTATACCCGAAAGGCCCGATACCGTAACATTGATATACGATTTGCTTATTAGAACGGCAAAGGTGGCAACCAAGCTTGATATTCGCCTGCAGAATGCCGCAGAGAAGGCGTTGACAGAAAACCATAATCGAACCCGAAAACCACATGTTGTGCAGGCCGCTATGGCGGCTCCCGAAAATACACACCTCTCATCCCAGCGAAGAGAAATCACGGAAGATGAATTATACCTTCAATGGATGGGCCGAATTGGAGCAAGAGCTATTAGTGTTATTCAAGGCTCCACACAGAAATAATAGTAGAAGCTCGCTATCTCAGCTACTTTTCCACAGTATTTCAACTCAGGCAAAAGCATGATAAAATCTGTTACATATAAGTAATCTGGTGGGCAGGAGGGTAATCATACGATGGAAGTCGTAGAGAAATACAAGTGGCTAGTCGTTGCAGGCGTGGCCGTCATTCTGCTAGGTGGCCTATTGGTCATTAATGGCAACGAAACAGTAGATGTCGATCCAAAAGAGACCGTCATGACCGAAAAAGAAAAAAAGGCCGAGGCTGAAAAGAAAAAAGCCGAAGAAGCTGAAAAAATGATGGAGAAAGCTGCCGAAGGTGAACGAACATACACCGCGCACGCAGGTGACTCATACACGGTATTCGCTCGAGCAGCGGTACAAGCATATGCCGAAGAATCGGGTGTAAACGTTAGTCGTGCGCAGATAGTCGCGGCGGAAACATTCCTTACCCAGGACGCAGGAGCACCGGTTCTAGAGATTGGACAGGAAGTCACTCTGGATAAAAGCGTGGTATCAAAGGCCGTAGAAAAAGCAGGCGCGCTGACTTCTAGCGAACTAGCCGCATGGCAAGTGTACGTACCGTACGTCAACTTTGACACCAGTCACGTTCACTAATCAATATCGTATTTTACTGATTACTCACCCTGGAGTCTATTAGGAACGTACTTGTACTAGGTACGTTCCTACGGGGCCAATCCCAAACCGGATGGCAGTAAATTACTCTACGTATGCGTTGTTGGTTAAGTCGTTAAAGCGTTGATTAGCCACATCAAGCGCCTGTTGAAGCTCCTCGATGTTACGGTCGTAGCTACCGTCGATTACATCGTTACGACCAGAAGCTTTGACAGCCAAGTCTTTCATCTTGCGTTGCATCGCGATTTGCGATTGTAGGCTACCGATTACGAACTGGAGTTCGATTTCGGCGGGTGATTGACGCTCGGCGTCCTTGACATAACCTATGATTACATCAGAGTACGTGTCCACTGCTTCTTGCGCGCGACCCTTTTGTTGAATACGTACTTCTTTTTCTATGCCCATTTCTGCCAAAAGCTCAGTGGCTTCTGATTGTGAAATTCTCAAGGCGTTAGCTACTTCGGCTAGTGTTAAATTATCGCCTTTTGACGGCAAGGCGTATTCAGCATCAGACTCGACCTTTAGCATATCAGCCACATAAACTGGATAGGAGGGTCGTTCGCCTCTTTGGTGTCTACGTCCTTCGGCTTTGTCGCTGTACTGCTCTAGTCGAGGCAATATCCAGTCCCTGGACCGACCAATGTAATTTACCAATCGCGGTATATGCATCCAATCTTCCATAGGTTGCACGTCGTCTTCGGCCATTTTTTCCTCTAGGTACGTCAGGGCGTCTTCTTTGAAATATCTATCAATTTCGCCAGATTCGGCGTCACGTCGCCACTTCAAACGCATTTTCGATTCGTTCATGCGTGATCGCACCCACCTTTGTGATTGACCACTCGCCTCGGCTAGCTGGCGTACCGTCATCCATCCTTCCGACGACAATAAACGCGTCGATCGATCATATAGATTCTCGATGACATCTTTTGAGTATTTGCCCGTTTGTTTATCTGGTTTTTGAAACATTAGTTTGAGTTGAGTAGAAACCCATTCTTCTGGCGCTGATAGTAACGAGCTTAGTTTTTTCACCGAAATCGTATCAGGAAGATTTTCGTAAAACAGTTTCCAGCCCCACTCTGCGATAGGTCGCGCCTTTTCAGTAACTACCTCTACTACTTCAGTTTTTTCTTCTTCGACCCTAGCGACATCCAAATCCTTTATCTCTTCGTCGTCGAATGAAATTGGCTTGATAACGGAGTAGTGATACTCGGGTTCCTGGAACTCCTGGAAAACACCGCCTCGCACACGAACACCATCAATTTCCCTCGACTGAGGCTCTTGAACTTGCCGAGAGGGTTGTATGTTATTGACGTACTCACTAACGTCTTTAACCTCTAGTTCGGACTGTTCAGCCATGGAATGTATCGCCATTAATATCTGTTGCTCTACGGTTTCAAAATCTTTCGCAAAGACGTTCATTCGCGCGAAGTAGTCATGCAGTGGGCCACTGATTTCGTTCGGACCCAGATCAAAATCAGCAATCACTCGAATTCCCGTTCGAGCCACCCTGTTCACACCTAGGTATGTTAAATCGCCAGCGGATTCTATGCCGTTTTCTGTTAGCAAGTCGGTAATGATGCCCTGCCCTGACTCAGATTCGATGTTTGGATTATGCTCGTTTGACCGTGTTCTCAATAGGTTATCCAGTGACACTATACGCCCTTCACCATACCCTAGTTCACGAAGCTTCGCGAATGTATCGTTGCGGAGGCTCAACGTTTCTGCCTCCCTGTTGTTTAAACTTTTTAGTTCTGTGTTGTCTGTTGTTTCCAGGTGTCCGGCATAGCCTTCGATTTGTGTTGACAT
The DNA here is from genome assembly GCA_964641025.1 of uncultured Candidatus Saccharibacteria bacterium. Lineage (GTDB taxonomy): Bacteria > Patescibacteriota > Saccharimonadia > Saccharimonadales > Saccharimonadaceae > UBA2112. The sequence goes on from CAZXJP010000001.1 coordinate 135,556, forward strand.
TTTTTACTCCGCATTACTTACTAGGGTAGAATTTTAACACTACCTCTAGCATTTGCAAGTTTAAGCAATATTGAAAATTAGCTGTGATATACTCATATACACCATAAGGGAAGTTCGAGGTCATTATGTCCAAGGAGCGTTCAAATTCTGGGAAAGAAACTTCACTCAACGAAGAGCGAAGGAAACGCATGGGGCAAAAAATTCTGGAATGGTACCAAGGGCAGGATGAAGTTGAATTCCATACTGTACCTCATTCTCATCTAGATTACGCCTGGTATCGCGAACGTGAGGCGTCTAAAATGCGCGAGGTTGAAGCGTTCGTAAAGACACTTCTGGTAAAAACTTTTACGCTCGAGCAAATGGTCACCGCCGAGGAATTTATTGATTTTGCAGGAGAAAAACTAGGCGCCGAACTGCTACAAATGATCGATGAAAAGCGCATGGAGCTAATATCCATGTACAGCCAGCCGGATCATTTCCTATCACCACAACAACTTCGTTTTTGGAACTACCAGTTAGGCGAACAGATCGTCAAAAAACTTGGCGGTGATATTATCCCGATCGAATACCTCCCGGATACGTTTGGTGGCGACGAGATGACACCGACAATCATCGCGCACGCTGGTCGCGACGCTATCATCACGTTCCGTGGCGACGAAGACAACCCGCCGCTCAGTTGGTGGAAGGGACCAGATGGCACTAAAATTTTGCGTATATTGATGCAGGGTGGTTATGCCAACGCCAGTGGATTGTCTGGAGCCCCCGGTCATGATCGAAACAAAATGTCGCCAGAAGATTATTTCGAAAAACAAGTTGACCACGCCACTGACATGATTTGGGGTCACATCGAAAGATATGGTGACCGCTACATGAGTGTTGCTATGCCACATGCGCTGATTATGAACGGGAACGATTTTACAAACCCAGACATGGATCTACCACGCGTGCTAGAAGCCGTCGAAAAGCGTATACGACTAGATATTCCAAACTTCCGTATATTTCCAAGTACGCTCGGCGCCTACACAACCAAGGTATTCGCAACCATGGACCCCGACAAACTTCCTGTATTCGAGGGCGAGATGCGTTCCGGCAAAGAACATTATGTTCTGCGCGGAATCGATTCAGCGCGCATGGAACTAAAACAACGGATGCATGAAGTCGGCACTCGTACATACGAATCAGGGGCTCTCATCTCGATGTTGATTTTGGCTCGCAACGCCGGACTAGTACCCGATAACGAACATGAATCCTGGCAACAGGTCATCGCTTGGTGGAACGCTAACAAAAAGACAGCCATCACAGGATCTCACGATACAGTGGCTGGCTGTGGCGACGATCGGACGTATGATTTGGCAAAGGCCTTGATGACCGGAGCCTACGGAGCCACCGATCAGGCTGCTCGTAATTCAATGGCAGCGCTAGCCAAAAGACGTGATACGTACGGACCATATCAACACAAAGAACACACCCAGTCATTCGCGAATACACTGTCATTCCAGCGTACGACATTAGTAGAAATTCCGTTGCAGGGCGAATTAGAACGCGATAAAGGTTTGCAAATGATCGCGACTCATTCCGACGGGCGCGAAGTTACATACCCTGCGCAGATTATTCAAAAGGTAGATAGTCGTTATGCACTTTCCGCTATACCAATCGAGGGCCTAGGCTCGGTTCAAGTGCGCATAGAACCTATTGATGGCAAGCCTTTTGAACAGTTTCGTACTGGTATTCGCGATTTTGAAAATAAGAACTATAGACTAAACGTCAAAACAAACGGAACACTGGAAATCACCGACAAACGAACCGGCGTCAGAACAAATGGATTATTATTCGAGGACGTTGGGGATCGGGGCGACGAATACAATTTCTGTCCAACTGATGATAATGAAATGATAACCACCCATAACCAAACAGCCACCGTCAACTACATCAATGACGGACCAGTCTTTACGGAATTTGAAATCGTTACCCAAATGACAATACCCGATGGTCTAGATGGACCAGAGGGCACGACTCGCGAAACTACCACTCGTTCCAGTAATATGATTACTGTTCCTATTAGCACTCGGGTACGAATGTTCAAGGACCCCGCGATTGATCGTATCGAATTCGCGACCACAGTCGACAACAAAGCCCGCGACCATCGAATGCGCGTACGTTTCGACACTCCAAACGCGGGCAAGACCGTCCGGGCCAAAGAACCATATGGCCTGACCACTCGGTCAGCAATTCCAATATCCGGCGGCGAGGGCTGGAAAGAACCTTTGCCAGTCGCCACTAGCCATAACCAGGGATTAGTCACGACAGGTGATGTAACTATCTTTAATAGAGGTCTGGCTGAACATGAAGCCCTCGCCAGTCACGATGAAAATATTGATAGCCTTGCCATAACTTTATTCCGTAGCGTCAGCCACCTCAGCAAAGGCAATCTATCCACCCGACCTGGCTGGGCTGGACCAGGCAGTGCCACCCCAGAGGCGCAGATGATTGGCAAACGCACATATGAATATGCTTTGGGTATGGGCAAGCCAATCAATGCCGGCGACGTGATAAACAAAATGTATGATTACATGCACCGCGGAGAACATGGATTTGCCGGTGCTAACCTAAACGGACTATTAGATATCCAAACCGATTTGCCACTAGATCGCGTAGAGTTCACGCCAATGCCAGATGGCAAATCGTTCATAGCGACGTTCGCGAATCCAAACCACGAACCAGCGCGAATCAAGCTGGATGGCGCGTTCGGTAGTGCCGTCAAATCCAACGGTCTAGGAGAAATTGACCCCGATAACATCGACATGCGCAGATTTACCATAAAGCCACGCGGCATGGTCAGCGTACGAATTAGCTAATAGTTCTAGCCTTCAACTTGTCGTCTTTGGGGCATAGAATTTTCTTCGATAACGCTAATGACTTCACCGTCAATTGCTGATAGTCGATTCTCGAAAACCTGATCTGGGACCAATACGGAACCTTGGGGATTTACCCCACGCCCAGCTACTGCCCCTATGCTTAGGCCGTGCGCATTGACGGAATCTTGAATACTAATCATTCCATCGACGTCATTGGCGTTATGCGCGTCAACCATATCATCTACACTATCCAATAGCTCTATCATTGCTTGAGTACCGCGAATTTCTCGAATCTCCTCTTCGTCGCCTCTTATAAATGCCGCGACACGCCTACCTTCATGGTTTGTTTTTACATGGACGCCCGGTTTGTACGGTACCTCACCCTCGCGTGGGACTATCGTGTCCTCCTCGCGACCACATACCTCTTCGCTAGTCCAATCAGTCCTACTATAGCGTCGCTCGCCTCGTGGATCAGCAGATCCAACAAGCACGTTCCACGTCTTTTGTGGAGGAGATGGTTCGTTTCCATGACGTATCTGGGTGACTACCTGCCCGTGTGAAACTTCGATTAATCCGGCGCAATCGTCCGCTCTTTGGGGCAAACCGCCTGCACGCGCCAACATTTTTGATATCTTACCAAGCCTTGGGCAATCCATGCACCTATCAAATTTTTCTATATATTTTTCGCTCATACTTATAGTCTTCCACTTAGCTCTTGAATCAGCATCTCGATAGCTTTTTTTCTATGGCTCAACGAATTCTTTTTTTCTTCGCCCATTTCGCCAAATGTCTGCGATTCGCCCTCTGGCAAAAACGTCGCGTCAAAACCAAAACCTTCGCCCCGAGGCGCGACGACCGTGCCGTCCAGTTTTCCTTGCACGGTCAATAGTTCTTGGCCATCATAATACCCAATCGTGCATGAAATCATGACTTTCTCGCCTTCCGCGCCAGCTAAATGATATAGCGCGTCCTTGCCTAGCCTTTTCAAAAAGAATTTTATAAAAGGCCCGGGGAGTCCATTCAGCTTTTCCAAACCTGCCTCGACATCCTCGACGACCACGGGCCTACCTACTTCGGCATATGCCCTCTTTACCTTGTCGGTAACTATTTCTATGGGATCATCGCTCTGAATCTCGTCCAAATCGACGTCGACTGTTCCTATTTCCATGTCGTCAGGCAAAACCGCCTGCCATTCACGCAGTTTGTTTGAGTTTCCCGTCACCAAGTAAATCTTTTCCATTGTTACAGTATACCAAGAAAAAAGCCCGATTAACGCATCGGGCAACGGTTCGTTTTGTACGTCGAACACACGTCATTTGTCTAGCATACACCGCGCAATACTACTGAAAACTCGGCGTCATAGGCTTGTCGAAACACTCTCGTTTTTCAGTCGTATTGCGACATCAAGTTCGCCTCGCGCGATTGTCGCAATCTCATTCTGCCCTTCTCTGTCGGCTTGTTCAACGACGCGTCGTAGACGATCTATCGCGTAGTCGATACGGTCGACGTTTAGCAATCGTGCCCGCACCGCCGCCGCTGTCACGAGAAGCAGATACTGGCGCGTCTCTTCAACTTCAGTCAGTTGCATCATAACCCTTTCCAAGGTTGCGTATTTATATGCATGTCAAAATGCTTGTTCATCCGGTAGGATAACTAATATCATAGCAATATTAGATAATATTGTGCAAGTATAAGCAAATATGGACTCCTTGATAGGAGTCCATATTGATAAATTCTGGTAGCAGCAACAAGAATATCGCCCAAAGCCTCTTTCGCTTGCTCGTTCTGGCAAAAGCAAGCTTTTCCAGAACTTCACTTTACTACACGACCTTGTGACTATTTTTGCTACGCAAAAAGTCCCAAGTTCAATCACTTCAACAGACACCAAAATAAAAACCCCACACGGGGGTTCTTATTTTGGTAGCAGCGACAAGAATTGAACTTGTGACCTCAGGCTTATGAGTCCTGCGCTCTAACCAACTGAGCTACGCTGCCTCGTCGGCATTCACTTTTAGGTTTTCGTATCCGAACAAGTTCGAATACTGTCACCTACCGTTATGCCTCCTCTCAATTTTGCAAACAGCTGAAGCTTGGTTTACAAAATTGGGAAACGAACGAGTTCGCTTCAGTGCGGGGCGATGCCATTTTGCACGGCAACGAAACATATTGTAACAGATACGACAGGATATTGCGAGAGGGTTTTATCCAATCAAAAACTGCCAACCATACATGACAGATTTTTGATTTAGCGTATTTATAATTCGATATCAGCGGTTGCCGCTTCGCGTCGGCTGAGGAAATCGTGTAGTTCAGATGTCGACCTTTGTCGTTCCCATGAAGCCAATGTTACTGCTTCTAGTGCTTGTTCCGTGATTGTTTTGATTGATGCCCTTTTCATTGTTTTTCCTTTTTATTTCTTTATCGGACATTCTTAATATAACACACATTTTACAAAAAAGCAATAGCATTTTACAAAAATGTTTCACAATATATACCCCTACCCTTTTGACACCCCTATTACGCTTGTGGTAGAATGTTGGAAACAGGAAAAAACAAAAATGACCCTGGATCAATCAACAGTTTCACTCTCTATCGTGCTACTCGCAGCCCTTGTTCACGCCAGCTTCCAGCTGAGTATTAGCGTATTGACCCTCATGAGCGGTCACGCCTTGGGTCGCAAAACTGCCCGCCTGCGCCTACTGCATCTGATTAATGGTTTTGTGTTGGGTGCTATTATCATGACGGTGTTGCTTTTGTCCTTCGTCGCCTACGCCCTAGGAGCGTGGTTAGGTAGCGAAGTGCCTGCAGTACTATGGGCCATCGGTGCTGGCGCCGCAGTTGGCGTTGGTTTGTCGGTTTGGCTTTTCTATTACCGTCGCGAGTTGGGTACGATTTTATGGATACCGAGAGGCTTTGCCAGGCACTTGGACACTCGTGCCAAACGTACAAAAAGTGCCACCGAGGCCTTTAGCCTAGGCCTAACTAGTAGTGTTTCAGAGCTATTATTCACGTTCGTCACTATCTCTCTTTCGGCTCTCATACTCCTGAGCCTCCCTATTCACCTACAACTACTTGGCATACTGATCTACGCGGGCGTTTCTCTGGTACCGTTGATAATCGTTGGCTTGCTGATTGGCAGCGGTAAAAAAATCAGCCACATTCAACGTTGGCGCGAACAGAACAAACGCTTCCTGCAATTCGCGGCTGGTGGTGGCCTGATGATATTGGGCACGTATGTCTATACCGAATATATTCTCGTAGCTAATGTCCTGGGGAGTCTGTGATGGGTCTAGCTGTCGATGTAGTCAAGAGACAAGGCAAGCGCAAACACGAATCATACGACTCGGATAAATTACTACGTAGTATTCATAGTGCATGCTTGTCGGTTCATGCGCCGGAAGGCCTAGCTGTTTCAGCGGCCAACCACGTGACCAGCATAGTTACCATATGGGTTAATTCCAAGCCCGCAGTTACGTCAAACGATATACGCCGGGTTGTCGCGTACCACCTAGAACGCTATCATCCTGACGCAGCATACTATTACCTACACCAACGGAGGATTTTATAATGTCTCGTAAACCCAAATATGACTTTGACCTAATAGTAATCGGCAGTGGGGCAGGGGGAAGCGCGGCTGCTAGCCTAGTCGCGCGCAACGACAGGCGAGTCGCCATCGTCGAATCAGATACGTTTGGAGGTAACAGTCCAAACTATGGCGATGTCCCCATCAAGGCTCTCCTGCACGCTACCCACCTATACGACCAGGCTCGCGCCGGATCTCGTTTTGGCCTACGCACCAGTACTGTCGGATTCAACTACCCCAGCCTTTTGTCATGGAAAGACAGCGCCATCAAACGAACCGGAGCCGGCGGTAACCGTGGATATTACGACGACTCTGGCATTACTACGATCAAGGGCTCGGCCCACTTTCTGTCACCCCACGAAATCAGCGTCAATCGCAAACAATACTCATCCGAAAAATTCCTCATCGCCACAGGTGCAGATTGGAAACTACCAAACATTGTCGGTACCGACGTTTCCCCGCCCCTGACACCACGAGATTTACTAGATCATAAAAGGTTACCAAAATCCCTATATATAATCGGTGGTGGAACCACGGGCGTAGAAATGGCGCAGACCATGGCCAGTCTAGGCGTAAAGGTCACTATCGCCGAGATTGCCTCTCGCCTACTACCTGATTACGAAACCGAGGCAGGGGAGTTAATGGCGAAAATTCTCCACTCCCGCCATGATGTAAAAGTACTCACCCAGGCCCGCACCGTGGCAGTCGAAAATGAAAATGTCGCCAAACGCGTCACCTATAATCGCGGCGGCCACGAACACACCCTACGCGTTGACAACGTTCTGATATGCGCCGGACGTCAGCCAAATGTTGACCTAGGTCTAGAAAATGCAGAGGTCGAATATACCGATAGAGGCATCACTGTAAATCAATTTCTGCAGACCAGCGCAAAGCACATCTTTGCTGCTGGCGATGTCTTGGGCGACGACACCGGACACACGCACACCGCTTTGCTACAAAGCCGTGCAGTCGCTCATAATATCCTATCCAAAAAACCCAACCTTTCGCCCGACTACTCTGCCACTCCACATGTAATTTTCACCCACCCAGCCATAGCTAGCGTTGGCCTTACCGAGGACGACTGTCATCGACGGGATCTGCGCATCAAAAAAGCCTTGGTTCCCCTTTCTGTGGTCGCGCGTAGCAACACCAGCGATTACCACGACGGTTTCGTAAAACTAATCACAGACAAGCGCGGCGTTCTGATTGGCGGAACAATTATGGCACCCGAAGCAGGCGAGGCGATTCACGAATTGGCACTGGCAATCAAACACCATATTACAGCCGAGCAATTAGCCGACACGCCACATGCATTCCTGACATGGTCGGAAGCAGTCCGCATCTGCGCTAGTAAAATTAGTTAACAAGTTAACTATTAACGTGTTAACTATTCTACTTATGTTTTATAGTCATTTTTAGATATGATACTCTTTTCTCATGTCACATCAGGAATCATTACCACAAATAGTGGAATCAATTCGACCGCATCTCGAAACCGAGCTTTCTCGTAATGATCCTTCCCTAATATACTTCGGCATGGAATCCAGCCGACTACTCCATCTGCAATTACGTATACCTGTCTGTGGCATTGCTAGTCGTGCATTGCAGGCCGTACTGCGTGATGGTTACGATATTAACACTCAACTTGTTGGTATAACCACCGACATAATCCCCAGTTATTCAAGCGAGGACGACCCACATCAGCACGTCAGATTACAGACCGACGAGCACGTCATAGATCCGTCCTTTGGCCAGTATATGGGCTTGTTTGGACTATGTTACTCGGTTGCCAAACACTATAACCTGGCGGATCTGTATCCAGATGAACGAATTGCCGTCTACCCCCTGAATCATGCAGATCAATTCGCCGAAAATTTTGCTGACCATGGCCATGCCCGAATACCGCTCATTCCAATGCCTCCATACCGCGAACGCGTTCCGTATGGCGTGTTACGAAACGCGTCGCTGGACCAGTCGATTGATACCATGCAGACAATCTGGAATCCGGGGGAGTATGTTCCGCATAAATTGCAACGAATGGATTGGGAACATGACATTCAAACAGCCGCCGAATGCATGGCAAAGGCAGTCTTGGTTAGAATTAATAGTTAACACGTTAATTATTAACATGTTAACTATATGTTGTTCTAGGTCTGCTTGTTTGACTTTTACTGTGGCATGTACTAGAAATATACTGTGAACTGCCATAATACAGAGATGATTCGGGAGTGTGTTGAACGATATATCCCCGAACTAGAAGCAACACTAGCAAATCAAGCCTTTCGTAATAATGGTGATATAGATCCTGGGCTTACTCTATATATGGCAAATTGCGGTATCGCTACCTCTGCCCTACGACGAATATTAGACAAAAAGCACGATATACGAACGGATCGATTAATTACACGTATCCCCAACCCCAGCCCAGAACCGCACAAAGGTATGAATCATGTGATATTGCGACATGGTGACACTATAATCGACCCAACGCCCAACCAGTTTCTAAAAACGATTGGACTCACGCCCGAACGTGCTCGGGACGAAAACTTACGACATTTATATCCAAACGAAAAGACGTGGGTCGTGAACATAGATGAATTACCTCAACACGTCGCAAAATTCGCCAAGCATACATACGATATTGACCGGCAAAGACTCGTAGCTAGACCTGTGGAACATGAACTAGGGCTATATGGAATAGGCGTTCTACGAGATAGATCACTAAAAGCTATGGATACTTTCTTTCAGAATCTATGGGATATAAGTGAGTACGAGCCTTTTAATTCTAAAGTTTAGATATTAGTAGCTATTCTTTATCGTAAAGTTTCTTTAACGCCAAAACGAACCCAGACTCTTTCATGCCTGTGTGGTTTTCGGTAACGTAATCGTACAAATCATTCGTGGCGGATTTCATGTATTTGGCTAGGCGTTGATTTACCTTCGTCTTGTTCCAGCTTTCGCCTGCCCTGTTTTGGACCCATTCCAGATAACTGACGATGACGCCACCGGCGTTCGCGATGATATCGGGCAATATTATCCTGCCTTTCTTTTCTAGGTATTCGTGGGCATCGTACGTCACGGGACTGTTTGCCATTTCTACTAGGTATTTTGCCTTTACCGATTTCATGTTGTCCCGATTCACGGCGTCTTCTAACCCGGCTAGAACTAGCACGTCGACGTCTAGTGCTAGTAGTTCTTCGTTAGTTATTTGTTTGCCCTTTTTATAATCAGCAAACCTACCTCGATCGTCCTTGAACTTCTGCAGTTCATCGGCATCGAATCCGTCGGAATCAAAAACACCGCCGGCTGAATCGCTGGCGGCTACTAGTTTCCATTTGGGATTTATTTCTTTGGCAGTGGTCGCAAAAAACGAACCTACGTTACCAAAACCTTGGACGGCATAGGTCAGCGATTCTTCGGCCTGGCCTTCTAGCGCCAACCACTCCGTCAGACATAGCACGCCACCCCGACCTGTCGCGGCGTCACGCCCCAAACTACCGCCGTTTGGTATAGATTTTCCCGTAAAGCTAGCTCGGGATTTATCACCGGTCAATTGCTCGTATTCATCCACCATCCAATCGATAACGGTACTGTTTGTATTTACATCCGGCGCTGGCACGTCTTGGTCGGGACCAATATGCTGATGTAGTCCACGAACATATTTGCGGGTTAGTTCTTCTAGCTCTTCGGGCGAAAGTTCGCGTGGATTGACGGCAATTCCACCTTTTCCACCACCCAACGGCAGACCAACTGCGGCGGTTTTCAGGCTCATCAGCGTAGCGAGGGTTTTGACCTCATCTAGCGTGACATTGTGGTGATACCGTATGCCGCCTTTGTATGGCCCACGCGAATTATTGTGCTGGACACGATACGCATCAAACTTTTTGCCACTATCCAGTTCTATCTGAAAAACATGTTCGGCGTTCGCCTTTTTTACTTGTTTTTGTATGTCCGCGCCCAGACCCAGACGTGCTACCGCCAAGTCCAAAAATCTATGAGTATCGTCCAACATATCACTCCCCTTTCAAGACTTTTTCGTTCGAGCTTTCATTATAGCATTTTTTGACATAGTTTATTTAAAGGTATATAATAACCCTCGTTACTGGGCGTCAGCCCAGTATTTGTGTACACAGAGAGGGATTCAAGTTGCACAGGTTCGAGGCAGTAGTAGTCGAGAATGACAACCCGTCCGACTGCGAAATTTCGATGGCCATCAGTCCGGCGCTCCGGGTGACCGGAATGGTGGAAGATCGACGACATGTCGGACGTCAAGTCATCGAAGAGTACGCCGATCGGAATGGCGATATCAGCGCCGAATGGCGTGCGTCAAACCTGCTGTGGGTGACCGGCCCAGCCGACAGGATGCAAGAAGTCGCCGATACCATCGACAACATCGTCGCGGTTCATCGCTACGAGAAGTGTCCAGTGCCCGCACGGTTGCGCTGACAACGAGAGGAAGAACTGATGCAAGTACTGGAAGTGGTCGTTGCCCGCGAGGCAGGAGAACTATCACTCGGTGGTGGTATGCGGGTCAGTCCCGCCGATGCCAATCGACCGGCACGCGTGCTAACCCGCACCGTCAAGGACCGCAAGTTCGTTGGCGACAGAATCGTCGACGAGTTCCGAAGCAACTTTGACGTGAGCGCCGAGTGGCACATGGGTGATTTGTTGCGAGTCGAGTTACGTCAACGGGCCAGAAAGTCCGTCCGGCGTTTGGCGCTGAGAGTTGACGAAATCATCGACACGCACAAGGACTCGAAGTACGTGGCCGAGAACGAAGAATCGTTCAGTCGGGCGTCGATCTGACACAACGAGGAATTAAAGTGTCATCACTGCTCTCGCTATTCCGGCCCCGGAGGCGGACAAAGCAGGTACCACCACCAATTGCGCAGAGACCGTGGATGCCGGCAAGACGCCTACCAAGTGATCTCTGTAGTTGCACGGAGGTCCCATATCGACACTACCGATACGAACATCGTAACGGACCATTGAGACAGCTCTGAGAACACAGGGGGTAGAAGTGGCCCATCGCCATGCGTGACTACACGCTGGCGGTGGGCTTTTCTCATTTCAGGCCACCTGTTCTAAGTCTATTTGTGACGATATATAGCCAAACTCTTGTCTGGGAACACCCTTGTTTATCTTGACACGGATATGTAGCAGGCTGAGCGCGGGATTGCCCATGTATACACGTAGCATTACTTCGAAATACTCTGCAGTATTGTTGTTACCCACTATGCGCATAGCAACCTCTTTGGCATGTTCTAGGGCGCCCTGCCCGTACTTATTTGCCAAATCAATTGGCGCGACATACGTGGCGCCCTCGACCTGTCTCACGGAGTTTTCGTCATCAATTAGGATAACGTTGCCCTCGTCTAGGTATAGAGTTGCCATATGATGAGCGGATGCCATATAGGGGTCGTATGGATCAGGCTCTAACATCCAGTCCAGTATCTCTGACTCTTTTAGATTCCTAACATACGGTTCGGGATTCATAATATAAATAATATACCACCATTTTGTACAAATAAAAGCAAAAAGCCCACCCAACCATACAGGCCGTGCGGGCTTTTGCATGATTAGATGGACTATTACGAGTTGGAAAGGAGGTTGCTCAGAGCTCTACCTCTTCCCAGCCGGTTTGGTGTTGCGTATATAACCGCTCGCGCGAAGCCAGGGCACTGCGTCGCGCCGCGGCCTCGTCACTGTACTGAAGTGGTGCGCGACTGACATGCCACACTTGCTTCAGCTCACCCTTGGGCAACATGTCGAACTCTGTCAGAAGTGCCTCGGTCATCGTGGCACACATGTCGTCCGCGGCCTGTTGTTCGCCCGTGGTCAGTGGCCATTGGTTGTCGCCCCACTGGCGATGAGCCAGGTCTCGCAACCGATGCTCCACCCGCTGATAGATGTCGGCTGTTATCGTATCACTCTCTTGAATCCCCATAAAGGTGCTCCTAGTGTAGGTGGTTTGGGATTGTTTATACAGTTACACAAAATTCCGAATAAGTCAATACCAGCTACGTGGCCTTATAGCAACCTACCGCCGGTAGCACCGATAACGCCGCCAGATACAAAACTAGACTCTTGGCTCGCTAAAAAGACATACAACGGTGCTAGCTCCGCAGGTTGACCAGCGCGCCCTAGTGGGGTGTTCTGTCCAAACTTCGTTAATTTATCTTGAGATTGGCCATGCGATGGCTGTAACGGGGTCCATACCGGTCCCGGTGCCACGGCATTCACTCGAACACCCTTTGGCGTCAGTTCCTGCGCTAGGCCTTTGGTAAAACTAGTAATCGCGCCCTTTGTCGACGCATAGTCTAATAGACCAGGAGATGGACGCGTAGCCTGTATAGATGTGGTGTTTATAATAGAAGCTCCGGGTTTTAGATATTCAGATGCCTCTTGGCATATCCAAAACATAGAAAACACATTTACGGTAAATGTATTGACCAGCTGTTTCGATGATATATCCGTAAAATTCTCTTTAAAAACCTGTTTGCCCGAATTGTTCACGACGATATCTAGACCGCCTAACTCTTTTGCGGCTTTGTGCACCAACTTTCGGGTATCGTCCTCGCTCGTGAAATCCGCTGGCACACCCACGGCTTTCTGACCGCTGTCGCGCATGACGCCCAACACATCTTCGGCATCGGATTTTTCCGAATCCAAATAACTAATCACGACATCAGCTCCTTCACGGACGAACGCTATCGCGATAGCCCTGCCAATACCGCTGTCGGCTCCAGTTATAAGCGCTTTTCGGCCTTTTAGTCTACCGTTACCTTCGTAGGTTTCGACTCCATGATGCGCCTTCGGTCTCAAGCCACTATCAAGTCCTGGCTCTGATTGCTTTTGCTCTGGTATTTCCATGACAGGATATTGCGTCCTAGGGTCCGCCATTTTGTATTGATTCATATATACGCCTCCTAACTTTTGTGCCATTTATCGTCATCACGTCTTTGATACCCAGCCCTCTTCACAGCACCCCAAGCTACCTTGTGAGCGACCTGTTCCCTGTCTTCGTTGCCTCGGCGCTTTTTTGGGTTGTCGTATTGATCGTATGCGCTATTGAATGCTTCTTTATATACGTTTTGGGCATGAGCAGGGAGCACATGTTGCACCCCGTCGGGTAGTTCTTTGGTTGTTTTGTATGGCATATCTACCTCCTTCTACGTGCTATTCCGTGACCATTGTATATACGAAGGCTTATGTTTGACTTAAATACAGGCAAATGGATTAGGGGTTTTCTGTGTTGCTACGCAAAAAGTCGCAGAACCAGATCCTGCACCAGAACCACGAAAAAAGCCCGTCATAGACGGACTGTTTTCTTGGTTGCGGGGGCAGGATTTGAACCTGCGACCTTGTGGTTATGAGCCACACGAGCTGACCAGACTGCTCCACCCCGCGGCGTATCTATAATCCTAGCACTTTAAATACATTTTTTCAAGTGATGTCAACTGTTGGCTTCGGGCTTGTCGCCGAACAAAAAATCCATCCATTGTTCAAATGGCGTCTTTTTGACCGGGCCGACCGTCACGACAGGCTCCACGCTCTCGTCCACAGCTAATGCCTCTTCCGAATTTGGCGGGAGGATTAGTACCCTCTCTCCGGGCAAAGCTAGCCCTAGGCGACGTTTTAGTTCGAGAGTTTTGTATTCATCGCTCTGATAGTACCGTTGTTCATAGCGTAGCGTGTCTGCCTGTAACTCCGCTAGTTGTAGCTGGCGGTTCTTGTCGTTAATAACACGCTGTAGCTGGTAGTTTCTCTCGACGGACTGCACGGATGAAATAGCCCAGCTGCCAGCAATCACCAAAGCTACCAGTAGTACGATATTATTAGACGTCAGCCATCTGTGACGAATGTGGTAGATCAGGTTGTTCAAACGACGGTTTTGCATATGCTTCTCTATTGTAGCGTAGAGAACCCATCAAATAACCCTTTTCTGCTATAAACATAGTATTGACGGCCTGAACGCAATTTCTCCTTCGCAACGTATTAAATAATACGTTTTGTCACAGATATTGACATTCAGGACCGCCAATCCAGAATTTTCGCACTTGAAAAGTGTCATTAAATGGGTTCTAGTGGTAAAATGGTGCAGGCAAGGGGCAGTAGCTCATCGGTTAGAGCAGGACGCTCATAACGTCTTGGTAGTAGGTTCGATTCCTACCTGCCCCACCAGAATTCATGCTTACAACGTACTGCCAGTATTGCAAAATACTGGTTTTTATGATAAAATATATGCAGTTTGGTACCTACAAATCCGGAGGTCGTGATGACTACCCAAACCAGCCAGCAACTGCGCTGGATATCAGACGGCAAGACAAACGGCGCCGTCTTTACCTGGGCCGAGAGTGAACTGCGCAAGCTCGCTCCGCTCGCGATCGAAACCTACCAGCGACAGATGCGTGATCGGTTCCCGCTCTCGAACGAAGAGGTCGAACGCCGGCGCGAATACAACGACTGGCTAAAGACTCCACCCGCGATTGTGCGCAAGGAAGTCCTGTTGAGAATCTCGTTGAACATCCAAAACCCCCTGTTGGATGCCTACACGAGTCGCGACGAGGACTCCGACGACGCATATCAGGTCGTCATGTTCGGCACCGTGGAGTCAACTCTGCGCCGTGACTACGATTACGACGCCGACCTGCGGGACGCAACAATCGCGGTTCTGCCGGAGATCTGGAGTGAGATCAGTCGAGAGATCGACGAACTGGTCGCCAACCTGCCCCGCGCCTACAGCGAGTGATGTTCCAAAAAGAACCCCGCGCTGATCGGCGCGGGGTTCTTTCGTTTTATTTCTCGTTATTGAGGTTTTCGGCCTGTTGTTCACGTTGTTCCGCGATACCCTGGACCTTTTCCAACCGCGCGCGTAACCGAGCCGCCTGTTCAATGTCGCCTCGCTCACGAGCTTCATCAATCTGGGCTGTTAGTTCGTCTAACTCCGACTGTCGTCGTCCCAAACTAGAATCGACGCCTTGTATTTGTGATTCTCGACGTGCTATAGTTTCTGCCCTCTGGGCAATAATATCTCCGCCTCGGCCTTGATCATACATAGCCATCACTTGGTCATCAGTTAATTCCGCGAGGTTAAAGGGCTCGTCACTACCGACAGTGTCATGCCATTTATCCGTATCTAGTTCTTCGGAACGTTCGTAGTTCATATCATCATTATATAACATCCGGGCGAACCAAAAACCCTCGCATTTTTATATGCGAGGGTAATTTGGCACCTGTTTGTTTGTAGTTACATAGTAGCACCAACAAAGTCCAAACTGCAAGTGCTTATCGGTGTGTTTCCCTCCCTAAAATGCAAACCGCCCCCAGACGGAGGCGGTTTGCGAAGTATATACCAGTAGGTATTATTTCTTCTTTGAGATGGTTAGGAAACCGTTTCGTGGGTTTTCCTTTACTACTCGATCCTCTGGAAGATCAGTAGGTTCACCCTTTTCGTTCTTCTCTACCTTTGCGAAAAAGTAGATAGTCTGTGGCTTGCCACCACGAAGAGTAACTGTTGTTTTGTGTAGGTAGTATGTAACACCTTTAGAGTTGGTGTGCTTGTAAGCCATTGGTCTTATACCTCCTTTAATGCTATACAGGTGTTAGATTACAGGGTCACGGGGCCCGTGTCAACACCTTTCACCCCCGATTGCTGATTTTGAGTATTAGTTTTAGTATTATTATCCCTATAAAACGAGCGACTATCATGATAACGATCAAAACGCATATCAACACCGACCAGCCCGCGAAATCGTTCGACCATAGAGGTGAGGCGAAACTATGACTATAGGCAACCGTCTTTGGCAATTTTACCGTAGATTTTAATTCGCCAGACGGCCCATATCTCTCTAGATAATCCACGGTACATTGTAAATATGCATGAGAATAGCTAGAAAATCGCGGCACGCAAACATCTTGAGCTTTTTTGTATATATTACCGTTCGCGCTTTCGACACCACTAGCTTCATTTATTATTCTTTGGCTGTCGCGGTTGTATTGATGCTCTAGATATATGGTTCCCATGTTGGTGTTCATGTGGGACGTGACGTAGCGCTGGAGATCGAACAAACGACTTTTAATCTGGTCGGTGTCACCTTGTTGATCGGCATTTAGCACCGCCTCGCGCCTTTGTATCATGCCGATGTTGTTTAGGCGTAAAAATGTAGCTGCCAAAAATCCAAACAAAACCAATAGGATAATAAGCTGCCACGTCTTAACAGACTGCAACCTTTTGATACCGTGTTTTATACCTGTATTTTCTGCCACGAATCCCACCTATTGCTACTCTTTAGTATAGCATGAGCAATTATCGTATAATTGGTATGTATGAATATCTATTTTTGCGGAATCGGCGGCGTGGGAATCGGTCCATTGGCCGAGATAGCTTTTGATGCCGGCCATCATGTATGGGGTTCTGACAAAAATGAAGGTATGGTTACGAAACTATTAGAAGCAAGGGGAATATCTGTCAGCTATGATCAATCTGGCGATAACTTGCGCACAATAAACGAACAGCACCCTATTGACTGGTTCGTGTACACCGCGGGAATCACCGAGGAACATCCAGAACTAGTAACGGCACGATCGATGGGTATTCGAACGTCGAAACGCGACGAATTGCTAAGCGAAATAGTACAGCAAAAGGGCCTAAAGCTCATTGGTATCACGGGTACGCATGGCAAAACCACGACTACCGCCATGATGGTATGGACACTCAAACAGTTGAGGGTTCCCGTCAGCTATTCCGTCGGCGCGACTATGCAGTTCGGACCCAGTGGCCACTTTGATCCCGATAGCGAATATTTCGTATACGAGTGTGACGAGTTTGACCGCAATTTCCTCAAATTTCATCCCTACCTTTCTATTATTACTTCTATCGATTACGATCATCCGGATGTTTATGATTCATCCGAAGATTATGTGCGGGCATTTAGAAAGTTTATTGAACAAAGCGCGTGGACTATTTTGTGGCGCAGTGATGCCAGCAAAGTGGGAGACGTTGAAAACGGCTGGGTACTGGGCGACCACGATTCGGCGGATATCAAACTAGCCGGCCAGCATAACCGTGATAACGCTAGTCAAGTTATAAAGGCTATTGAACGACTCGGTATCAAGGGAGACGCTATTTCCGCAATCAACAAGTTTCCTGGCGCGAACAGACGTTTCGAAAAACTTTCAAACAACCTGTACACCGATTATGGGCACCATCCTATAGAAATAGCGGCGACTTTGCAGATGGCAAAAGAAATCGCGGAAAAAGTAGCGCTCGTCTATCAACCCCACCAGAATGTTCGCCAACACGAACTACGCTCTCACTACACAGACTGCTTCAAGCAAGCCGATAAGATATATTGGCTACCAACATATCTAACTCGCGAAGATCCGGCATTGCCCGTTCTGACTCCTCGTGAACTTATTGATAACGTCTCGAACAAGGATGACGTAATCGTATCGGATCTCAACGACGACCTGTGGCGCAATATTCAATCAGAGATTGATAACGGATCACTAGTGCTCATCATGGGTGCTGGTTCAATTGACGACTGGGTTCGCAAAGAGCTCCGTCTAAGTACCTAGCGGTTATCACCACTACCGTGAAGTTTCCCCCTTTGTTTGCGACTAGCTAATTTATCTATATTTGCTTGAGCGACGTCTTCTAGTGAGTAGCCGAGTAGATGCGAAACAGCGTTAACGTACCAAAGAACGTCACCAAGCTCTTTCATAATTTCTCTTTTATCTTCCTCGCTCAGGACACCCTGCTTGTCTCGCAATAGCTTTTTGAACTTGCCCAGTACCTCCCCGCTCTCGTCTGATAGTCCCAAAATCTGGCCCATCATTTGTGAGGTAATATCTCCGTAGTCATAGTGTGTTGTTAGTGTTGTTATCGCGCGCTTTGAATATTCATCAAGATTCATGTCAGCCCTCCTGTTAGTTCTATCTAATACTAACAATTGTGTTCAAATTCCTCAAAATAAAAGGGATCCCGGAAAAAAGTTCTGGTCATAATTTGTTCGACTCCAGGCGCCAAATCCAGTTGCATCAATTTATGTGGACGCATCCACTGTGTATGCTCGTTCGTCTCGATATTATCACGATAAAAAGCAAACACGTGAGCCAATGTCAAAATAACCTGCTCACCGCCCTGTGTAACACGGATATAGCAGTCACCGGCATGACGCATTTCTTGATCTACAACCCCTAGCTTTTCTCGCGCCTCGCGTCGAGCGGCCATATGCACGTTAGCATCATCATTGTGTAGTTTACCGTTCGGTAGATTCCAGCTATCAATAAAAGGCTGTTTCGTGCGTCGCTGTAACAAGATATCGCCCTCGCTGTTTTGAATGACGAACATGGTCACTATTTTTGGCTGATTTCTAACAAACAACTTATCTTCATTGACTCTATCGACATAAATCAGCCCGGCAACATCAAGAGTGTAGCCGTCATCAACCTTTTTCACCATACCGCCCTTTAGTAACTGAGTTAAATGGTAGCTATACAAATTCGTGTCCACTCGAGGGGGTCTCATGTCACGAAACCGAGCAGTTTTTTGATGCATCAATGTGCTCAAGATATTTTTTTGTATATTGTGTTTTACTACTGTTTGCTCAATCATTTTTGACTCAAAATATACTGTCTAGATGTTTATATGTTATCACGTTACGATAAAAATGTGATAGAAATCCACACGGAAAGGAATCGGGTTTGGCAAAGGAGAAACAACCAATAAATATTGGATATCATTTGACTGAGATCCCAAAGGGCCAAATAGGAGAATCCAGCAAAATATTGGAGGAGGTATTGGAACTGCAAGACGCCGAGCAACAAGACGCAAAAATCATGCAATTAGTGGAATTGTCGGACATAATCGGTTCGATCGCTCTGTACCTAGAAAAACACCATTCATCGACCACAATCGATGATTTGATAATAATGGCGCGAATAACACGGAGGGCTTTTGAAAATGGTAGACGCTAGAAATCACAGACCCGACTATATAGACTATCGCAAAATATCAGAAGCATTAGACCACTACGAGGGGCGCGGGTACGAGTATATGGAGGTACCGTGGGTGGTTAGCCGCGAATCGATGAATGTTACTCTGCCCCCAAATGGCGAGGCGACTTCACTGCAATACGGCGATTTGGTCGGCAGTGCCGAACAAGGATTTATAGAACTCATGAGACGTGGCGAAACAATATTAAAGGCCTGCGCAGTCACGCCATGCTTTCGTATCGAGGATGATTATGACGACCTGCACTATCCTTATTTTTTCAAATGCGAGCTGATAAACACCGACGCGACGGACGAAAATTTAAACCAAATGATTAACGATGCACGTGAGTTTTTTGGTCAGTATACTGACGTGGACGTCGAAGAAGTCGAACCAGGTGCATATGATATCGTCGACCGCAAGTTGCGAATAGAGTTGGGCTCATATGGTATTCGAAACTGCGAAGGTAAACGATTTATATATGGAACCGGCGTCGCGCTCCCCCGCCTAACTACTGTCCTGGAGCGAAATCGTGATAATATACAGGATAATACATGACTGAAAAAACACCACACATTGATGACTATGTTCATGATGACTATGCTCAAATCGAGAGAAAGTATATTCCAGACGGCGGTGCCCGCGATTTATTGAATGATACTTTCATAAATAATCGGACGCGTATCACTCAACTACAGCTAAGTCACACTTCGGAGCCATATAGTCTGTGCATGCGCAAACATACCCCCGAAGGCAAATCGCCAGATTTTCGCGTAGAAATAAAAAACGTGGGAATGATGAGCGAGGACGGCTGGCGACGCATGCAGATTCCAGCAGATATCGACCGGGGCCTTTTTGAGCAATACGAGGACCAGGATGTTCCGGTCGTAAAGAAATGGCGCGCATACCCCCTAGACAGTCGCGACGTACATATTGATTTCTTTGACAACGGACATATCCATGCCAAGAGTCGTAATCCCAAATCCTGGAGGCAGTTTATTCGTTCGTATAGCCTGACGGATGGCTTTGCGGATATTACGGGAAATCCTATATCTAGTAGCGAATGGCACGCCCACAACGACTACAAGCGAAGCCATGGTGGGCGCGAAATATTAGCGCCGCGTACAAATCCGTCCGTTGACCATGCTATATCCGAAATACACGCCTGGCGCTCTATACATAGTGAAAAGCCCATCGTACAGGTCAGTGGCAGATCAGGCTCTGGCAAAACGTACTTTGCACACTTGATAGAGCAGGAACTGTCACGAGGCAGCAATCCACTACGGGCAATTGTTCTGTCAACCGACGAATATAATAGAGGACGCACCGAGCTCTACAAACGCGGCGGTGGAATTTGGCACAATTACGACGCGGACGAAGTATGGGACACGCTTGAATTTGGACAGGACATGCAGCGACTACGTTCCGGAGAGTCAATTCCCAAAATATATTTTAATTATGATACCGAAGAAAGAGAGATAGTTGGCACAATCAATCCGGATGAATATGACGTGATCGTATACGAGGGCGTGAAGTCTCACAGCCCCGATCTACATGGACTAGCCGACCTAGCCTACGAGGTCCCAACGCCACTGGCGACATCTCTCGGCCGACGTATTGTACGCGACCTTATGACCCGCCCACGTTTTGCGGATCCAAAAGCAAATCTAACTTATTATCTTACTTACGCCGAACCTGAATACAGTAGGCTATACCTACCTAGCTCGAGTTAGCTACGGGATATAGCTATCTTTGCAACAATTGTCCGCAGATTCCCATATTCTGGTCTGTCCGCGGTTGCGATGTATAGATTCTTTGACACGTATCCTTTTGGATCTACCGTCTCGCCCTGTTGATGCGTAATATGTGGCCGAAATCCTTCATGAGTATATTCTGGTTTTTCATGCACAGCACCCAGACTAACGAGAGACGAAACGACTCTTTCGTGCAAATCAATAAGTTCATGACGCCTTTCTAGCGTTGTAACGGTCACTGGAATTTCGCCTTCATTTGTCGTAGCAGTGAAAGTTTCCTGACCATTCGGCGTCAAACGAATTGACCTTGTGTAGTTATCGCCGACACAGCCTGAAATTTCTCCCGTCGTAATTTCCTGATCTAACCAAAACCAATGCACCAACGTGGAATGCAGTGGTAGCATTTCGTATTGCTCACCTGTTTGCACGGGGGTCACTTCGTTCGCGATTAGGTATGGTTTCATTTCGTCTTCCTCATCCGAACAAAGTTAGTCTTTAATCCCTCGCCTAACCACTTTATTTCATATGTAGTCATGATTTTGTAGTCGTCGTTTAGGTCTGAATTTTGCAGATCATTAGACTCCTCCAAAATCGTCCAGTTTTCTTTTTCGAATTGTTCAATGCTCCAATCAAAAAACTCTCGATTGTCATGTTTTAATAAAATTTCCCCATCGCTGCGTAATAGCTCCTTGTATTGTCGCAAAAAATATGGATGCGTCATACGACGTCGCTCGGATCGTTCCCGCGGAAATGGATCTGGAAATGTAATCCATAGTTGTTTGAGTGATTTTGCCGGTACTACTTCGTGTAATAAATCAGCGCGGGTGCGTACAAACCAGATATTTTCTAGTTTTCTTTTCTCAGCTTCGAGGGCGCCCTTTTGCAGTCGGTCAGCCTTTACGTCAATAGCGACGAAAGTTTTTTCGGGATGCCTAGTCGCTAATTCTACAGAGAAAAGAGCTGTACCAGCACCGAGCTCTATTACATCGACCGCGCGCTTTTCCCATTCTTCCAATTCAAAGCAGAAGGGCGAATTAGCAAACAAAGCAAATTTATATTTTTTGCGTTTTCTAGAAATAACAAAGTCGTCTGGATTAAGGCGCGTCAATTCCTAATGCCTCATCTTCGAGCGCACTGGTTTCGAACACACCTTCGCTATCAACGCGCGTTGTTTCTCGATCATACAGCTCTAAAAACTTATCGATTGTGTCAGAGTCGACTTTGCCAGACGCCGGGAAACTCTCGAATGTACTTGGCTGGACTTGGTCCTGTACTGATTTATACCCGGGACGACTGATGTCTAGTTGTGCAGAGCCACTAGACGCGTACAAAGCCATAGCTACCATGACTAGTACCAGCGCCAGCACAATACTGCCGACAACCAGTACTAATAGTCTCTGTTTATACCATGGGATTTTAACTGCTGGAAGATCAGGGTCTACATCATTCATCGCCTATCTCCCTTAAATTATCGGCTCTAAACTTTTCCACCTGGCTACGGTATTTGGATATTAAAGCTTGGATTTCTATAACAGAATTTCTCACCTCGCCACGCTGCTCACGCGCTACTGCCACCCTATCATAAAAAGTAACTGGTGTCCGCTGGCAGTCCATTCGAACCAATTCAGACATCGTGTCATCATATATTTTGTACACCTTGCGGAACTTATCAAGCGCGGCAACATAATCGCTAGTGGTTTTTACTAGGCTACTGGCGTCGAATTGATTCAATGTCAATCGACTGTTCAGCCTGGCCATCAGTTTGTCACCAGTAGAGTAATATATCTGGTTGCTATTAATGTACTGCGGGGCGTCACTGGCGTGTATGCGGCCTAGCGTCGCCAAAGCAACTGGACAGTTTTCTTTGATGCGTGCCACGTGCGCATCCGTCATTGTCACGGTAACGGCCAACGCAGGACTTGCGACTACGGTCGCGACAACCACAGGCAGGACAATCACTTTTTGAATATTGAATTTCATTACCCTTATTATCCCGCCCAGCGGTTATTTGGTCAAATGCAGTTTATCACCTTTTTGCGACACCAATCCATCCGCGATAAGTCCCGCTAGCGCGCGGTCAAATCGGTCATCCGCGTCGACCTCCTTTTTCAAGCGAGTAACGGTCATTTTTGTATCTGTCAATTCACGTAGTATCTGTCCGCGCACTTCGCGGACACTGCCCCGCAATGGCGATTGTTTTTTGTAGTGACTACTGCGATTGGGTCCAATCCCCTGCTTTTTCAGCCAGCTACCATAATCCATCAACGCCCAGTAAAAATCACGCGGATGCTCACGATCAATCGTCTGCTCTAATAACTTATGAATTTCCTTATCATCAACTTGATTACTATCCACGAAAAAGTGGTGTATATAAACAGCACGGACGTTAGTCTCAATAAACAGCGCCTGTTTATTGAAAGCATACGCCAATATGGCCCCGGCTGTGTTCTTGCCAATTCCTGGCAGCAGTATCAAATCAGACTCATTGTCTGGAAACTTACCCACGGCAACAATATGCCTAGCCGCTTCGTGCAAAAACTTCGCACGGCGATTATAGCCCAACCCCTGCCATGCACGCAGTATATCCGCTAGAGAGGCTTTGGCTAGCGTCTCCTCATCTGGAAACTGTGCGATAAATGATGTGAATTTCGGTATAACACGGTCGACCTGTGTCTGCTGGAGCATCAGTTCGCTTACCAATATATAATATGGTCGCGTATCCTGTCGCCACGGCATGTCCCGATACAATTCTTTGCCCCTCTGTCGCACTAGCCGTACAAATTCGTTATTGTCCATACTAACTAGTATAATAAAATTATGACGCAGTTTACTCTCGCTGGTGGATGTTTTTGGTGCTTGGACGCCGTTTATCGACGTATCAAAGGCGTGGAAAATATCGTTAGCGGCTATACGGGAGGTGATGTTCCGACACCTAGTTATGACCAGGTTTCGATGGGCACGACCGGCCACGCCGAATCGGTGCGGATAACCTTTGACGAATCGGAAATTTCGGCAGATAAAATCTTGGATCTGTTCTTCTTAATTCACGATCCGACAACGCTCAATAAACAGGGAAATGATATCGGCACTCAATACCGATCGGCGATGTTTTATGAGAACGACGCGCAAAAGACCATATTCGAATCGGCTATTACGCGCGCCAAAAAGAATTGGCGCAAACCGATAGTTACAGAGCTATTGCCCCTAGGAATATTCTATCCCGCCGAGGATTATCATCAAGATTACTTTAACCAAAATCCCGGCAATGGATATTGTTCCGTAGTAATAGAGCCAAAGATATCAAAGGCTCGCAAAAAGTTCGAAAAGCACTTTATTTCTTCGTAAAGTGTTTCTCTGCGTCAGTTTTTACGGTTTTTGCCGTTTTTACTGCGTCATCAGAAACTCTTTTGGCTCGAGTTCGCGCTTCGCCACCTAGCTCTGCCGCTTCCGCGGCGATCTTCTCGGCCGAGGCCTTGGCGCTACGCCCAAACGCGACGGCTTCTTTGCTAGCCACATCCGCGCTTCGCTTGATTGTTTTTCCACCTTCAGTAGCCGCTTTCTTTGCCTCACCGGCGGTCCTTTTTAGGTCCGCGCGTGTTTCCTTACCACTCTTTGGTGCTACTAAAATACCAGCCACAAATCCTGCCACCGTTGCCACTGCTAATTTGAAAACTTTTGACATATTTCCTCCTTACTTCTTGAACATATCTACTATTGTGGATATTAACTTTACTGGACTCAACCAGTCGGTTGCCTCGGCGACATTATCTGAAACACGTTCAATGTTTTTCGCTATGCGATTTACTCGAACTATTAAAACCGTTACCGCCGCTACCAGCGAAACGATTACGACGGACAACAAAATGACCGCGATTGTTAGTAATACTATGATTGTTGAAAATTCTTCCATACTTTAATTATATTACTTTTGTGTTTATTAGTCATTGTTATATTAACATCAAACGATGTTAATATAACATCGTTAACATGTTAACGATGTCCTAAGGTATGAGGCGATTAATATCACGCGGGAAGAGCGTTGCCTCTTTTACGTTGTTGAGTCCTATGGTTTTCTCAACAAGCCTATCAATACCAAAGCCACATCCACCGTGCTGAGGCAATCCGTACTTAAACGCTTGCAGATAGTATTTGAATCCGTCGTGCGTGACGTCCAGCCCCGCATCCGTCATTTGTTGAATCATCTTTTCATAGTTATTTTCGCGCAGAGGTACTGTAGAGATTTCCAAACCACGAAACAGCAAATCACCCCACGCTACAGTCCCATCGTCTTTGAACTTGTGATAAAACTTACCGGCCTCTTTTGGAAAATCCACCGCGTAAACCAGGTCACTACCTAATTTCTTGCGCGCGTGTTCCGATATCCATTTTTCTTCATCCGGTGTTAGATCCTTTTCATGAGTCGTATCATTTTTTGTGGCCTTAGTGTACATATCGTGTATTTCGGCGATAGTAAACCGAGGCACCTTGCCATCTTCTGGCAACTTCAGTTCCGGCGCGTTTAGAGATCGTAAATCATCTGCGTGCTCATCGTAAACACGGCGTAGTACGGACTGAGTCATATCACCAACTGTGTCCAAAACCTCGTCATGGCTTTCGACGAAGCCCATTTCTATATCCAGCATAGTTAACTCTGTTAGATGTCGGGTAGTAGCACTGGGCTCGGCACGATAGCTATGGCCAATTTCATATACTCGCTCAAAGGCACCAACCATAATTTGCTTGTAGAACTGTGGGCTCTGGGCTAATGTAGCCGTCTTTCCGAAATAATCCAACTTAAATACCTCGGCTCCACCCTCTGTCGCTTCAGCCAATAGTTTGGGCGTGTCGATTTCCACGAACTCATTCTGCGTCAAATAATCTCGTATGTACCTAGTTAAATCAGCGCGTATCTTGAATATTTTTTGCTCTT
The DNA here is from genome assembly GCA_964641025.1 of uncultured Candidatus Saccharibacteria bacterium. Taxonomy (GTDB): domain Bacteria; phylum Patescibacteriota; class Saccharimonadia; order Saccharimonadales; family Saccharimonadaceae; genus UBA2112. Next base: position 161,675 of record CAZXJP010000001.1, read on the forward strand.
GAAGATTTCGAATATTCAGAACTCTGTATTCGAAAAGTGTATCTAGATTGTCGGGTTTATGACCTATTGGCTTATCTATTTCTATCGGCGGTTCATCCGTGACGGGCACCTCAACTTCTACCTTTACGTCATGTAGCTCCGCGCCACCAGGAGCACGCTCGTCGGCGACCACCTTTCCGGTAAACTTAACGACAGTGCCTATTTGCATGCCACGAAGTTTTTCGATTTCATCTTTGTCCTCAACCAAGCTCTGCGCCAAGCCGCTACGATCACGGACAGTCAGAAAATTCAAACCACCCAGCAAGCGTTTTTTGTGAAGCCAACCATGTATAGTAACGGTCTCGCCAATTTTTTGAGATAAATCTCGAATAAGAAGTCGTGTCATATCAGAGGTATTTTACCATCAAAAACGGATTTACACTAGCACGAGCATTATTTTCCTAGCAGAGATCCGGCAATGTCAGATAGGGTCAATATTCCCATGGTTCGCCCCTCTTCATCGACAACAATCAATATATTGAGCTGGCTTTTTTGAAGTATTTTTAATGCCGACGGCAACATGTCGTCTGACTTTATTCGGAGCACCTGTGGTGACATAATCTTTTCTACTACTTGTGATTTTCTGCCACTGTCGATTTCTAGCAGGTCAGACGTGTTTAAAATACCTACAACCGTGTCTAGGTTGCCGTCAATGACCGGAAAACGGCTAAAGCCACTGCGGTGCAAATCATCTAGAACTAGAGGACCCAAAAGCTCTCCTTGTTTGATTGGCACTATGGATTCTCGTGAAGTCATAATCTCGCTTACTGGCGTATTGTGCCATGTGATACTGCGTTTTATTATGGTTTGTTGCTGGGGAGTCAGCACTTCACTAGCAGATTCAACCATGTACACTAACTGTTCAGTTGACTCTAGCTGTTTATCCTTGGGTATCCTTCGCTTGCTACCCAAGAGTTTACCAACGAAGGCATACTTTTCAACGAAATTGAGAAATTTTGATTCGTACTGTGAATAGGCACGGGTCATACCACTTTGAAGTTTTTTTTGTGATGCAACGAGCATGCCGAATATTATCGCGATTAGGGCGAACGCTATGCCCCACCATTGCCACAACACAATCGACGTCGCGGTGACTAATAGAATCGAAAGATATACATAAAATCGGATGATAGCACGTATATCATCTAGTAATTCCTCGCGCCTGATCGAGTGTTTGTCCTGGTTTTTTTTCAACTGAAACCAGCTGCTGGCAGTCCTCTCGGGACGTATCGCCATTAATAGCACCATGCTAATGAATAAAACCCCCCATGATATTAGCAATAGCGTTGTCATACGACCACTATACTATATAATTAGGGTATAAGTAACGGAGGAAACTGTGAGTAGAAATACATGGATTATATTTGTCATCGTATGTGTGACTATTTTGGGCGGGCTAATATTTTTGTCTAGGCAAAATCGCGTCGAAGTTGGTGACGTGAATACCGGTGCCGTGATAGCAGCTAGCGAAGCAAACGGTAATATCGCCGATCACGTGTATGGATCAGATGAAGGAAAGGTGACCCTTATAGAGTATGGCGATTTCCAATGCCCGGCATGCCGTAGCGCATTTCCAATTCTTTTAGAGTTAAAGGAGGAGTTTAAAGAGGATTTGACATTCATCTTTCGTAACAACCCTCTACCCCAAATTCATCCGAATGCCAGGGCGGCATCAGCGGCGGCTGAGGCTGGTGGACTACAGGGCAAGTTCTGGGAAATGCACGACGCACTATTTGAACAACAGAACATATGGGGTAGCGCATCTATCGAGGAACGACTATCTATGTTTGTCACTATCGCCGAAAACGCAGGAGTCGAAGATTTGGATAAGTTCAAGCGCGACATGGAAAGCAAACGAGTCAGTGACAAAATTAATTTCGATCTAGAGCTAGGACGCAAAGACGGGGTCAGTGGAACGCCGACCTTGCTGCTCAATGGTGAAAAAATCGAAAGTGACGTCTGGTCAGTGTATGACAAGCTCGCCGAGAAGGTACAAAAAGCCATAGACGCGAAAAAAGAATAGCCGTTACTCAACAATAAAAAAATCGCTCCAACGCATCGGAGCGATTTTTTATTCCCTATAGCGGGTCTATTGTGCTATGTAAAGTTGCCACTCGGCAGGCTCCACTTCCACCGCGATCTGCTTGCGTCTTGATGACACAAACTTGACAGCTATTGGCATGAGGCTTTTTACTCCCTTTTATTACATATGTCTCGCTTTAATCGACCAAAATTTTTATGTTTTTGTTTCGTATCTGGTCGAGACACAAGATTAATCTTATCAATCAATAGGCTTAGAGTCAATACTTTTTACAGGGGTAGTGCTAATGCTTTGCAATGTTTATCACATTAGCACAAGTGCTATGAGAACCCTCTTTATTCATTGCCCATTCCGTGTCTCCAGGACCAGTACTTTCTGTCCAACAATGGACTTCGCGTCATGTATGTTAATTGCTGAGATATATTACACGAAAATCGCCAAGATTCCCTACGAGTATCAGAATCCATGGTTGGATCAAATGCCAACCGATCTAACTCGTCGCGGAAGTTCTTCAAACGTTCGACATGAGGGGCCGGCATAGGCTCGTGTATATCGCACAGGACCAGCGCAAGCCGTACAAAGGCTTCGCTGGGTAATACTGGGTCGCCTCGTTTATCTTTGGATAGGGGCCTGATGTCATGATCAAAATGAATTCCATCTTTTTTACCCTTAAACGCGAAGGTCCCGTGATCGTATTGATTCATGGGAATCACGAGCACGGGATGTTCACGAAGTTCATGCGTGTCTGGATAACTGTCAAAATGGCGCTTGAAGTACAGGACATGGTGGGCATTGTGATTAGAAGGTAACTTAGGCTGCCCACCCTTTTCCATAACTACACTATATACCCCCAATAAGTTGTTATCGTCGGCGTCTTGTTGCCCTAGCCGCCCTGACCGCTTCTTCTTTTGCGTCTTGTTCTAGTTCGCGCGCGTCGATTGTTTCGCCGTTATAGCGCAGCACGCCACCTTGAATGTCAACCTGCTGGAATTCATAGTCACCGTCGCCGTAATCGCGGATTACCATGACACCGTTCGTCCAATTTTCAGAGTACCTATAAGGACGGTTCTTTTCATTGATAGCCGAGTGGAAGCTCGGTACGTTGCCGTTTAGGTTACATAGCGCACCGCAAACGTACGCGCCAAGCTGTTTACCACGTCGATCACGATGTAGCTGCATTTCAGCCTTGTGCGTATGGCCCTGAACAACGTTACGGTCTTGGTTGTGCGGGTGATTAGCCAGCCATACCGCGGTACCGCCACGACCGGATGATTTGGTGCCGTGGAAAAATGCCAAATCCTCACGAGCATAATGATCTTCATCCTCTGGTTGTTGAAAATCTTCCATACTGCCGTTATATCGGAACGTAGCTTCACCGTATCCACCAACGAAATCCCATCCAAAGTTCTTGTCATTCATTCCTATCATGCCAGGATATGACAACTGTGAATGTTGTGTTTTACCGACACGGACATTGTACAGCTCTGGCGCGTTTTTCAACATGTACTTGTCCCAACGTTCAGAATGGTTTGAATCTAGGATTATACGTCGTTGCGCATGAGGAGTTGCGTCACGTAGGTCCATGTAGAACTGCTGTGTTCGTTCCAATGATGGACCTAGGGTTCCGTGGAAGTGGTCCGCGTCCGCGCCGAATCGACTCATTTCTGCCAAATCAGTCGTATCACCTAGATCTATGACCACGTCAGGCTTGACGTGCGCCGCCAAAGCAACTGCAGCCCTCATGGCATCTTCGTCATGTAATGTTAATACCTCACCATCTTCCAATCGACGATATCCAATCTGGGCATCGCCCACGACAAACAGTAGGTTGTGATCACGTTTTACTGGTTTCAGTTTTCTTCGATTCGGTTTTGGTACGTCTAGGGGCTGTACTATCAAATCGCTGAGTTTTTTCTTTGGCCGAGTTTTCGTCGAAATCTTGCGCATGTTGACTTTATGCGCGTTACCTTCGTTGTCCTTATAGAAACCCTGGTAATCGTTTCTGATAGAGCTAACGACTTCTTCCTCTTCGGGGTCGTGTCGTGAAACTATTGCGTCCGCAGAATCGTATATTTCCCTCAGTTCCGCTTCGCCCATGTGACGATCATACTCATGATCTGCGTGAAAGGTTCGTTCTGCGGCTCTCGCCTCGTCTTCAGTAAAGTCGCCGCCTTCTCCGCTTTGTTTTACTACTGTTGTTTTTGATTCTGGTGATTTTCTCGGCATCTTATCCCCCTATGTTTATACATAATTTATGGCCACCCCCTACTGTGGTGGCCACCCTATCCTATTTTTACCCTCATATGCGCTCCCTTTTAAAGTAATTATAAGTATTCAATTTATGCTTTACAGCCACATGGTGTTGACTCAATGGCAATTGACTCGCCTATGCTTGACTCAAATTGGGTTGACTTGTGGCACTTTCGCAACTTATAATTCTAGTAACAACGACAGTTATAAGAGGGAGTTTGCCGGGCAATGCACTATATCCAAAAAGGTATCATTCAAAAGCTAGCTAGGCTCGCCCCCCAACGATTCTCCGACTTACAACCAGACGATGTACCGAATAATACTTTTTCGTATCATTTGAAGAAACTGTCTCAGGCAGGATACGTGGAATTAACGGATGGTGGTTACGTTGCTACGCGAAAAGCCATGAAATCTATTCAGTACGCGGCCGACGGCGACAAAAAGACTCGTGTTCCTATATTTATTACTGCTATATACGTCACCAATACTGACGATGAAGTCCTGTTGATCGAACGTAACAAACAACCATTCGTGGGCTGGTGCGGTATACCTGCTGGACTCATACACCAAGGTGAGCATATGCACGACGCGGCTAGGCGTGAGTTGATGGAAAAAACATCCATAAAGGCGCCTAGCCTAAAGTTCGCCGGGGTACTAGATTTCCAATACCTCGAACAAATCAGCGGCGATCTTTTCGTCCACACCGTGGCATTTATTTACTCATACAAATTACCTGGTGACGGCCGACAACTAGCTGGCCACACCACGAAATATGGCAAACTTTTGTGGTCAAAGTTGGATCATGACCATATCCTCCCCGAGGTAGAAACCGTGAAGAATTTAGTAAAAAATTCTATTCCGTTGGTCGAATCGATCAATTACGATGAGCCTACGATCAGTACTCGGACCAAGAAGAGTCAGCGTTTTTTGAGAAAATAAAATCCTAATAAACCTGCTAACAAGATACTAATCAGCACTATTGCCCAAAAGGTTAGTGGCCAACCGTCGCCAGGTAAATCTACGTTCATGCCATAAAGTCCAGCGAACATCGTCGGTATAGCCAGTGCCAGAGTGATAACGGTTAGTAAACGGATTGTTTCGTTCAGGCGCGTATCCATGACCGCGCGATACGAATCACGAACGTTGGTAATTGTACGCAATAGTGACTTACATCGTGCTATCAACTGTTCGAACTCGATGGACACGTCTTCGACCAAATCGCGGTCATCTTCGTACAATGGCAACATCTTTCCACCGAGAATCTTTTCGAGCGCGGTGTTAGTCGATAACAATGCATCTAAATAGTCATTGAGTTTTCTCTCGTATTCCGTCAACGTACGAATATCTCGACTGGTAAGGCGATGAACGTCACTCGTCGTCGCGCGCATTTGACGATTAATACTAGAGACGCGCGTTTGGTACTGACGCGTGATTGCCTCTAACATAAACATAAAGAATTGAGTTTTACGCGTCGTGGAGGCTTTGGATTTGTCTATAAATGGGCCCCACATCCTCTCCAGGCTGTCACGACTAATCGTGTATATATGTTTTTTGCCCAAGGCAAATAGTATAGGAGTGGTAAAGTCGTTAAATTCGTCATCAGTATCGGGCAAGCGAGTAATGAAATATACCCAGCCATTTTCCAAATCGACACGTGGAACCTCGTGTGGGTCAAGCGCGTCATTGAGCAAATCTTCATCCATACCCAAGCTAATAAGCGAGGCCTTTTCCTCGTCAGTTGGACGTTCTACGCGAACCCAACTGCCCGGCTGCAGTTGATCACGCTTCTTGATAGTCATCCTATATTGGGTGGATCGTAAATATGTAATCATGCTCTTCTCTGTTTCTTATCTGTTAATTATAGCAAATTTACCCCCTTGTCCCAAGGAGTGGCTCTTGTTGCTTTTGTGAATTCAGTTTATACTATCGCAAACGCAATAAACTCGAGGTCTAACTATATGCCTAGAAAAGAAGCTTTTTGTCGCAAAGAAAACAATCGAAACAGAGTCCATCAGAACGCAATTCGTCTAAACGCATCGCGAGACGGAGTACACTTCCATGCAGGTGATATAGACTGGGATAGATTAAAAGTGGATCCCAGCGACCCGCGCTGGCAATTACATCCAAAGATTCACCCTATTGCTAATCATGAATGGCACAGAAAGGAACTAACGGAAGAAGACAGAATCAGATTGGGTATACAGATGTATGCACACACCTTTCTGGTCGGGGCGCAGTTCGAGCTAGCACTCATGGCAGGTGCGGCTGCCCACTCTATGAGGCTCTCCACCACCAAAGACAAATCACGTCATTCGGACTTTCAGTACATCATGCAGGAGGTAGCAGACGAAGCAAATCACGACATGATGTTCGTCAAGTTCAACGAAAAGGTCCAGGAAGCTGGCATTTCTACAACGGACGGGGCATCACCTTGGTTCCGAAAAATAACTCCAGCAGTCGCACAATTTGCGTACAACCAACCTGCTGGTTTTTGGACTGGCGTATATATGGGAGAAGCGCCCATAGAGCGCGTGCAGGAGAATATGATAGCCTTGCACGATAGCGGCGAAGTAGAGTTACCAGAGGTGCTAGAGAACGTTATAAAAATTCATATCAGCGAAGAACGCCGACACATAGCGTTCGTGAAGGACTACTTGAGTGATGTTTTAGGAGAGGACAGTGATGGCAACCTGCGGATTGACGGACTCAAACGATCAACCTACAAAGCAACCTACCCAGCTACATTGGCGTTTGCCAGGCGTTTGATTACGTATCCAAACAAAGATGCCAGAAAAGTTATGGGCATACCAGACAAGGTCGCGCGTCAAACAAGCCGATCAAAGTATGCCAAAGAATACATGTTAGATTTGGTAGAAGACCCTATAGAATTTGCCCACGACAATGGTTTGATGGACAGTAGGTTGGGGCGAATCAGCGCGAAAGTTCTAGGTGTGTATGACAAGGAATTCGTACGCCAACTTGACGCCAGACAATAACCCTAGCTAGCGACTACCTAAACCTAAAACCCTGTCTATGTCGTTATAGTATGGCTCTGGTTTGGAATAATTGTTCGTTATAGAAAAATGCGCCATTCTACGAACCGCATCCAGATTAGCTACCGTTTTGTCATTCGGATCCCCAAACTCCTCTACCAAACTACGTGCCGTGAAATCTTTTAGTGTCTGTTGGGATTCGGTGTCGCGTTGCCTCCGTACTATTCGACGATGGCGAACCTCAGTCATGGCCTCGACGAATATTAACGTGCCTCCCATTTCTAGTAATTTTTCTGCTTCGCCCACGGTACGCATACCGGTTACCGCGAGCCCTCCTGGGTAACCTTCTGGTGATTGTTCCCATTTGTCTATAGACGCCATCACTAACGCGCCTACGCTCTTGTATTCACGGCGCAGTTGTATACCTAGATCGATTAGCGTTTGCCTCTCGGTATCAAGGCCTCTATCACGAGCCACTTCACGAACTAGGTCCCCTGTTGGAGAATGCAGGAAGCCATAGCTTGCCTCTAAATATTTTCCGCCCTCATCTTTTCCAGAGCCTCTTAGGCCCGCTATACCCACAAGCTTTCCTTCGCCAAAATCAGTCATATCTTCCCCTGTTCTTATTGTTATCATCCTAGCCTATGACAAATAACCATACAAGCATAAACGACTCCAATATACTCTGTTTATCGACGCGATAGTCTTCTTAACAAGCTCTTGTTATTGAGTTTGTCCGTATCTATTCCATAACTATCTATCATAGACTGTTCTGTAATACGTAAGGTGCCTTGAATCATATCCGCGAATTGATTATCACTTTTACCATTGATGGTGTCTGTTAGATCATAGCTGTTCAGGTATATAGCGGCGGCTCCAAACGGCATCATCAAATGGCGTTCGGCATATCTGGTAGGTAGGTCATCTATTGATTCCTCGTCCTCGGACATCTCTTGGACGGCTACGTCTAGCCTGTATGTTTCCAGAGTGGAATTGAACTGTCTACTCAATGCTTGTCCGGCTTTTGTAGGGCCTGTCCTTAAAAGCGAGCGAAGAGCTAGACCAGCAACCACGGTAGCTATACCGGCGGCGCCGGTCGCTTGTGTCCTGGTTAAATCTAATATAGGCGCCATGTTATCACTCGCTAGAAACAAACCCGAAGTTGTCGCTCCTGAAACAGCGAAGGCTCCAGCAAATCGCGTTTTTTTATGAGTGGCTAGCCATTGTTTAGCACGTTCCGTGCGTGACATTTCCAGACGCTTACGATAATCCATGGTTACCATTTGACGCTTTGACTGCTGTACATAACCCAATACACCACGTTTGACGGCCCCGGTATCTCCATGTTCGTCATACAGCCTATGCGCCATATCCAGGGCGACATGACCCAGCAGTTTGGTATAGACATTATATACTTCCATATATTGATACTGTTCGGATTTTTTGTGCATTCCAGTCATCAAATTCGCGGCAGATTCAGCCACGTAATGACGTACTTCTTGCTGTAGCTGTATAACGTCCTCATCAAGATGTAGTGGCGTATCACCATGGATAGACAGCCCGATTTCTTCTATACGAGCAGTAATTTCCTCTAGGGGAACTGGTTCCACGCCTCTTTTTTTCATTACTTATATTATAACATATTTATAAACAAATGAAAAGTATCAGGCCGCGTCCGGACTCTGTGGTTCGGCGATACCAACTATATCTAAAACGTCGGACCCCAGGTTCCGACGTTCTTCTTGTTCATCATGTTCGCGCTTAATATCTTGGCGAAGCTCTGTAATAGCGTGGAGTGAGTCCTTGAATTCCAGAAACGCTTCGATCATTTTGGCGGCCTTTTCCTCGGCATCATTGTATGCGTCAATCAAGTCTTTTCGGGTATAAAAATAGGCGTCTGCACGCTCTATCCCACTATTCACCTCGTCTACCCTGTTGTCGAAACGCTCTTTCCTAGTATTAAATGCCGAGATGCCATTTCTATCAACAAAATCCGCAATATCCCGTTCCCGGGGATCATAGTCACCTCGCGCCTCGCTCATATATAGACACTAGCACTTCATTTTTTGACTGTCAAATTACCCCCATATTCGACAGTCGTGGTATGATATCTTGGATATAACCATAATCATCAATAGGAGTATGTATGGAATTTATCTTGGACAATATGAACGAACTAAACCTTTGGGCTGTCTTGGTGGCAGCGGCAGTACCATTCGTGGTCGGTTTTGTCTGGTACGACATGAAAGCTGGTTTCGGTAAAAGATGGGCGAAATTGGTTGGCCTGAGCAAAAAAGATATAGAGAAAACAGATGGCATGGCCGTGACATTCGCGGTTTTGGCACTTTTCTCGCTCGCAACCGCGGTCGTATTAGCATGTATGATGCGGGTACTTGAGGTAACTGGCGTGTACGAAAGCGCCGTATTTGGTGTTATCGTTGGACTTGTATTACGAGGTGGTGCCCACTTCATCCACAACGGCTTTTCTAAAAGACCAATGGAACTCACCTTACTAGACGCAGGTCATGACATGGTGTCGATAGTCGCAATGACAGTCGTTTTGGGACTCTGGGCGTTCTAAGTATAGAATCTCTTCTAAAAACGCGGCTCCCGTGGGGCCGCGTTTTCGTATCGATTATTTCTTTGGTTTTCGCCAGAGCTTGGATGGCCACCACATCGGAGGGCCTACCTCCAACGTCAATGCAGGCACCAGTAATGACCTAACGACAATCGTGTCCAGTAGCACGCCAAACGCGACTATAAACGCAATCTGGACTAGGAACAAGATCGGTATAACGCTCAATGCCGAGAATGTAGCGGCCAAAACAATGCCAGCACTCGTAATAACACCACCCGTTACGACCAGACCTTTTATTGTTCCTTTTGCCACGCCAGATTTTATCGTTTCTTCTCGCACCCGAGTCATTAGGAATATATTGTAGTCGATGCCAAGTGCCACCAAAAATACAAAGCTAAATATGATAACTGCGGGGTCAGCGCCAGCAAACTCCCAGACATGGTTGAATAGCAGTGCCGCGACACCGATTGCCGCCCCGAACGACAGTACCGTCGTCATCAATAATAATAGTGGCGCAACGATAGCACGTAGTAACAACATCAAGATAATCGTTATAGCCAGCAGTATAGCTGGCATCACTACCTGAACATCACGCATAGCCGAACGATTGGTGTCTAGTTGAATAGCGCTCGTCCCGCCAATAATTGAATTTCTGTCGATTTCCTCTATTTTTTCACGGAGTCGTTCGACTGTTTCGCGCGCCACTAGTGAGTCCGCGGCGTCAGCTAGGGTGACCTGCAAAAGCACTTGGCCCTTCGATACGTTCAGCTCAGCCTCCTTAAACGGATCAGCTTTTTTCACCAGATCGTCTACGCTCGGTACCCTGGCTATTGCCGATTGGTATGCCGAATCACGAAACTCCACGGGCAAGCCAGCCATTGATTCATTTATTGTTTCTCGTATAGAAGCCAGTTGGGCATCACGCTCTTTTTTGACTTCCTTCCTGATTTCATCATATATATCGTCCGCTGCGGTTCCTAAAGGCATCGAACCAGAATCGAGTCCGCTAACACTACCCGCCACGCTATCTACGCCTTTGTCAGCCTCGAGCATCGTTATAGTTTCGTTCAGTGTGTCTTCATCCGTAATGACGAGTGCCGGTGACCCCGATCCAGCCGCGAAATGTTTGTCGATAATCTTTTGGCCCTCCACGGCCTCGGACTTACCCAGTACCAAGCTACTCTGTGATACACCCTCGGCTCGCAGTTGTGGGACGCCGAAGCATGCCGCGACCAATAGCACTACACAACCCATCCATATGCGTCGAGGGTGTTTACGAACTAGCGCTCCTACCTTTGCCCAGACGGGATGGTTCGCTATGTAATGTTGTTCGGCCTTGCCTTTTACGTATTTTGGTTTCCGTGGCCAGAACACGCTTCGACCGGCCAATAGCAGTAGTGATGGTAGTAGTGTCAGGGCAACCAGTACGGACATCGCGATTCCCAAACCGCCAACGGGACCAAGTGCCTTGTTCGAACCTAAATCTGACAGCAATAGACACAATAGGCCCGCGGAAACCGTCGCGCCGGCCGCGATAATTGGTTCGTACGATGATTTCAGGGCAGCCCAGGTTGCCTTCCACTTATCTACGTGATCAGTTAGTTCTTCGCGATATCGGGCAATATATAGCAATGAATAGTCGGTTGCCGCGCCAATAACCAATATGAACAGTATCCCTTGGACCTGACCATTTATTTGTACGATATCGGCACGCGCTAGTTCAACGACCAACCATACCGCGACAGCCAGCGCCGCCATGGCGGAAAATAGAACGATAAACGGCAACAAAGGAGAACGATAAACAACTAATAATATTAGGAATACGACGGATAGCGCGACGAACAACAACGTGCTGTCGATGCCAGAAAAGGCATCTTGTAAGTCCCTAGCAAATGACGCGGCGCCTGTCAGGGTATAATCCGTTGCCAAATTCGCGTTGTCCAGCTCGGTTCGTACTTCTTTGAAAAGCGTCTTGAAATCAGCATCACTCTGAAGTGGCAGAATTGAAATTACCGCCTTTTCGTCCTCGGACTTTATCGGTGGCGCGGCTTCGCCTACTATCGCCTCGTTATCTGCGATTACTTCAGTGACGTCAGTTATTTGTTCTACATGAGCATCGGTCAGTTTTTTACCGTCATTTTCAAACGCTATCACTAATGGGATAGACTTTTTGTCAGAAAACTCATCCAGTCGGTTATTAACCTTGGTGGCGTCCGCGTTTTCAGGCAAAAACGTCGTCAGATCAGTACTGGATTCTTCGGTAATTTGTTCAAAAAACTGTCCGCCAAAACCGGCAAGCGCCAACCAAATCACTACCAATACACTTGGTAATGCTACCCTCAACCATTTGGATACGCTTGCTTTTTTTGGCATCTATTCTAGTTTACCAAATCCAGAATATAAAAGAACTCCCATATGGGAGCAAACTTGGAGATCGGGGGCGTGCCGCTAGTTGCGACACGCCCCCGTGAGTTTTTTTCGGTTAGACCGATGGAAACATCTGCTCCGTGTTTGGGATCATCCGCCCGGCTGGGGAGCCGGTGCTGGCGTTGGCGTGGGAGCCGGCGCCGGTTGCGGAGGTGCGGGCAATGACAGAATCGGTGCGCTGCCGTCTTGCGGAGCGATCACGATCATGTTGCCCTTTTCCGACGCGACCTTCAGAGCCTCGTACCACTTGGTGGTCAAAACTTGCTCGTTCAGCCGATTCTCGCACTGGTCAGCCGACTTCGGCGTCACCACCAGGACCTCGTCATTGACTCCGTCGCCGTTGATGTCCTTGGTGCTGTCCAGTGTGGTGTCAGCACCACAACGAAGAATCTGGTCAGCGTCGGCCTCACCCTGCGCAGTGACTCGAAGCGTGTTCGCGTCGATCATCGCCTTGTCGAACAGTGCCTTTGCCGACTGCACGTGCTGCTGATTGGCGACGACTTCGCTGATTGCCTCTTCGGTCTTTTCGTCCAGCGTGATGCTGCCGATGTTGACCTGATCGATGACCACACCCTTCGGGCCCAGAGCATCCTGAAGCGCCGCTTTGACATCAGACGCATAGATGTCACGCCGTTCCTTGATCTTGATTGGCGTGAACCTGGGACCGACATCGCGCGAGATCGCACGCATCTGCGGTTTGATGGCGTTGTTCATCAGACCCTCGAGGTCCTTGAACTCGTTGTAGACACCCTCGACCGCATCCGGACGGATGCTGTAGATGGTCGTCATCGACACGAACGCCGTGGCGCCACCCTGCACCGGAACGGTCAACTCGGCGCCGTCCTTGCCCTGTTCGATCACGTTATTCGAACCATCCTTGATGGTGAACATCTCGACGGACTGGTTGCGAATGTTGAACGTGACAGTCTTTTCCCAAGGCTTCTTGAAGTGCATGCCGGGCTCTTGGCTGACGCCCGACACCGTACCGGTGAATGAACGAATCAACTGTGCCTGACCGGGATCCTGGGTAAAGACTGACCCAAATCCCCATGTGAGCGCGAACGCTACCACGGCGCCGATTGCGACGAAAAGGCCAAGCCTCTTATTCTGTCGTCGCTTCGCAACCACCCAGTAGCCCAGACCGCAAAGCGCCACTAGTCCAAACAGGACCAGAAACACCAGTGCCATAGTTTACCTCCAAATATTCCCTATTGCAGATACAGTCTGCGACTGCAGGATTTTCATCCCGTACGTATTGCCGACCCTCACCACAAGACACACAGAACGAATATCGATATATTATTATATAATCTCATTGGAATTATTGCAATATTATTTCTTGGTATTTTGTGTGAATTCGTATATAGGAGTATGATGAATATACCAACTGTTATGGAGCCCGATTTCAATAAAATCGAACAGCGCGCGTGGGACGTATTGCGGATGAATAATCGCGGTACTCATACGGTGCCCTCCAGCGGACACAAAAACACAAAACACGAAATGTACGGCCACTCCTGGCTATGGGATGGCGCGGCGCATGCGATAGGAATAGCGCACCGCGACCCTCGCTTTGCCGCCACGGAGCTAGATCATATATTACAGGCGCAGTGGCAAAATGGAATGGTTCCACACATGAGATTCCGCGATGGTAGTCTGGATCGTTATTATTGGATGGCACATATATTACATCCGCACTCGCACGATTCCATACATAGTTCAGGAATCACACAACCACCAGTGTTGGCCGACGCCGTTCAGCGCGTGAGTCGACGCATGGAAGGTGACGACAGACGCGCCTTCGTGGACAATGCCCTGGGACGACTAATTCGATACCACGAATGGATTTACGCTGAACGTGACCCAGCTGGCGACGGTGGCATGGTTACATTGCACCCATGGGAGCACGGCCACGATAATTCGCCACGATCTATCGAACCTTTGCGCGAATACGAAAACGGGGCTTTGGGCACGGCGGTTCGTGGTTTGTATTCTGTTATTCATCTATTTCGTAGGGATCTAAAAAACGCGCCAGCCGAACAACGGGCCAGTCGCGACGCTGCTCGTCTAATGACGCAAAACTTCATATCATTGCTCGTGGCTGGTTATGATATCGATAAGATCCGCGGACGCATACCTTTGCATGAAGACGTTCATATGACCAGTGTCTTGGCACGCAACAATCAAGTGTTGACCGAACTGGCTCATGAGTCCGGCGTGACATTGCCAGAAAATTTGCGAGAAAACATGGCACGAACCATAGATAATTTCGAATCGATGCGAGATCCTACCACCGGACTATACCTCAACAAAGACTCAGAAACGGGGAAGTTAATTCCAATCGTCACGTCCGCGTCGCTAGAACCGCTGGCTATCGCCGACCAGTTACCACCGGAACACGTCGACAAGTTGGTGCAACACCTCCGGGATCCAAAATCTTTTGGTTTGCGTTACGGTTTGCCATCCGTGCCAAAAGACTCCCCATACTATCGCCAATACGAATATTGGTCTGGCGCGGCATGGACCTATCCGGAATGGATAATAGCCGATGGTCTAGAACGCGCTGGCCACCACGATGTAGCCCGCGATATTGCCACGCTATCGATAAAACGTGCTAGTTATAGTGACTTTCACGAATACGCGTCGCCGGAAACAGCCGAGGGTTGTGGCGCGCCGAACTTTTCGTGGACCGCGGCCCAAACTATCGACCATATCCGTCGGTTTTACCCCGAAGCATAAGAAGTATCGAAAATGGTACGACCCCACGGTTTCCCGTGGGGCCTTTGACCAAAATCATCCTTTGCGGCGCTTCAGAATGATTTCGTTCCGATGGTGGAAGTCGTCTCTCTCCTTGTTGTGCTTGAGATTTTCGGGATTTTTCGAGATGAGACCTTCTATGAGATCCGACCCTTTGTCACCGTACTCATTCAGCTTGCGAGGATCCGGCATGGTGGTCCAAGCGAGTGGCAAGTCGACCTTGTCCGTCACCTGACCACGTTCGCCGTTTCGGTCCGATTCCGGTCGATACTTCACTTGTGTTCGGTGGCCATTGACCAACCAAATGCAAGAGTAGGTATTTCCCAGTCGATCCCACGGCGATTCCATACTGCCGGTGGCGCTGAACTCCTGACCGGTGTCAGGGTTGCGCAATTTCAGGGTCAGCTTTGGCGCCGACAGGTTATTGCCGGAGTAACGAATCGCGATGACCTGCTCGGGGGTACCGTGTAGTCTGTCGTTATTCGCATTGTCCCTGTACTCAACGTACTTGGCCCACTGGATCATCAAATCCAGCATGTTCTCGATCCCGGGTCCAGTCAAGATGACGGCCCGTTCCATAGTTACTGCGACATTGAATCGCATGTTTTCTACCCTTCGATGTGCCCAATTTTGGCTGGGTGCCGACCGTTGGCGAAAAAACTCACCCACTCTGTCATGCGACAAAGAATTAATATTATTATAACATAATAGCTATTTTAATCAATAAATAGTTAACGTGTTAATAATTAACTTGTTAACTATTTATCTTGATGAAGCTTGGACCATTCATCATTGTCGTAGGCTTTTTTGATTAACTTTCGTAACACTTTTTCATCTACGTCGGCTAGTTTTTTGATATATATACAGCCCTTGCCGTGTCCACACTTTCCCATTTCGTCTAGTAAGTCTTTGTACTGTGACGCATCACACGACATATACAGTGATAGTTTGTCCTTGCGTGGACTAAATCCGATTCGCATCCATTCGCCTTCTCGGCCAGACGCGTATTTATATTTGGCCACGCCAAATCCTATTATGCTACTTCCCCACATCACGGGCTTTTCGCCAGAAACTTCACTCATTATTTCTATCAAAGTCTGGCTATCGCTCAGTTGTTCGTCGTCTAGCATGTCTAGTAAATCGCTAATTTTTTTATCATTTGGTAAGGTTATATTCTGTTTAGTCATACAATTATGATAACAGACGAACGTATTTAGCTAATTGCATACATGCTAGTCGACGCAAGTTCGCGCAGGAATACCTCGTTTTTGCGTAGTGACTCGCATCCCTCTTCCTTCATTTTCCAGTACACGTCTTTGGCGAGTTCAAAGTCCAACACGTCATTCGCGCCTTTTACCATGTCGCTGACTTCGGCGTCCGGATATATATGAACGGCTTTGCCGTTGTGTTTTCGTTGCCATGTTTTCATTTGCCTGTTTAGGCGGTGCTCTAGAAATTGACCAGCAGGTATGCGCAAGTTGCCAACTGGTGGCTTGAAATGCCTAGCAAATGCCGAGATAGTTATTAGATTATGCGCACGAGGGGCAACATCTGCGGAAGTAATAGAACGTACGCCTCCATCTACGTATAATTTGCCGTCGATATGATGGGGCAAAAATAGTCCCGGAATAGTCGACGAAGCGGCAGCCTTGTCGGCGATGCTATGGTCACGTAATTTTGCAGCACGCATATGAGGAACTTCAAACGCCATGGCGCGGAGGTTAAACGCATACTCGTCACCGAATACTTCGTTCATTACACCCTTCATATATCCAGGTTTATAGTTAGGGAAGCTTATTTGTGGAATATTCTCTACGTCTTCGTATGTTTTTCCAGACACAATCAATCCACCGGACACCGATCCGCCCGACGTACCTAGTATTTCGGCGTTCTGGACTTCGATTCCGTATTCTTCCTGTAAGGTTTCTATAATTGCCATTTGGACGGCGATCGCGTAGCTACCGCCGCCAGCAAGAGCAAGCGCTAGTTCCGGCTTGTCGTTGCTGTTTCGTAGAGTTTCTGACATATGTCTCCTCTGTTAACTCTGGCACCTACCTCTATAGATGTCTATCTTTTTATTATAGCATAATCATTAATTTTTTTCAACACCCGGACTATCATGCTCGTGGTAGAATAGTTATAAATCAACAGGAGAAAATATGCTAGTCAAAAACAAGGTATTCGTAGTAACCGGCGCGGGTGGTGGTATCGGTGGCGCCCTGGTAGCGGAGCTTTTATCGCGTGGTGCTAGGGTGTCGGCCGTCGACCTAAAAGACGAGAGCCTGAACGCGCTAAAAGCCAGACTTGACGCTGACGATAAACTATCGACCCACGCTGTCAATATCGCGGATAGAACAGCCGTTGAGAAACTACCAACAGACGTAGAAAAGGCACATGGCCATGTAGATGGAATAATAAATTGCGCCGGCATCGTACAACCGTTCGTAAAGATTAACGACTTGGACTTTGACGCCATAGAGCGCGTCATGAACGTCAACTTTTATGGCACGCTGAATATGACGAAGGCTTTTTTGCCTCATCTACTAAAACGACCAGAGGGCCATGTCGCGAACGTTTCTAGTATGGGTGGTTTTTTGCCCGTTCCTGGACAAGCCGTCTATGGCGCGTCAAAGGCCGCGGTAAAATTAATGAGTGAAGGGCTATTCGCTGAACTATTGGATACGAACGTACATGTCACGACTATTTTTCCAGGTGCTACAAAAACTGATATTGGTAAAAACTCGGGTGTAAAAACCCCGGGCGGTGCCGATGCCGAAGAAGCGGCCAAAAAGTTTCCGATGCTAACGCCAGAAAAAGCTGCCAAAATCATGATTGATGGTATCGAAAAAAACAAAGCGCAGATATTTACTGGAAAAGATTCAAAAATGATGAGCAAGCTTTATCGACTTAATCCAGTGTTCGCGACGAAATTCATCACCAAGCAAATGGGGTCGCTACTAAAATAAATTCCTATTTTTCGGCAATGTCGACACTTGTTCCGCAGTGATTTTGCAGAGCCTGAACCGCCAAGTCAAAATCACCGAAATCACCAACATTATCCCACTGCGGAGCTTCTAATCCGCTATTGTCCTCATTGTATGGCTGCCAATTTACTCGATAATATGGCAGTTCGGCGTCTGGTTTGTCTGAACTTTCGTAGTTGATTTCCCATATAGCGTACTGTTTGTCTTCGGTCCAGCACACCCATGCGCGACATCCACTCATGTCGGTTTCTATGCCATGATGTTCGTGAATGACATTCCGCGCCATTCGTGGGACTTCGGGTTTTTGTGGTTGGTTTTCCATATGCCTCCTAGTTTAATGTTTGGCGAATCGTAATATAGCTAGGCCAAGGACAGCGGTAAATGCCGATGCTATGAATATACCCAGTTTTGAAATCAATATATATTCTTCGTTAGTAAAGGCTAGGTCCGTGACGAATATCGCTACCGTAAAGCCAATTCCAGCCAACACGCCAACCCCCGCGATGTGGCTCCACCGAGCACGATGTGGTAAGTCGGCAATACCCGTCTTTACCAACAGCCACGTCATTCCCAATACGCCCAAGGCTTTGCCTAATACCAAGCCAGCAATGATACCACCACCTAGGGGAACGGCGGTTTCTAAATTGATAGGACCAGAGTTAAAGTTGAGACCGGTATTCGCGAAGGCAAAAATTGGCACCACGAACAGCGTCGAGAATGGAATCATGGCGCGCTCTGCCCTCTCTGCGATTTGTTCTCCTGGGTTTCTGTGGCTAGCCATAGGCGCCATAAATCCTAGCACCACGCCAATAATGCTCGGATGGACTCCTGATTGAATTGCCAACAGCCACATGACAATACCTACAAACACGAATCCCCACATCGGCAATAGTCCACGTTTGCCCAATAAATATGCCTGCAATCCTATGACGAACATGGCCGCCAGTATCAACGGTTCGAGGCCAGAGTTAAAGAACAACGCGATGACCATAACAGCCAAAATATCATCGACGATGGCAAGTGCCAGTAAGAATATACGAACCGATGACGGTATATGTTTTCCAGCTAGGGTCAATATTCCAACGGCCAGCGCAATGTCTGTCGCCGTCGGAATAGCCCAACCATCGGATGTCTCACGACCCATATTGATTGCCAAAAATATCAACGCCGGTAATACCATTCCACCAACAGCCGCTGCCACCGGCAATATTGCCTTCCTTCTGTCGCGAAGCTCTCCGCGCACCAACTCGCGTTTTAGCTCTAGTCCAACAACCAGGAAGAAGAAAACCATTAGGCCTTCGCCTATCCAGTGCTTTATATCAAAGGCTATTTCCCATCCATTAAAGCCTAGTCGTAAATCCGTATGCAAAAACGCGTCATAAAAAGGAAATAGCGGTGTATTGGCAACTAGCAACGCGACCGCGACCGCGGCTAATATCAACTTGCCACTGATTGCCTCATCACGTAACAAATGCTCGGCCGTGGCCGTCAAACGGTCACGATGAAGACGCTTTGTGATAGATTTCAGTCTTTCTTTCATAGTATTCCCAGCGGGTGTTGTTGGTATTTTATCATCTATAATCTGGGGCAACTAGTGCTAATGGCAACTTTGTATGCCGAATCTAGATTTTGTATAATATTATTATGTTTAGCAAATCAATATCGGCAGGTACCGTGCACAAAATGCCGGCAGATCTGAAAAAAGCCCTCACGTCTGATCGAAAAGTATTGAATTTGTGGGAAGACATAACACCACTGGCACGCAATGAATTTATATGTTGGGTAGAAAATGCAAAAGGAAACGAAACGCGTGATCGACGAGTCCGACGAACCTGCGAGGAGTTGCTAGAGGGAAAGCGTCGACCGTGTTGCTGGATGGGGTGCATTCACCGAACGGACAAGGAAATTAGTCCGTCTATTCGCGGAATTTTGAACAAAAGAAAAAAGGTCTAAAAGGACAAACCTTGGTACGTCTTTATAGCACCGGGACAAATAGTGTTTGTATTCGTCGCTAGTCGCGTTTGCGCTTGCTAAATACCAATAGCGTGATGACCGCAATGACAATGACGGCTATAAATACGCCCATAAAGATTAGGGACGAGTCGTCGGAGCTGTTTGCTATTTCTATCGGATTAGCGGAGGGTAAAGCTACGTCACTTTCGGGATGTTCCGTCCCGGGCGCATGTGTTCCACCGTGTGCGAATTTATCTAACATAGTACTATCATAACAAATCGCACATGCTTGCATATTTACCTCTGTTATTGTACATTATGTCAGTCCCGTGACACGGGAAGAATTATTAGCAAGCAGACGTCGAAGGGAAGCGTGTGAACGCAGAGATTGCCGAGCAAAACTCGGGCACCATAATCAAGATGACAAACCTAGGGTTTGAATTCTGGTTTGACGACCTACATGAATGTGCCTTGTGGCAAGCACAGCTGAACCTGATGATTGGTGTCTTTTTGCCCCAAGGCAACGAATTCAGCTTTCTGGTACAGCCAGGGGTCGAAGTAGACAACAACCTGATGCAATCACTGCACTTCATTCTGACCAAGGTCAAGGGTCCGAACACCATCGCCTATGACCTAAACGGAGCGCACCACGTCATCGCCCAAAACGGCGACCGCGTGTCGATTGCTCGTAGCCAGGACGACTGAAGGGCGCGGATCTTTCAATCAGTGGAGGGCACGCGGTGGTTGTGGCGTCATGTCACAGCCACCGCCCCGCACTGTCTGCTTGCACTTTTTGAACTTTATATTAAATACGATAGCTAGCTATAAATTAGTATCCCAGCTATGACTAGGCTATACATAACTAGCCATAGCGACTGAAGTACTATGATTGGTATTAACCTTTCTTTTATACCGTATCCCAAAAATATAAACGAGAAGACTACATACAATAGATAGGTCAGTAAAGACACGTTATCGGCGGACTGGTTGTTAAATATTTCAAACACCTGGGGCATCGTGGTAAATGGAAATAGCACGCTAGCAACCAACACTACATAGTGTTTTGGTTTTTTCGGTTTTTTACTAGATACTTTTGCTATATGCTTGTGGTTATGTAGCATCTTATTACTATAGCATCGTGAATATGCAAACCAAACACCCTTTGCTAACGTAATCGTGTCATCAATTTCAGGTTTCTTATGTACTGCCAATGGTCCATGCGAAGGTGGTTGGACATGTACGCCATGTGCTTTTCAACAAACTGCGACTCTTTCGTTGTCACGAGTGTGTACCGCATAACGGTATTGTAGCCCGGATCACTATCCATAGATTCCAGCTCCTTACGCAACAGTCCTGCCATCTCCGACCGCAGGAATTCCTGCCGACCAACCAATGAGGCCACTATGTTCTACCAGCTTCTTCGGAAACCGGCTTGTTGTGTGCGAGGGCGATCTTCACGCTCCTTTGCGACATTAACAACTATGTTGCGCCCATCGACTTCCGTGTCATTTAGTTCTTTGATGGCCGTTTGCGCTGCTTTTAAGTCTGTCATTTCTATAAAAGCAAAGCCTTTAGATCGGTTGGTTGCGCGATCCATGATAACGCTTACGCTGGTTACTTCTCCATATTTTATAAATATATCCTGAAGTGTTTTTTCGGTTGTGTCGTAGGAAAGTTTTCCTACAAAAATTTTGATTGTCATGTACTGTACGTACCTTTCGTTAAGCTTTTGTATAAGCGAGAGATGCTTTGCTTTCTTCGTACGACTGGCTGGTTAATACCAAAACATAAAAATAAAAGATAGAATAACTTGCTATCATCATTATAGCATAATATAGCCCTTGTTGTCGTGCGGGCTAGTTGCCCGTATCTGTGGTAGCGGGCTCCGATTCCGTTGGTTTTAGAGGGCGTTTTTTAATAATTTCATAGCGTTCACCCGTCAATGCCGATTCCATATAATCGTCGTTTAGCAGATTAACGAATTTAGACATGTCCTTGTCATCCATGATTATTATCGATCCAGCGTCGTCTTCCATTAATTCAACACCTATCTCGCTGGCGTGATCTATTAACTTATCTTGCGTAACGGACGTTGGGTTAATATTCTGTAGTTTTTTGATAGCGCTCTTTTTGCCCTCTACCATTGTTTGCAGGCTCTGGCCTTCTGGAAATGACAGCTTGAAATGCGTGTCTATCGCGGCGACCTTTTTCTCGGCTATCATGGCTTCTTTGGCATTGTACGAAAATAGTTGCCCTAGGCGCGCCTGACTAAATACATATACGTCCTGATCGATGAATAACATTTGATTATCTGCTGGTATCCTCAGCGCGGCCTCGGCATCAAACGGCACGAACTTGCCGTTTTTTACCATCCAGCCAGTTTTGCCCTGCATAACGTTAGAGCCTGGTAGCACCTTTGCTACGTATACTTCATGTTTCATGTCCGGATGTTTGACGCGGACCAGCATACCCTTTATCTTTCCCAGATCCCCGTCGGTTTGATCAAAGTTTTCTATCTCGGATTCTTGAGTATGAATCCAGCGCAATGTTTCGCGAATATTCGGCACCTTGAAAGTCTGCGTGCGCTGCAATACACCCGTTTCAGCCTCGGCCTGTTCAAATCCACGGACAACCATGCCGGTCTCGGCACCCTCGAACAAATATTCTAATAGTCCGTCTATGAACAAAACTTCCTGCTGTTCGCGTAACGATGGAGCCAGGCTGGTTTTGTACAGCATATAGTTTTTGTTGATCAGAAATATTTCGAACATTAATTCTTCTTTGTATTGCAATACATTATTAGCCCATGCGAACGGATCCGTCTCTACATAGTTCTTTTTTTCTTGTTCTTCGGCCGCTAGAATATCGTGGTCCATGAGCAAATATGCCTTTCTGTTATTTCACGCTATAGAACGTATTGGTTTTTATACTGTTATTTATAGTTTAAACCAAAACTAATATTAATAATGGTGTAAAAAATGCAAGATGACAGGCTAGCCACGAAAAAGCCCTGCGCAATGACAGGGACTTTTCATGGCTCAGAGTGATAGAGAAAATTATAAACGAGGTCGAGAAAGACAAATATAACGGAGTGTTATAATTATCGTATGAATTTCCTACGAATACTACCTGGAACTGTTCTAGTTACTGTGATTATTTTTATACTAATACATCCAGATGCCAATCACGCTGCAATTCAAATACCGTTAGTCGCAATTTTAGGTTTTTTCCTTGGATTATATGGATTGCTTGGCAACCAAAGACTCTGGACTACTCAGGGTAGTCTTAAAAGTATCTTACCAATCATTCGGCTCATTTATATAGTAGTTGGTCTCACAACAATTGTTTATGCAGTGGTTAAAATATTTATCCTGTGGTTTACTAATCCCTAATGGCAAAAGAAGTTATGCTGAATAGTCGTCGATTCCAAATTCTATCCTGTGCATAAAAACTCAGAACTGAATTAACAGTTCTGTTTTTATTCATTATGCCATGGCTCCGGCGACTGGATGGACGCTTCGATGTTCCCGCTATTCTAGCGGGAACATCGGCTAGATACCGTACAAATCAAAGATTTGACTGTGTGCGAACTCAGTGGCTGTGCCAGCAAGCTGTCACCCACTGATTCGGAATCGGCAGTCGGGTAATAGAAATAGCCAGACCAAATGGTCTGGCTATTTCTATGGCTCACAACGATAGAGCAAGTCATAACTGCAATTAAACAGGATTTAGCCACTAGCTAGATAGGCTTAACTGTTTAATCGTTCCTTGATTTTTCTCACAGTATTGCAGTTACGAACAGTCATATTGCGGTAAATCTCGGTGCCCACTATCTTCATCATCCCGCTCTTCGTGACGTTTTTTCTATCAACTCTCCAAATCAGAGCTCCATGAACGTACTTTACTTCATCTATTTCTGGTTTGATTGTCAGTTCTTCCAAAATAGATTTATCGTCGAAGTTATCCCAGAGGAACATTACGTCACATTTCATCTCATTACCATTAGTCCATTCTGGCGGAATTGAGCGAGTAAGCTCATCGATGATGTCTTTGTTTCTGAGCAGAACCTTTATGTCTAGACCAAACTCATTATTTATAAGCTGCTCAAGCTTAGCGGTAAGCTTTGCTTCAGGATCATTTGCACTAAAGAATATATTCCCGCTATTGATATAAGTCGATACTTTTTCGAAGCCAGCTTTACTCATTGCGTTCACGAGTCGTTTCATGTCGACTTTATTATTCCCACCAACATTTATCCCTCTAAGCAGTGCAACGTACTTCATATGTATATCTTACCCCATAATGAAAACAGAGGCGTAGCACCTCTGTTGATCTTGGTTCTAACCTCGGCTCACAACGAGAGAGGAATTTATAACCGTTATTAAGCCTGATTTATCTCTAGCATAGGTAAAAAATCTATATTTGCATAATACCCCCAGGGGGTATATACTCTTAGTTATGAAAAAGACTTACAAACAACGCACAACTCATAGATCAAAAATTATTGAGGGTCAGTTCAAGGCCTTGATTGAGGCGATTGAAAATGATAAATACTGTATCGACATTCTGACTCAGAGCTTGGCGATACAACAATCGTTACGATCACTCAATAAACTTGTTTTAGAAAACCACATGAATACGCACGTTAAACAAGGTATGAGTGAAGGAGATGAAAAAACTAAGCAAGTCATAATCGACGAACTGGTACAGCTATATCATTTAACGAATAGTAAGGGGTAACAATGAATAATCACGAGAATCATCAGCACATGGATCACTCCGACCATAGCAGTCATGATAAACATGCGGGACATAATCCAAACATGTTCAAACAGAAATTTTGGCTATCCCTTTTCTTGACCCTGCCTTTACTGTATTTTTCGCAAACCATACAGGACTTGCTCAGATACGATGCACTTTCATTTACGGGTAGTGCGTATATTCCAGCGGTACTAGGTGTGATTATCTTCTTTTATGGTGGTTTAGTATTCCTAAAAAGTGCAAAAGCTGAAATAAAATCACGTCAACCAGGCATGATGACACTTATCTCACTCGCAATAAGTGTTGCATTTATATATAGCTCACTCATTACCCTCAACATCATTGATGGCATGGATTTTTGGTGGGAATTGGCTACACTTGTCACGATAATGCTGCTCGGCCACTGGCTAGAAATGGCTTCGATTATGAATGCTCAGGGGGCATTAAGCGAACTCGCAAAACTACTGCCTGATGAAGCAGAAATTGTTACCAATTCTGGCACGAGAAAACTTGCTGTATCCGAATTAAAAGTCGATGACAAAGTGTTGATTCGTCCCGGGTCACAAATACCTGTCGATGGCGTAGTAGTTAAGGGAGATTCAAAGGTCAACGAATCAATGCTCACCGGTGAGTCTAAGCCAGTTGATAAATCAAAAGGCGATGAGTTAGTTGCAGGTACTGTGAATGGTAGCGGTTCTTTGACAATGAAGGTTACTAAAACAGGAGACGATACAGCACTCGCCGGAATAATGAAGCTGGTTTCTGATGCTCAAAATAGTAAATCAAAAACTCAAATCCTAGCCGATAGAGCTGCTGCCTACTTGTTTTACATCGCCTTACTTGCTGCTTTAGCTACCGCTATCGGCTGGTCACTAGCTGGTGAGTCTGGAGGATACACACTGGAGCGAGTCGTAGCAGTGTTAATTATTGCTTGTCCTCACGCACTTGGGTTAGCGATCCCTCTTGTTACTGCTATATCAACCAGCAAAGCAGCAAATGCAGGTGTATTAGTGCGTGAGCGTAGTGCTTTGGAACTGGCTCGAAATGTTGATGTTGTGCTGTTCGATAAAACCGGCACATTAACCACTGGTGAACAGGGTGTTGTCAAAATCGTTGCTGATGATGAAAAAGAACTTCTCTCGATTGCAGCAGGAATAGAAGACGAATCTGAACACCCTATCGCAAAGGCAGTCGTAGCGAAGGCAAAAGACATGAAAATAAAACCAAAACAAGCCAATGATTTTAGTGCATTGGAAGGTCGGGGAGCGAAAGCAAAAATAGGTTCGAAGACTTACCATATTGGTGGACCGCAACTACTGAAAGAGCACAAAGCTACGTTAAGTAAAGAACTTCAATCAGCTACTAAACAAGCAAATTCCAATGGTCAAACTGTTATTTATGTCCTGACAGAAAAAAACATACTTGGTGCACTGATGATTACCGATACGATTCGCAGTGAATCAAAAGATGCAATTAAATCACTTCAAAAGTCTGGCAAGAAAGTTGCAATCGTTACTGGTGACTCTGAAGGTGTTGCTCAGTGGGTTGCTAAAGAACTCGGTATAGACGAATATCACTCTGAGGTGCTGCCAGAGAATAAATCCGATGTCGTGAAGAAGATGCAGTCTGATGGCTCAAAAGTAGCGTTTGTAGGCGATGGCGTTAATGATGCACCAGCACTCACACAAGCTGATGTTGGTATAGCCATTGGTGCTGGTACTGATGTTGCAATTGAATCTGCTGGAATTGTTCTAGCAAGCAGTAACCCGCAGGGAGTTTCTAAAATCATTAACCTTTCAAAAGCTACTTACAAAAAAATGCAACAAAACTTGGTTTGGGCAACTGGCTATAACGTTGTTGCAATACCACTCGCAGCAGGAGTCCTAGCTGGGGTAGGTTTTGTCATGTCGCCAGCACTAGGAGCGGTTCTCATGTCGCTTTCAACAATTATTGTTGCACTAAACGCACAGTTGCTTAGAAAAGTTGCACTTAGCTAGATTGGTTTCAATTCTACTCTGGGTATCAAAAAGTCAGAACCATTTTCACGGTTCTGACTTCGTCTATTCCAATTTGGCTCACAATGATAGAGGAAGTTATAACCGCAATTAAGCAAGATCAGGCATTGATTAGCTAAGTACTTTTGCCTTTGTTACTTTTTCAGACGTTGCTTTGCGTCAGAGAAATGATTCACTGCTTTCAATAACGGTATTGTCTCGCTACCAAGTTCCGTAAGATTATATGTAACGTCAGCTCTCGACTTTTCTACACGGTCTATAAGATTACTATCCTGCATATCTTTTAGTCGCCTTGATAAGGTAGCGGTATTTACGCCCTCTATTCTCCGCTCAAGCTCATTAAATCTCAGCATACTCCCGTCTGATAGCTCATCTATTACACGCAACGTCCAATAGTCACTCAATATTTTGAGGCTTGGAAGGCAGATAGGTTGTTTCGTATTAAGGGTTTTCATAAATATACTTGCTTTACTTATTAAAGTACTTTACAATTAAAAGTACTGTAATAATTATAGCACTCAATTTAAGGAGGGGCAACATGAAAGTATCAATAATAGGAAATGGCAACATGGCAAAAGGTATCGGCACACGTCTAGTTAGCGGTGGTCACTCAGTAACAATTCACTCTCAAGACGAAGCCAAAGGCAAAGAGCTTGTAGAGCAACTTAAAAAAGTAAGTGGTGAAGCAGATGTAAAAGTAGTGCCTATTGGTACCGAGACTGACGAAGTAGTCATCGTGGCTACTCCCTATACTGAAGTTGAAAATGTGGGTAAAGAATATAATGGACTTGCTGGTAAAGTAGTCGTAGACATAACTAACCCTGTTGATTTCAACACTTTTCAGCTTATTCCTGAAGCAGGTCAGTCTGGTGCACAGGAAGTAGCTAAGATCCTAAGTGAAGCAACTGTCGTTAAGGCATTCAATACTACACTCGCTGGTCCATTAGAGGCTGGTGAAGTCGAAGGTAAAGAACTCGATGTCTTTATTGCTGGTGATGACGATGATGCCAAAGCTACGGTCTCTGAACTCGTAAAAACAAGCGGTATGCGACCTGTCGATGTAGGTCCACTTTCTGAGGCTCGTCACCTAGAAGGGATAGGTCTGATTCAAATGAAAGTCCAAGATCAAATCGGTACGGGCTGGATGAGTGCTCTTAAGTTCCTCGGATAACCTAACCATATACTAATCTCGCTAAAAATCGTTCTAACATTCCTTGGCGATGGACCCCAAAGAAATAACAGAGGCTAAATACCTCTGTTATTTTTAGTTCTAACCATGGCTCCGGCGACTGGATTCGAACCAGTGGCCCTTCGGTTAACAGCCGAATGCTCTACCGCTGAGCTACGCCGGAATATATATGATCGTTACGTTCTACCGCTGATCCGCCGGCTGGCGGAACGCCGGACTATATTACGATTCAATTTATTGTAGTAGATACAGGGGTGATAGTCAAGTGATTATCGACGGCGCATGCCACGTTGTCCGCGGAGGATTCGTCGCTTGTAGCTCTTTAGGAAAGCAACGATACCGATAATCAGGCCTATTAGTACCAATACACCGACAACAGCACCGATAATAACCGCCCATGGCACGACCCAGAACGTCTTGGTTACTTCGATAGTCTCGTTCTTGGTTCCGTATGTAAATAGTGCTGTTACCTCGTAATAACCTATGCTTCCGATGTTCTTTAAAGGAATGTCCCATTCGCGGGCACTGTCTGGCAGCACAACCTCTCGTGGCTGTTCGTAGTTAAACTCATTTTCAAAGATTACCTCGTCACCTTGCTTTACTGTGATTGTACCGTAGGGGCCAACCTGCACGTTGCCTTGGTTCTCAAACCTGAACGAAACACCTAGGTCGTTCGCACTCTGGAACCAAGCATCAGCCTTCTCGCCTTGTACTACATCAAACCTAGTTAAGTCCAAGCGCTCAACCAGATCCCCAGGAACCGTTAGGAGCACAAGCGATGCCGCACTCGCGTTTAGATTAACTTGTGCCGTGCCGTCTGGATTAACTGGTACTATTCTGACAGCTCCATAATAACCACCGGCCTGCGCACTAGCAGGTACATTAATCGTCAGATCGATATCCTGCGTGGACTCTGGGGCCACTGTAACGTTTGATAATGGCGCCATAAAGCGCTTTAGGCTATGTGTTGGAGCGTATTCTTCCTCGTCTAATATAAGTGCCGGGGTACCCCTGTCGTCACCTGCTATAAAGTCATTTTGAACGGGTTTGACCGTCATAGGTGATTTGGTCAGGTTCGTAACCTGTATCGTAACTACCTTTGACTTACCGGGCTCGACTACGATATCAGAGCGTACGGGAGATAGCTTGAGTGTGTTGGTGTTGTTATTCGTAGAGCTTTGAGCAAATACTAGGCTATCGCCAGCTAATGCCACTATCAGACCGCCAAATACCAATGTCGCACCAACTATTATCCGTGATAGGTGTTTTTTCACGCTCTCTCCCTATATACTGTTACATTTATGTTATCAGATTTACTACTGATTGCAAACGTGCATCTTGCTTCTGAACAGAACATCACCGCCAGTAGATGTGGCGGTGATTTGTTCTATTGATTACCGTTTTTAGAATGTGCCTGTTGCAATCAAGTTCAGGTTTGCCCTGTATACACCGGCAGGTGTTGTTCCGCTGATGTTCGCACCGAAGGTCAGGTCAGCAGTACCGTCACTGATTGGTCCAGCCGTAGAACCATCGGTAGTAGTTCTAAATATTGGGTCACCGTATGGTCCTGTAACACCACTAGCGTCACCGACCACGTAGTTCATGAAGTAGTTCGTTCCATGGTAGCTACCAGATAGAGCTGTTGTACCTGTGCTTCCTCCAAGTCCGGTGATTATCATGCCGAACTGTGATGCATTGTCGCTAATTGTTCCTGGAGTTGTTATCGGTGTGATTCCACATCCTGCTTCGTTATCTGCAGCACCGTCGCGAACCAGTCCGCCACAAGTATCCTCGTCGCTCTTTAGGCTTACTACCGCACCACCTGATGCATTGGTTGAAATTTGCGTATATATTGTGCCTGTATCCAGGGTTGTATCAAGCACACCGCCCGTTCCAAGTACTAGATCCGGAGGAGTGACAACGCCACCACAACCGCTGGTTATCTCGTCTGCGCCAGCAGCACAAAATGTTAGTGTTTCTAGAACGGCACCGCTAACGTCAAACCCGTCAGTCGCGGTGAGGGCTACAGACCCATCATCAAAATGCGTACCGACAACATCTGGATCGGCAGATGTGTAGCCCGCTGCATGGGTACTGTTATCATATGTGACGATACGTGCATAGAATACACCGTCTGTATCGGGGTTTGTAATACCCGTTAGGTCAAAGTTCACTACATCAGTGGCATCAGCCGCTGAGGCTAAATCAATCTGCACCGTATTGGCATCTACCTGCGTCACAGTGTCACCATCATTAGTACCAATACCTACAGTGGTGTCGAAACCAGTTGGCGCCGTACAGGCTGTCGCCACGGCGGCTGTTGTACAGAAATCAAGCACAACCGAGTCGGTGCTATCCGTTTGTGCCGTAAAGGTCACATCATAAGTTACGTTTGTTGCGTCTATTACCGAACTAGTCAGCGCTATCGAGCGCGAAGTAACGGTGGCGGCAGAGGCTAGTGCTGGTAACATTGTTGCAAACAACAATAGACCTGCTGCGAATAAGGTACCAGCACGTTTGCTGGAAATTCTAACGATATCCATTCGTTTTTCCTCACTTTTACTTTTTAATGTTTTTTGTGTTTTGTTTATTAACATTACCAGTTTAGCATGAAAGTGCTTGTGTTTGTCAAGAACTTTATACAATAGTTTTCCACAGCCTGCCAGAGGTGATGATGATAATTGTTGAAAATTATCTATTCTTTTTGACGTTTTCATGCTCTTTTAGCATCTTGTTACGCAGTGAAACTACTTGACTCATACGGCCTAGAATAAACGCTGGGGGCAGCATAGCTAATGACGCCGCAGATGGTATCCATAGGACCTCCTGTTGTCCACTGCCCGAGCCACCACCAGACCCATCACCAGCACCATCGGTGCCTCCAGAGGCCGACGCGTCTGGCCTGCCATTAGCAACGGCTACGAGTTGCAGGAATGCACTAACGCCATTTACGTCGGTTACCCTGATATTTACCTGGTAGATACCGGCGTTTTTATACACGTGTGATATGTTGACCACTCCGCCTGCGGCTTGACTGAGCAGTTGAGGTTCGGATCCGTCACCCCAATCTATGCTAAATGCATAGGGACCTGAACCGCCCGATAGTTGCAATGGCCACGTCAGCTCACTGTTCACTGCGGCCGAACGACGGCCAAAAGCACTAGTTAGCGTGATTTGTTCGCCAAAGGCTTGAAAGTCGGTGTTGGTATATTCTATAGATACTTCGTTCGATACAGGTCCCGCCTGATCTAATTCGTCATAAACAATCGCGTAGAGTACGTTGGTACCGGCAAATAGGCTAACCTGCTGTTCGAAACTGCCGCCACTACTCATGACCGAGCCGACCAACACGCCGTTGTTATATACCTGAACCATTAGTCCGTTTGGCGCGATACCGCGGACAGTAATTGGCGCTTCGGAAAACGAAGCATTGTTGCCGGGTATGGTAATACGAGCCGCGGTGGTCGGTGGTTCTTTGGTTTTGGTCGCCTCTAGACCGTACGACCCAGGTTTTGGTGGTGGCGTCGGTAGCGGATTAAACTGTGCATACGTAGTATGCGTGAATAGTAGCACCGTAAACACCGATAGAACCAACGCTATCGGTATAGTCACATATGCCCTCCTGCGAATACTGTGTACCATGCTAATGCTTATTGTAGCTTGCCAGGGCAAACCTGGCAAAGCTATTACTATTATTTTCTACCGCGTGATTTGCTAAACTTGACACCCGCCCGTCGTTTGCGTCGATCGAGTGAACGTTTGATTTTCCAGACATAGAACGCAATGATTAGTAGTAGTACTGCTATTAGGAATAAGAACCATGGTGGTAAGTACCAAAATGATGCCGTACCTATTACTTCCTGCGTGTTATTACCGTTTTGACCATAGTATGCCTCTATCGATACGTTGTAGTGACCTGGCCACAGTCCCGGAGGAACACAATTGGTCGCCTCGGACTTTTCCCCGCTAAAATCAACTTCTTGACTCTTTAGTTTTATACACGCGGTGAACGTTCGAGTCTGACCTATCAAGGCGAGCGATTTAGTTGGGTTAATGTTGGTGATTGTTGTTTCTTGACCAAACATATGCTGGAGCTTGATCGAACCGACCGGTGCCTCGACTACGTTACCGCTGTTTTTTAGTGTGTATCCTATATTGAGTGGTTCTAGGAAGTTCAGGAACCGATAGCCGTCATCGTCATCGGCTAGCGCGGCAATGGCATCATACGCACCAAGTTTTTTCAGTTGTAGGTTTTCGTTTACCTTACCCGGTACCTGCGAGAACACTAGTGTCACCCCAGAAGCACTCAGTCCGACGTTTCCGCCACCCGGCGCACCAGTAGAATAGATAATCGCGCTATAGAAACTACCCGCACCCTGGCCTTCTGGAACAGATAGTGTTATCGGAACAGACTTTGTACCCTTTACGGGTATCTTTACGCTATTCGGCACCTTCAAAAAAGGCTTTAATGACCAAGTGGTCTGTGGTGCGTCAGGGTCGAGGAAAAGCTTTGGCGTACCGCCATCTTCGGTATAGGTGAAGTCAACTACGCGCAACGTGAGCTCTAGATCGTCGGT
Source organism: uncultured Candidatus Saccharibacteria bacterium (assembly GCA_964641025.1). Classification (GTDB taxonomy): domain Bacteria; phylum Patescibacteriota; class Saccharimonadia; order Saccharimonadales; family Saccharimonadaceae; genus UBA2112. Next base: position 194,239 of record CAZXJP010000001.1, read on the forward strand.
TTCGTCCAAGTTACGGATTAGCAGTGTATCCTTGATAGTCTCACCCGGATCAGTCACGTAATCTTTGCGCGGAGCGATACTCAGCGAGGCAGATTGGGCAGAAACGACGTCAGCAGGTACGCTGAACATAAAAGCCGTCACTATAGCAAACGCGACCAGAACGAAGCTTTTTATATGTTTCATTTTCCCCTATTAATCCTCATGTAACAACTATTATAAATATTAGCATAATTGTATCATTTTCCACTACATAACCGCAATCTAAAAGTTACCTGTCGCAAGGAACGTTATCGTCGTGCTGTATACGCCTGCTTTTAGCGATGGGCTAGCATTTAGTATGTAACTGACGGTGAATTTGCGCATCAAGCTAACATTCGGTGAAAATGCCACCTCGTCACCGTCTACATATTTATAGGTATCTGGTATGCCATAATCCGGGGACGGTACGGCGTTGGCAAATGGCCCCTCTGGATCACCACCAATAGCAGGAGCGTTGTTGGCAACCAAATTGATACCAAACTGATTAGTTCCCGGGATGCTGGGTGTCGGAGTCTGTAGCTCGTCAATCACACTGGTACCAGCGGCTGGCGGGCCTCCATGCGCTGTGATAGAAAAGCCTGCCGACGCGTTGGTACCGACAGCCATTTGCGAATATGCGACTAGTGTAGAGTCGGTCTCTAACTGCCCCATATCAGAGTAATATGTATCGTTGGTGTCCAAACAATACAACTGCACCTCCTGCGCTAGACAAAACACTAGCTGGGGTGGTACTTGTGTCTGGATAGTAATACCTTCAGTAATCTGGCTTCTGACTGATCCGAAATCTATCTGTGGACCAGTGGCGTCTGTCGATGCATGGCTTTTTAGTCGTATGGAAAAAGCATGCCCTGTTTCTTCTGGATTCACAATGTTATCAAACACGAATGTGGATGGGGTGCCCGGCGTAATCATTGCTGGCGTGCGCGACAATACTATGTGGTTGGTTGATTGCTGAGAAATGCTAAATCCAGTCTCGCCCTGCTGGTCGCTGAGGACGGCGCCGGATACGTCCAATCCAGCCGGTGTGACGCATGGCAAGTACGGTATAGGGTTGTCGCAAAACAGCATATCTAGCGACCCGACCGGTGACGGAGTGGTAAACTGTAGCGATAATGTGTAGGTAGTAGTTTCGCCCGCCTCTGGATTCTGTATAAACAGTGACCTTTCGACGAAACGTGTCGACGCCGAAACTGGTACGACAAACACAAACATAGCCAATAGCAGTGCTAGTGACTCCTGCGTCCAGACATGACGCCATGCGTGTGATAATGCATGTAGCCGAAACACATGATGTTTCATAAGCTCTATTGTACTAGAATCGGCGGGTTATGCGTAATAAGCAAACCGACCCACTAGGGGTCGGTTTGCGTCGCTACATGCGACCTAAGTACTAGGAGATTCAGGAGATTTTAGTACTGAGGAGCTGCGATGTAGTTGATCTTGGTCGTGTAGATACCAGCAGGTGTGGTCGCTGCGATGTTGGCAATATATCGCATCTTACCCGTTACACAATCGACAACTTGTGAATCCTGTGTAGCAATTGCTGTTGGAATCGTGATTGAAGCCGGATCGAATGCGAATTCGGTATCGACGGCACCGTATTCAGTGTTCACAACACCCGAGCCTGCGTCATAGTCAGCAAGCGGAATTAGTGGCCAAAGCCTAGGCGCATGCCAGCTTGCATTATCATCTAGGTTGGAATCTGCGTCATCTGTTACGGATGCATCGTATGATCCAGATGCAGGAGTAGCTAGTCCGTTTGCGGCGTTATCTGCACCCCATTCGAATACGTTTGCACCTGTGCGTTCTGTTACATAGTCAACCATGTGTCCGCCGGCGCCACCTAGTTGCGTAGGTGTCCAAGGCTGAGCGTTGTCCGCTATTGCACCGTTTGCCAAGGCTAGACCGAACTGTTCTGCGCCTTCTTGTGGAGCTGTGGCAGTCGTGCCGATGGCATCTATTTGGTCACCAACAGTGTTGCTGAGCGTGGTACCAGAATAGTAGACTGTTGCACCAGCACTAGAGTTGGAGCTTAGTCGCCAATAACTGTGCGTGCTGTATGTATGATCAGTCTCTAGAGAGAATTCGGCAGTTTCGTTACCCATGTTTAGAACGTTTGCAGGATCAGATGGCAACATGCCCTTTAGGATACGTTCGCATGGAATGTGATCCACGTGTGATCCGCCGTGTGCTAAGTCTAACTGACTACCGGCACCACCAGTCGCTTCTAGTGTAAACGGATCCACTGTACCCACGCTAAAGTCCATGGTTTCCAATACCTTGGTAGTAATCTGAATCGATTCGTTCATGACGTTGGCCACTGTAACACCGCCGTCGATGTTCTCTGAATTACCAGGAGCCCATGTATTAGGTGTGTCTGTATTCCAGGTGTTAATCTTTACGAAGAATTCGTCGCTACCAGGGTTGGTAATGTAGTTTGCATCCTTACCGAAGAATACAATTTTAATGCGTTCGCCCGCGTCAAATGCCTCTCCCGCGCCCTTTGTAAGTGTTATGTAGTTGTATTTACCAGATATATGGCCCGTGCCCATGTCATTGCCAGCGTCTGCTGTTTCATTGTTCGACGCGGTCATTGTCCAACCCGTACTCTCTGTCCAGGTAGCGCCATCTAGATAATAAACTAGGAAGTTGGTACCTGCAGATGCTGGGGCAGGAACACTTGATACCATACCGTCAGGGTTTGTTGCAGATGCATTATCCGTAACATATGTAGCAAAATCTGCTTGTGTTGGGGTATCAGTAACTATATTCAAGTCGCTGGTTGACGTCGTGTCAAAATCACGATAATCAAACGCTACGCCAGCTTCTGTGGCGGTGGCGGCAGTTTCGAGCGTGAGGTTAGTGCCATCAGCTATGCTCGCGACAATATAACTATTGCCACCAGCTGTCTGTATGGCGGAACCAACAGATAGCTCGTTGGTAAAGTCCGTGCCTGTACCAGTGACGGCCGTATCTGTATCTGTCAAGCTAATCGTGCCTGTTCCAACGCCATAAGCGTTATCGCCAGGGCCCGTACAGAATCCTGCTGAAGTCGTACAGTACTGGAATGAAAATCCCTCTACTGTTGCGGTTGAACTGACCCTAAAGTCAAATGTGTTGCCTGTTTTTTGACCGTTTGCACCGCTATTTGGTGGTGCGTAGGTCGCATTGCCCGAGCCGTCCGTATAGGCCCAGCCGGGTGATCCGCTAGAGAGCGTCAGGCTACGATCCGTCAGCGGATTTAAGGCATCGGCATACACCGGCATTGCTGGTACGACTGCTCCTGCCAAAAGAGCAAATGCCGAGCCCAATGCCGTGCTACGACGCACGATTGATTTGAGAGTTGACATATGTGGTGAATCTCCTTTTTTTATTTTTGTGCCCTATTACAGGGGTTACACGGCAAGTTTAACATAAGCTTTACCTAAAGCGCAAGTATATTGCATGTATAGTTTTCCACAGTAGCTCGATACACACCGTCATCATTTGTCCTGTATAATCATGCGTAATGAACAAACAACTCCTGCAACATCGAATAGATGTGATAAAGAAATATATAAGTAAAGAAGGCGACCTGGTAACAGGTGTCGTCATCTTGGTCGTTATAGGCCTGGTAGTATTGGCAGGATATTTGATAGCAAAGAGCGGCGAACCAAATATTGTTTATCAGCCAGTCAGCGCATGTGACCTATTCACGCCCGAAAAAGCTCAAAAGCTCTTTGACGAGGACGTGCACCGCGTGGACCGTGACCAGCCCGTAATCGCAGACGAGACTGCCACCAGCAAATGTAGCTATAGCAAGCTGGAACAGGCTATGACGGATCCCGAAAACCTCGTCGTGGCAGCGATTGCCGTGCGCTCTGGCATAAACGACGAGGGCGTCGCACAAAACAAAAAAGATTTCGCGCTGGCACAAAAATCACAAAAAGGCCAAGACGTGGACGAACTGAAACAAAAATCATTTTATACGCCAGACCGAGGACAGCTGAACATCCTAGACGGACGAAAGTGGATAATCCTGAGCTATGGCCCTGGCAATGACCCACTGGCTAACGAACTAGACGATATGCTAGATCTGGCAGAAGTTATACTCGCGAAAGATTAATAAAGTGGCACTACCACGGCCGAGAAATCACCGGAATAATTACCGGCTGGGGTTGTGTTGGATATGTTCACGATAATACTGACAGTGTATTCCGTCTGGCCAGATGCCGTGTTGCTACGAGCGACCTCGTCGCCACTAGAAAACATGAATAGATTTGGCGTGTTGTAGTCGTCATCAGCGAAACCAAAGCTTGTCTGAGCATCCGGAATCTGCAGCGGCGCGGCGCCGACATCTGGTTCGCTGTTGTTTGCCAAATTTAACCCAAACTGTTCGGTGCCCGGACTAGAAGCGGTGGGTGTAGACAGCGTAGCGAGCGTGTAGCCGTCGTGACTAGGCGCGTCGCCATTTATTTGCAATATATAGCCATCGCTCAAATAGCTACGGACTTTGACTATCATTGTTTTGGTTCCCGTCGAGAGGGTGCTCAGATCGCCCAAGTTTGATTCGCCCTGCTCTACTATCATTTCTAGTAATGGTTCTATGCCCGTGATAGCACCGAACGTCGCGGTAGTACCGGCGCTAGCACTATCGCCGGTCGATGGATCTCCACCGATACTGACTGTCGCGCAATATTGACCCGAACATGATTCGTCACGCGTGCTGGCGCCAAATTCGGTTTCTACTATTTCGTAATTGGTCGATGAAGACTGCGCGAATGCCGTGCCAGCTCCAGCAGAGGCCACCAAAGCCACGACAACCGCCAACCTAGAATATCCCAATAATCCACGCATAAGCTTAATGTCTATGTTACCACTGTAGCAACACTAGCGCCATCAAAATAAGTGTAGTAAGCTTATACATAAGCGTAACTGACGAGATGATGTATGGAGCCAGATAAAAAAAATTCACCAGAATCAGCCGACAAAGATTCGGGCAACGAAAAAGCCACTCAGGAGGCTCCTGCTGACGCGTTGAGTAAAACACCCGAAGAGCTCGAGGAAGAACACGACGAAAAAGTAGCGTCTGGCGAGGTCGAAAAAACCGAAGACGAGGAACCAGAGAAAAAGGTTTCCCCGCTAAAGAAGTTTATACGCAAGGTAAACGTATACTTTCTAGGATTTATGTTGATAGTATCCGTCGTCGGCGTGATAACGGTCGTAAACTTCCTCAATAGCCAAAAGGAACCGCCAGATCCCAACATCGCCAACCAATCATTGAGCGAAGAAGAACTGCAGGAACTAGCGAGCAACGACGCAACCGTGGGCGGGGCATCACAGACCCTGACAATCAAAGGCAACGCCGTCATAGAAGGTCAAACATTGATGCGTGGAAACCTGAGCATAGCTGGCAACCTACAAACCGGAGGCAGTATACAGGGACCAAGCCTAACAATATCCGGAGAATCAAATCTAGGATCAACGCAGATCAACAGCCTAGAAGTAGCACAAACAACGGCCGTAGCTGGCGCATTAACGGCGGGTAGTTTGAGCGTAGCTGGCGCGTCATCGTTTAGCGGAGACGTGACAGTATCGAAAATTACGGCAACTCAACTAGTCATAAGTGGCAATGGTATTTTGCAAATACCAAACCATATTACATTTACCGGTCCCTCGCCTAGCCGTAGTATCAATTCTAGCGTGCTGGGTAGTGGCGGTACGGCGTCGGTTAATGGTTCGGACACGTCCGGTTCGATAACGTTGAACACTGGCGGTAGCCCACAGGCAGGATGCTTCGTAGAGGTAACGTTCAAACAGCCGTTTACAAAAACTCCCCGCGTCATCGTAACGCCAATTGGATCCAGCGCCGGCAACCTAGACTTTTACGTGAATCGCAACGCCACGAGCTTTAGCCTGTGCACGAATAACGCGGCCGCGTCAAACAAATCCTTCGCTTTTGATTTCTTTGTCGCCGGTTAAGTAACCTCTGTTATACATCGATATCGACGTAACATTGAACAATAGTAGAGGCACCATTAATCCAGCTGTGTGTCATACCTAGTTCGCCGCACTGCTGCGTATCGGATCCAGGTATTAGCATGTATATGCGGTACCTGGTTGAGTTGACGTTCATATAGGGTGTCGCGTATGGTCCAACTTCGATAGAAGCATTGCTCGGTGGCGTGCCGACGTCTGATAGAGCTGAAATTATAGGAGCGCCCGTGCTTTCGTCATAGCCATACGTAGCGTGTCCAGGCTGACGACATTCGCTACTAGGAAATCCCGTTCCCAAACAGTAAAAACCGTCAGCGAGTGCCGGTAGACTGCCGTGTTTTGCCCTATACAGTTCGAAAAGTTTGGTCCACTGTTTGGCCTGAGAAGTCGCACTAGCCCGAGTGGCACTATCTGTAATACCGTTGTATGCGACTATCACTATTGCCGCAAGAACGCCGATTACTACAACAACTATGAGTAGTTCAACGATGGTAAAGCCGTAATTTCTTCGTGCTGCCCACATTACTTACAATTTTAGCACAAGCTTTTTATAGACTCTAAACGTCGACGAAAACAACTACCCGATCAGACTTGACGTGCATTAGGGCACGGTGGATTTTTATTTCCTTTTCCTCGCCCGTGACGGTTTTGATTTTTAGCTTGCATGGGACCAGCATACACAAAAAATTGTGGTGATGAGGCAGAATGTCAAAAGGACCAGTCTCGTTCACGGCGCTGACGCTGAACGCATCGCCCTCGAAGTACACTTTGAAAGGCGCATAAACCTTTACCGCCATATGTGGCTTGCCGTTGTCGCTAGAGGCGGCCTCAGCCAACTGTTCGTCCGTGGCTTCCTTTGGTTTGTCCGCGTCGTCTGCCACTATTTCTTTGCCTCCGCCGGTGGGGTCTGTTCTGCCGGCTTTGCGTCGCCCGCCGGATTGCTAATGGTCGAAATATCCGTCGGTTTAGGTAGGGTAGATTGCGCCTGCTCCGACGTGCCAGTCTGGGGTTGAGCCGGTTGTTGGGTAGTAGCAGTATCGACAACGGGGGCTTGGGTCTGAGCCGCATCAGTCGGTGCGGCTTCCTCGTCTGGCTTCGCGCTACCCGATACTTTACTAGGCCCAATGATTTCTTCTACGCCATCGAGCGTTTGTTCACGAGTCATATGCTCGCCCGGTACTCCGGTCACCTTTTCCATAACATTGAATCGCTGTTTAAAAAACTCTATCAGGGCTTTAGCTTTGTTGTAATCATCCCGGTCTTCTTCGGAAAGTTCTGATTCACCAATGATGGCGATTATCCCCTTTAATGATTCGTACTTTTGCAGGATAGCGGTCGCTCGGCTAGCCAAATCGTAATGCCTTTCGCCCACCACTTCAGGGGTCAACAAGCTAGACTTTGATGCCAGTATATCGACCGCTGGTCGTATACCCTGTGCCGCTACTGCACGCGATAGCACAATCGTACTATCCAGCTCGTGCTGGATCATCTGTACGGCTGGATCCGAAAGGTCATCGGCTGGGACATATATCGTTTGTAGGGCGGTAATAGAACCGTTTTGGTTGGTAGCCAGACGATCCTGAAATGTCTTTACGTCGCTAAACACGGTTGGTTGATAGCCACCTTCTGCGGGTGTTTGATCGATAATCGTAGATACCTCGTTCTTTGCCTGAATGTATCGATACATATTGTCGGCAAACAATAGCACGTCTTTTTTCATGTCGTCACGGAAATACTCGGCGAGAGTAATAGCCGCGAGCCCTATCAAACTACGCTGGACTGGATTCTCATTCATCTGCCCAAAGAACATGGCCGTGGTTTTGAGCAAGTCATTATCACCAAGGGTCTTGTACAATTCATGGCCCTCCCTGATACGCTCGCCAATACCGGCAAACATACTGATAGCACCAGAACCCTCTGCAACGTTGTTGATAATCTCCATTGTGAGGACTGTCTTGCCAACTCCGGCGCCTCCGACGATACCAATCTTGCGACCTTTCACAAAGGGAGTAAAGAAATCCAATACCTTTAGGCCTGTTTCGAGCACGTCATCTGGGCGATTTTCTAGGCTTGCCTCTTGATACGCCGGTGAAAAGATAGCTCGTTTGGGCATTTTTTCTAAAGTTGCCTCGTCTAGCTGGGGTTTTCCATCAATCGGTCTGCCCATAGCATCCCAGACCCTACCTATCATCGCCTCGCCAACTGGAATTTCTAGGCTCCTGCCACTGCGCGTTACGGAATCGCCTTTTTGGATACTATAGTCACCACCTATATTCAAACAAACAGCCACGTCGCCATGCGCAAGGCTATTGACGAGTAGTGGTGATTTTGTCTCGTTGTCGACGTATAGCATTTCGTTTAGGTTGGGCATGTCTTCATCGAACTGTATTTTGATAACAAGTCCCTTTAGGCTTCTGACTACGCCTTTTTTGTAAGTTGCCTGTTTTTGCTGTGGTTCCGCCGTCATTAGTCCACCTCCCCTGAACGTATTTTCTTCAAACCAGCCAACGATTCTTTTAGTCGCGTATCGACCTGGTTTCGTTTGGCACGGTTGTATTCGGTATGTAGTTCGTTCGCATTATCAATGGAGCGTTCCTTGGCCGCGGACATAGCCTTGAATCGACTCGCGACCTGGGCTAAACGACTGTCGTATATAAACTGAGAGATCGTGAGACGGAGTATTGAATTTTCTAGATACGCGGCGACCGCGTACGAACTCGGTTCGAATATATAGTTTTTTTCGGTTACTAAATTGTCACTTACCACGGACATATCCGCCACTCGTCCTTTGCTTGATACGACGTCGCTCAAATCTACTTCTTTGATTTCTTGCTGACTCAAAGATATATAATTTTGGTAATAAATCCGACTCTTTGCATACTTTCGTATAATCTCCATCAAAGGATCGACGTTTATATAGTCATGCTCTGGCAATTCGAAAAAGTAATCGTGATCAATATGTGCCTGTTTCAGCTTGATGGATCCATGATGCCCTATCACCAGCACGTCATTTTTTTCCGAATCGTATCTTTCGACGACCTTTTTTATTAGTCGCTGATCTATGTCGCCACTCAGGCCACCTTTGGCGGTAATCAATATCAACAGCTCTTTTTCGATAGGTGTTTCTTCTGCCGTCCTACCAAAATTGAATAGCACGTCTACTCGTATTTGTTTGTAAATATTCCACACTTCATCAAAGAACTGGTTGCTAATCAGAACTTTGTTTTTCGTCTTTGCAATCTGCATACTACTGAGACTTTCCAACGCGGACGTGAGGCTCACGACCGATCGTACGGACGCTTCCTCTGCCTTGACTTCTAGTGGACGCCTCACTTGGACTTCTCCTCTGCCGGTTTCTCATCGGCTTTTTTTTCATCCGGTTTATTTTCTTCGGGTTTTTTATCATCGGCTTTTTCGTCTGGCTTCTTGTCCGCAGGTTTGTCTCCACCTTCTGCCGCCGCGGCTTCTTCGGCCTGTCGCTTCTTTTCCTCTTCGTTCTTGGCAGCCTTTTCTATCGCAGCTTTTTTCTCTTCGTCGATCGTGGTTACTTCGGCTTTTAGCGCGTTTGCCAACTCGTCGAAATTACCATTCATATCCTTGTCTTCCTTGAATTTGGCGGCGTAGTCATGCACTTTCTTTTTTAAAGCTTCTACGTCAATTATTTCCTCTGGTTTGCTTTCTAGGACTATGTACATCAAAAACTGCTGTTCGGCAAAACTATATATCTCACCAATAGCTTGATTCATCAGCTTGAACAGCACTTTACCTTTGTCATAGTCAGCCTGTGATTGTGGTGATAGTTCCGTGCCAAAGTGCGCGTACTCTTCGGCTACTCGATATCCAGATAGTGTTTTGTTCAGCTTGTCAGCTAAGCCTTTTTGGCGTTTGTTTTGGCCGACGCCACCCACGCGCGTGACCGAAAGACCGGTACTCACGGCGGGGCGCATGGTGTCTTTGAAAATCTGCGCGTCCAATATCCACTGACCGTCCGTGATAGACATGACGTTGGTTGGTAGATACGCCGTGATATCACCACCTGGCGCGTAAATTATTGGAATCAATGTTTGGCTGGCGTGATTTGATTCTGTCTTGCCACCACGCTCGAGCAGACTGGAGTGAGTATAGAACATGTCTCCTGGATATGAGTCACGTCCTGGCGATACTCCAGCGATAAGTGAAATTTCTCGATACGCCTGCGCATGCGCCGTCAGGTCGTCGTATATAACTAGCGTGTCCATGTTGCATTGATGCCAAAAGTACTCGCCATGCGCCGCACCAACATATGGAACCAAATAGGTGAGTATCAGGGATTCAAAAGAGTTCGTCACGACGATGACGGCTTTTTTCAACGCGTCGTTTTTTTCCAGGTTACTGACTAGTTCTGCCACGTCGTGCTGACGTTTCGCTATGAGTACGTATATGACCGTTATGTCGGTGTTCTTCTGGTTGATGGCGACCTGTGCGGCCAGGGCGGTCTTGCCCACCTTGCTATCACCAAGCATAGCCATGCGCTGACCGCGCGCCAAGGAATATTCAAGGTCCAAAATAGTCACTCCCGTTTCCACGGGCTTGTCTAATAATTCTCGCTCGTACAACATCGGTGCTGGGTGAAAAACATCCCATTCCTGATCGGGAACTATTTCGCCTTTTCCATCAATTGGTTCACCAAATACGTTAACCACTCGACCAATGAAGTTTTTGCCAACTGGCACCATAATATCTTTTGCCTCGACGACGCACACCGAGCCTATGTGCAGTGGCGACGGATCGAGCTTCATGACTACAACGTGATCTTCGAACACTTGGTGTACGTAACCACGCGTATCATCGTCAAAGCGCACGGTCGCATGGACATTTGCCGGTTGTAGACCTTTCACGTTTACCAAAAAAGAATCTATTCCAATAATCTCGCCGACTGGATTTCCACCATCAACTAATTTTTGAAATATCCGGCCTTTAGTTTTTTCCACTAATAGCCTCCAGCTCTTTTACCAATAAGTCGTGTCCGCCCTTTAATTTTGCGCGTAGGCTCAGGTCTTTGACTTTATTGGGCAGTCGCAAATACACTCCACCTACAAGCGATGGCTGAATGCCATCCATAATAACTGCCTGTTTATGCACCGACTGACGTAGCCAGCCTGCCAGCTGCTGCAGACTCTCTGGATCCGCAGGTGTGGCGAATGTCATATGGACTACCGGAAGTTTATCCTTTAGCAAATGCATCTGCTTTAGCAATGCGCTACGACTTTTGCTGTCACCGATTTGTATCTGGTTGAGCGTCAAAAAATCCTTTAGTTGTTCAGAAACGACCGGCTGGGCCGTAGCCGTGGCGGTAGCACCCGTCTTTTCACGAACCGTAGACGTCGTTAGTTCGTTATCGACGCGTTCTAGGTCAGTAACCATGCGCGATACGTCAACCTTGCTCACCACGCTTGGTGGCAATGCATAGTCCTCGTATGTTTTGGCTTCTGGAGTTTCGCTCATAATTTCATATCTTCCGCGATGTCCTGCTTGTTTTCCTCAAGCTGTTTTAGTATGCCTGGTAATTGCGTCTTTAGGTCGAACTGATCGCCTAATGTATTTAGCAAATAGTGCTCGATGATTTTTGCCATGTTGTCTTGGAAGGTCTTAACGGCCAAATCCTGTTGCGTCGCTATACTTTTATCAAGCATCGCTCCGAGCTGTTGATGCTGTTCCTGTATAGCCTGTACGCTCTGGTTTAGCGTTGCCAATGCCGTCTCTTGGGCTTGCTTCATTTTGTCAATTTTGTCGGTACTTTCGTTGAAGGCATTGTTCATGACGGCGTCCTGACTAGCCACGCTACGCTCCAACGAACTGGCAAGTTGTTTGTGCTGTTCCTCTAACGCATTCGCGCTTCGATTTAACGCTTCTAGTGCCAAGTTCTGTGAATTCTCAATCGTCTTGTTGTACTCGGCGAACTGCTCGTCTAGTTGCTGTTTGACATGGTTATTTAGTTCAGCGTTGACCTGATTTATCTGTGCGAATTGGCCATCCAGTTGCCTAGCTACATGTTGCCGAAGCTCGGTATTGATATGCGCCACAGTCGCGTCTAAATCTTGTTTAAACAATGCTGCGTTTTCGTTGATCACGCGTTCAAAATATAGCCTACCGTGCTCTTTTAGCTGTGCTCGGAATTCCTCGTCGAAAATATTTTCTACGGCATCAACGGCCTGGTCTTGCGGCGATTTCTGTTTTTTGTGCTGGAACAATCCCATGCTATTTCAACCCACCCATTTCCGTTAAAGCCTTAGTAGTAAATAAACTGCCGACAAACCAATAACCAACACCAGTATACTCGTCAAGATTACCTCTAGTAATGCTCTGAATATTGATTTTTTTGACATTGGATTTCGACCAATCGATATAATCGCGTTTCTGACACCTGCGTACAGTACAGCGATGGCGGTAATAAGGCTCACGGCCGTGATCGCCAAGCTAATGTACATGCGTATGGGGCTCACCTCTTTTTGCGCTATAGCCTTACCTATCCTTTCCAGAAATTCTGGCAATTGAGTCTTTGTACTCTCGTCATTCGGATTCTTTTTGATGTCTATGCTGACTGGTATAGACCCTAGCTTAACGGTCATCTTTTTGTTGTTCGCCGTGTCCTCTAGCTCTTTGGTTGCCAGCGTAACGCCCGCTCCATCAAACGCTTTCGCCGCACGTCCAAATACGGTTTTTTCCTTGGTACCGGCCTTCATAGCAACGCCGTTAATCGAAGAAAGCGTGACATAATCACCAACAGCTATCGCGCCAGCCTGGTCACTCACAAGCACGTTGTATGTTCCAGAAACCGCCACGAAAACCTCGTTCTTTATGCCATCACTGGTCAACGTAACAGGTAGAGTGTTGCGGTCAACGGCTACTCCAAACATGTTTTGTAATTGCGATTGAACGGCTAGTTTTACCTTGTTGTTTTCGCTGTCCGCTAACTGAACGATTGCACCGTTATCTATTGGCTTGTCAGCCGAATAACTCTGGACGCTCACCCCCGCTCCTTGTTCGGCTGCCGAGACTGAAAAAATAGAGGTAATGGCGATACCTATCGCCAGTGCAAAAGCAAAAACAATTCTCGACACACTCATCTGTCGGTAAACTCCTTTGGCGTCCCTCTTGCGCCTGTTTTTATTATAGCATAACCATAGTGCTGAAATATTGATACAAAAACGTTGTTTACACTAGTCGCTTATGGTAAAATAATCTCAAGCTTTGATGGCCCACCACACGTCACAGTGAAACAAACATTTATTACACCTCTACCGGTGTTAAAAAATGAAAAACAAAAACAAATGACAGTGTGGTATCACCCATCCACTATTTTTAAACGACGTCACGTTTTGCGGATAGCAGGACTTCTTACGTTATGTGTTGCGTTAACTACAACGTTATTATTAAGTGTTATCACACATGCTGCGCCTGGTGTCAACCAGACTCTTAGCTTTTCTGGACGACTCCTGAAATCATCTGGTGGCGTCGTTGATGATGGTTACTACAACATGCAATTCAAAATCTATCAAGACGGTACCGGAACCGTAGCCGACAACCCTGGTGGAATCCTAGAATGGACCGAAACGTACATCAATGACGGCGGCACCGACGGCGTCTATGTCAAAAATGGCTACTTCTCTGTAAACCTGGGTTCAGAGAATGCTTTTGGATCAAGCGTGGACTGGAACCAGGACACGCTCTGGCTATCCATGAACATAGCAGGCTCTGATAGCGGCTGTACGACATTTGGTACGTCTCCTTGTACGGCTGATGGCGAAATGTTGCCAATGAAGAGACTGACTTCTACCCCCTATGCCCTTAACTCTGGTCAACTGGGCGGCAAGTCCGCCGACGAGTTCGTGCAACTAGGGCAAGGTGTTCAAACCGACTCGACCGACAGTAGTAGCATATTCATCAACAAGACAGGTAGCGGCAACCTGCTACAGTTGCAGAACGACGGAGCTGACCTACTCACCCTTACCGATGCCGGAGAACTGAGAATGGGCGCTGGCGCGAATCGCTCAATCTACGTCGGCGGAGCAGCGCCTGATACTGCCGGTAACAATCTGACCCTATTTGCCGGATGGGGTGGTAGTGGTAGTGGTGCAAATGGCGGGAACTTATTCCTACAGGGAGGTGGCGCCGGCGGAACAAACGCAAACGGTGGCGACGTGGTCATTACTGGTGGCGCGAACGCAGGATCCGGAGAGTTCGGAGACGTGTTTATTGGAAACGGTACGACTCGAACAATTCAGGTGGGTGACACCGGTCTTGCCAGTGGCACGCAAACGATAAACATCGGTAGCAACAACACTGCTGGTGGAACAACGAACGTAACAATTGGCTCGGGCGGGACAGCTACTGGTGGATCGACGTCTGTACGCGCGAAAGACGCGGTAACAATCCTGACGAACGGCACGACGAGGGCTACATTCTCTGGTTCTGCCGACACCGTGTACTTTGGCAATGGCGTATCCTCGGCATCACCTAACAACTTCGTTATTCAGGGAACTGGTAGCTCGCTAACTTCGGTAACGGGTGGATCCCTTTCGGTACAAGGTGGTAACGCCACGACTGGTGACGCCGACGGTGGAAACCTAAATCTAACCGGTGGTAGTGGTAGTGGTAGTGGTGTCAACGGTCTGGTCGTGCTCGGTACGCCTACGCTATCGACCGTCACGAATGACGCCAACTGTTTCACTGGTGGCGCATTGGTATCGAGTAGCTGTACTATCACGGCCGGTAGTATTAATAATTCGTCCGCCGTCATAGTAGGATTCGACACTGCAGGTCAGACGGTCACGGTACCCGACCCAACACTGACGACACCTGGACGAATCGTATACATCACCGGTTCGAGCACCTCTGTAGACTTTAAGATATCGATAAACGGTGGAGGTGAAGGTAATTTGATAGACATGCGCGCCGACGCCACCGCCAGCCTCATCTGGAACGGTAGCGACTGGGTGGTCACGGGCGTTACCGGCACATCTGCTTTCAGGGATATTTATGATAGCGGAAACAGCCAGCATAGCGTCCAGATTGGTGACGGAGATGACCAGACAGGCGACACGACGCTATTCACTTTTGATAAGTCTGATTCGGCTCCAACAATAACGGATGATTCATTGCTAGGTAGCATGTACTACGACACTACTCTTGGCAAGCTTCAGTGTTACGAAGCAGACGGATGGGGAGCCTGTGGATCAGCGCCGGACGTATTCGTGACTATCAGTCCGGAATACACAAACGCCGTCATGAATGGTACGGACATAGGTACTATTTCATCCGACATATGCTCGGATACACTAGATATCAATGACGGCACATCTGCCCAGCCAACCATCTGTGGCACCAACGAAACATACAACTTCTATCAATGGACTTCCGGTGAAGTTACCGCCCAAACCCGAGGAATATACATCACCTATCAATTACCTTCAACGTTCAAGGAATTTGCCGAAGGCATGACATCGATAAAAGGTCGCACCGACAGTGCCGACGCGAACGTCGAGTATCAAATATACAGAGACGATGATACTGGACTCACTGCCTGTGGCTCTGCAGTATCCGTATCGACAGGTTCACAATCATCATGGCAGACCGGAACGGCGACTAGCGGTTCAGACCCAACGAATTGTAGCTTTGAGGCCGGTGACAGCATATTGATCAGAATCAACTTGACCGCTTCGGATGACGCGAACGCGTATGTTAGCGACATCAGCTTTACCTATAGCAACGAATAGGTTATGGTCCTCGTGCTATAATTAACAGTGGTAGAAATTGAGTAATATGGGAAAAAATAAACGACAAGACCAATCCCTCGATGATGATCAAATCGAGCAGAAGGACTCCACGCAATCTAGATTACGTTCGTTCGTGAGCGTATTGATAGTAGTGTTCGTGATCGCGGGTGGAATAGCGACCATCGGCTATTTTATCTCTTCACCTAATAACAAGCCGGGTGTCAGCAGTACGCAGAACACCGTGGAGCCAGACAAAGAAGTCGTTTTGCCTAGTGGCAAAAACATAGATGACCTGGGGGGTTGGAAACGAGTTAGCCCGCCTGAAAGCGAGCCCGTTTTCGCATACAATGACGATATAAAAGGGGTGGAAATAAGCGTCAGCCAACAGAAGCTCCCACCAGCCTTTCAAACAAATACGAGTAAAAAAATAGAGGAATTAGCAAAGGGATATAATGCCACGACAAAGATAGAAGCTGGTAGCGATATAGCCTACATAGGCACGTCGGCAAAGGGTCCACAATCTGTCATATTGGCAAAAAATGGTTTGTTAGTATTACTAAAATCGGCATCCGTTATAGAAGATGCCGACTGGTCCGTTTACATCAAAGGCCTCTACAGTCCAAACCCAAGTAGCATCCCCGTCTACTAGTTTGACTTCTTGTACTCTTCGATAGCTACCGACGCTTTGCCTTTTGGTTTTAGGTTTTGGAAATACAATACTTGATCGCGCGCAATTATTATTTCGTCTTCTGGCCCTTGCACTTCATCCTTGCCAAACTTAATCAATTGCACGCTTTGGTCTGCGGTCGAGTTCTGTGATTCGTCGTCACTCTCAGTTTCGGCCTGCGGCTTTAAATAGAACACGTCCTCTAACTTTAGATACTGCGCATTCAACACTGTTAGCTTTCCTAGATACGCTTCGCCATTCGTCAACAACACGGCCTGATATTTGTTCGCGTCAACGCCAACATTGTTATCATTATTGGCAAAAATAGACATTAGCCACATACCCAATACAATAACAACTAGTACCGCACCGGTTACGGCTCCGATCAGCTTTAGTTTCGTATTATCTATATCAAGTTTAGGACCACCACGCTTTATCTTCATGTTTCTTCGCCCGCTGTCTGTCATCCTAGAACGAGTCCGAGTCTCCACTTCCTTGGGCTCGTCCTTTTGCTCTGTCTCCCTGGGCCTTTCCGGCTCTGATTGGGGTTTTTCGTCAGAGGGATCAGGACCAGATGCATTTCTGGCATTACGTATTCGAACGTCATCCATTGAGATACCCTTCCCCCTTATTACTATTGACTATATATTACCATAAGAAATTAGTGTTTCACAATCAAAACCCCTATTTCCACCGGAATTTACTGCTGGTTTTTCGGTGGGTTTTCGGTGGGTTCAACAGACTGATTCTCGATCGAGGCCAAGTCTTTTTCGCTCTCGCCTATCTCGTCTGTAGTTCCTGCCGGAGTAACTGTCGGATGCGAGACTTGTACATGCTGAGGATCCGCTGGGGTACCCTTTTCGAACGGTGCTACGCTACCCTGTTCTATGCCTGCCTTGTATACCTTGTGATGTTTGTGGTGATGAATTATCAGGAACACACCACCTAGTAGACCTACGAATAGCACAGCCGCCCCAGCCACGATTAGTTCTACGGGGAAATCCTTTATATCTTCGCCATTCGCAATTCGCTTTTTTGACGTCGCGATAAATTCAGCCACTTTACTATGTGGTGGATACAGTTGTTGTACCTTTTCAAAGTTTGTTAGCGCCGTAGAATACCGTGCGTTATAGAAATAGTCGATTCCCTCAGCCCATTCCTTCTGAGTCTCGCTGTTCGTGTCAAAGCTGATTGATGATTTTTTCGCGAGATTAGTTAAGTCCTGCGAATCACGAATGTAGTTAAAGACTCCATCGCCAGTACCACTACCATCCAGCGTGTATGTAGCTATTCCCACTACTGTGCCCCGATTTCCAAATGCTGGTCCACCACTGTTACCGTGACCAATTGTAGTATCTGTTTCTATCAACACGTTTTCCGTGCCCGAGGCCTTTCGAACAGAGGACACTTTGCCGGTGGTCAAAGAAGCGGTGGCGCTCTCGGCGTCAACTAAATCGTTTTCATTTGCACTTCCCGGATATCCTAATATCGACAGTTCTTCTCCTTGCGTAACATCGGACGCGCTACCAAGCGTGACAATAGGATAGTTTTTACCGTCTACTTTGATAATTGCTACATCTGAGGCATTAAAGCCATCAATACCGTCTATTAATCGAAAGTCTGTTGCTTTTACTTCAGCGTGAACAACATCCGCTGATGAGGTTTCGTATTTTATCCTCGCCTGTGTCTCCGACACTAGCTTGTCGACGTCTGGTTTTTTATCACTTAACGTCACTAGTAGATTTTGCATTGTATCTATCTTTTGGAACCTAGTTGGCTCTAATTCATACAATTTATTGGTAACAATAGATAGAAATTCTTTCTCTGTTGCCCCGGATGGTATATCCGATTGCTGGATGTCAGCTTCCTTGGCGAGTAGATTGAGCAACGTTGAATTACCCGCGACGGCATACACGAACGCGTTATAAATTGCTATGTCTTGGGCGTCCACCGACACTACGTGTCCATTGGTTGCTATATGTCCGTCTTGGCTCACGAAGAACCCAGAGCCAGAACTGGATGAACAAGAATCGCGAAGTAGCGGTTCGTCATCAAACTCTATGTTCGTGCAATAGACATTGTATACTCGAACAACCGCGGGACTGTATAATGCCGCTATTTTTTCGGAAATACTAGCTGATTGCCCGGCGGACTGAGCAGATGCTGTTCGCGCCATGAGAATCGTGTCGACTACGGAGTCGCTAAACGATTTGGCGACGACGCGATCCTTGTTTATCTTTGCTGTCTGCGGATGAAAATCGATTGATTTGATTAGGTCTTCGTACTGTTTGTGGGTGCCCGGCAAATCGACGAAGCCTTCGTTTACAATTACTATAAAAGGATGACCTTCTATATTTCCCGCGTATGCACTATAGCTAGTTTGCAAGTTCTTCAGCACGCCGGCCGATTTCTCCGCCTTCCACACGAACTTATCAAATGACTCGCCCCCGATTGTTGCATTTTCCGTCGCCACGAACTGAACTTTCGATTCATCCAGACCTATGCTTTTCAATGCTAGCTCTTTTAGTCCATCCGCGCCTAGTGATCCCTCGACTTCCGTATGGTAATTGATCGTAATTGCCGACTGATCGGCCACGTTTTGTTGCGAAAGTGGCGTAAACTGCACTTTCGAATACGCCCTAGGCTTTAATAGCTCGCCTTTTTGGTATATTTTGCCGGACTCGCCGTCGACCGCGTTCGCGTACAATATGTCGGAATCAAAAGTCACGCTAAAGCCGTTGGTCGAGTTAATGGTCGCTCGAAAATCCTGATTCGTCGAGGTAAGATCAGCGATAAAATTACGACTACCCGCGAGCCCAGAGAGCAAGGTATCACGATACGCAACCAACAAAACCAGCAATATAACTAGACCAATCAGTGACGATACAACCAATCCAACGTGTCGTTTACGGAATGGTTTGTGATGATGGTGACGTAAAACAACGCGCTTGTGATGCGACGCATGCTTATGAGTCTTTTTCTGTTGTTTTGCCACTAGTGTTATTTTACTATACTGCTAGTGTTTTTTGTAGCATTATTGCTCCCAGGTAAATTCGGGGTGACCAAAATGTCCCCACTTGGCGGTTTCTTCGTAAACGGGTCGTTTCAGGTCTAGTAGTTTGATTATGCCATTTGGAGACAAATCGTAACCTTTGACGCGCTCCTCACGACCATCAACGACTACCGTGGCCTCTAGTGGCTGGTCATGCCCAATCGCATAAGCCAAATACACATGTACTTCATTGGCTTTTTCCTTTTTTAGGTAATCCACAGCCACACGACGTGCCGCGTATGCCGCCGATCGATCAACCTTGCTAGGATCTTTTCCGCTAAACGCGCCTCCGCCTATTGGAATTCGTGGTCCATAGTTATCGACTATTAGTTTACGCCCCGTTAGACCGGCATCAGCGTCAAATCCTCCCTGTTTCCAATCACCCGCAGGGTTAATATGTAATTCTAAATTGTCTGATTTTTTCGCTAGTTTTTCATCATCTAGCCATGCCTCTACTCGTCGTTTTAGCTTCTCTTTTGGTGCATGCTGAAAGCTTGCAACCACCGAGACAATGACACCATCGGCTAGAGTTACTTGCGTTTTGCCGTCATACTCCCATTTTTCGTAAATGTATTGATTGAGCCTGCGAGACAACACGACTTCCAGTGGCAACAACTCCTCTGTTTCGCTGGTGGCATAACCAACCATAATACCTTGGTCTCCTGCACCTCCAGTGTCGACCCCCTGTGAAATCTCGGGGCTCTGAGCGAATATATGCTCAATCACCTCCACGTCATCTCCAGCTATGCGTCGTACGATTTTAACGACGTCAATATCCACGGCTTTTGACGTGACCTCCCCGGTCACGAACACGGTACCATGACCTCCCGCGACGTCAATAGCGACGCGGGCATGAGGATCCTGTGCCAAATGTGCGTCTAAAATCGCGTCAGAAATCTGATCGCAAATCTTGTCGGGATGTTTCGGGCTGACCGATTCGGCTGTTTTATATTTTGACATTTAAAAAACTCCTATCCGGGCTTATCCTCAATCTATTTTCGGTGTAAATATCATATTTCTGGCTGCAAAAGCTCGATAAATCGTCGACGTAACTACAGTTACGCCTCCTCATTCTCAAACTTTTTCGCCATAGAAATATGAAATTTCCACTTCGAAAGAGATTAAAAATAACCCCTTGCGCATCTCTTCGGCCACGGAGAGATAAAGGAGTTAATTCATTATCTTTCCAATTAGGCTAGAAGGGGCACCGAATTTAACCGGTTGCCGGCAGGTCATAGAGCTAGTTCTCTCGCTGCACTCTGGATACGCTATTTATTAATGTATGTTCAGATTATAGCACAACAACTATTGTGCAGTAGGTGGAATTTCGACGGATTTTAGCGCTTCTATTTTCTTGACCAGATTTACAATATCTTCCCAGTCGGTACCAGTAGAAAGTACGGTAAGCGCGTAGGCCCCTTTGTTGGTGCTATATATAATCCCACCGTCATTATGCACGTCGCCTTCTTCGCCAATCACATGGGCCTCCGAACCACTTGATACGCCCCGTGGAAAACCATCACTATCTAGGTTTGAACGCATTGTGCTCAGTATTTTTTGGCCACCCTCGATCCTGGCAATTTGGTTCTTGTATAGTCCGACAAACAACTTGTTCAAATCATTAGCTGAAGTCACCGTATCTTCACCTGCATATACAGTATTCTTCAGGCCCAATTCATTCGCGCGACTCGTGAGGGTCTTGTGCCCATAAAAATTATAAAATCCTACTCGACAACCATAATCAAACTCTTGAAGCATTAACTTGAAACATTCGGTGGCATTGATATCGCCCGAAATCTCGTCTACGGGTCGGGAGTTACCAGCATGCTGTTCCATAACGTCGGTGTATGCCAAAAATACCGAGTGTATACCGGCAGCGGGCATCTGTGCGTTTCCTCTATACGAAGCGCTCCTAGGATTGCGCACTCCGCTCAACTCTTGAAAAGCCATCGCGTAGGTACCTTCGTTGTCTTGGTCATACTGCGCCAACAACGCGGAAAAACCTACGCTCGTTGGGGTGTATTTACGCGTATAATCCGTCGTCGGACCGACTACCTTGGTTGCGCCAATGGCAGTATCCATCTTGGCGTTTATATAGTCAACTACTGACTTGGCTGCGCGGGGCATGTCAACCGCGCGACCGTTCTTGCCATTCACGCGCGAGGTTTCCTTGAAATCAACGGTTGTCACCTTGCTAACTCCTGGTTCGATTATTAGCTTTGAGGCGATTCCCTGATTCAAATATTTCTCCATGCGCTCCTCGTTCACTACAAAGAGTAAGCGAGCGAATTCGCTAGCCACGTTGTCTATCCGGTCTTCCGGTACGTCCGCCACGAAGTCTAGCCAGCCTAGCACGACCCGACCCGGAATAGTATCCGTCTCGTTATCAACTTTTATCGGCATAGGTACTGCCATGCGACTATTCAATTTTGCCGCCAATTCTCGCGCTATCTCATCGGTCACCGGAGCAGGAGTCTCATCCATGTCGATTCTTACGCTATTTTCTATATCACCATCTGGTTCTACTTCTCCCAGGGCTCGCTGTAATTCCGTTAGGTTACACCTACCGCCCGCGATTGATGGCACGAGTTGCAATTTACTATCTACCAATTTCAAAGTTGCGTTTTGATAGGGGATACTGCAGTCCTCGCCGACCTGGCTGGTCGTATATCCCGCGATCTTGTTTCTGTCATAGACATATTCTATTTCTCCGGTATCGGATAGCCCCTGTACCCACCATATCGATGTTGGAACAAACCTCAAAAAGAACGGGTACGTAATGGTTGACAGCCTGTTCTCGTTGTCGACTCCTATGCCGACATCCTTCATCTTTGGTTCCTTAAAAGCCGCCTCATTTTTGCCAAAATATATCTTTAGAGGTAGTTGTCCGTACAGACCGTCAAGTTTGTCGGCCGCCTCTTCGTAGCGCATCCCGCCCAATGGTACGCCATCTACCACGACGCCTGGAGTTAAACGACTACTGGGATAGACTATTTGAAATATAACCTGCCCCACAACAAGCAGAGCAATAAGTATCGCCAACAATAACTTCCAGTGCCTTTTGATCCAGTGTTCAGCCAACAAAGAACCGCCCGCAGTCGGACCTGTAGGTAGGGTGGGGCCGTTCGTAGGAGGACTGGGTGGCTGAGGCGTTGGATTTACCGGACCACCCGATGGACCGCCCACGGGTCCTGTTGGTATGTCATGCAGACCATTGTTTGAACCGTTGTCCATTGGTGTTAATTATAGATTATGCTAGTGGTTATGTCTATTTGGTACGTAGCGCTTCGATTTGCCGGGTTAGCTCCGCGATATTACCCCAGCTACTTCCTTTTGTCATAATTGTCAGCGCATAGGTTCCGGTGGGACTATATACAATCGCCGCGTCGTTGAGATAATCTTCTAAAAATCCTACCTTGTCAGCGACGCTTCCCTTCGCGCCTGCCGGTATGCCTTGCCTATAAACATTTCGCTCCATGGCCGACAACAGAGTGTTCCTGCTGGCGTCAGACAGCGGAAGTTGTTTCATCTGCAAAGCCCCTACAAAGGTGGTCAAATCACCCGCGGTTGTCTCTATGAATTTATTGAGGAATGAGCTCCTCGTTAACCCGATGGCACGTATCTCGTTCGTTATCGTTTGGAAACCTATCTTCTCTAACAGGGCCTCGGCACATGGATTATCTGATAGGACAATCATGTCGTCGAAACACTTCGACAGATTCCTTCCGCCGACAACTTGATCAGACCACTTCCATTTGCCCGAATCGATACGCTTCAGAGTACTGTAGGCTACGAAGAGTTTATAAGTACTGGCCGTTCTAAATAGTTTAGTGTCGTTATAGGCGGCACGGCGTTTTTGTCCGTCTAGTTCCACGAGGCTCACGCCATATATACCGGGATGCGACTGAGCAAATTGTGTCATTAGTGCCGTCAAACCAGTATCGGTCGAGCTGTATTTCCTGGTGTAAATAACCGTCGGCGCGACAACGCTAATTCTAGCCGTGACGACCTCATCAGAACCCGCCAACCAATCCTCGATTGCCTTTCTGGTTGCCTCGTCATCCAGCGTGGCTCCTGATGGTCCAGTCTGTTGTGATATCACAGTAAAGTCCAGCGTCGTTACATAACTAGTTCCGGATGGTTTTTCGACCTTTGGCGATACTTGTTTCTCGAAGAACTCCTTTGATTTAGCCTTGTTCACGGTTACGACAATACCGCTGTCGGGTGATTCAAAATCAAGCCACGAAAACAACGTTTGCTGACTTACCGTAACCGACTTTCCACCGACAGATATCGTTAGGCCGGTCGCGGTTTTATCCTGCAGTTTCGTCACGTATTCTGCCGCCTGCTTGTCTGTAATTTTCGCGGGGCTAGGATCAATGCCTATTCTGACCGATGATGAACCTAGGGTTGGTTTCAAATTAATGATTTGGGTCACGACCGTATCAAAGTCACACTTCCCGCCATCAATAGCCGACACGACCTTTAGCTTTCCATTACTATTCTCGATAGTAGCGTTTACGGGCTCGACATTGCATGATTTCCCAAATTCTCTTTTTACATATTCTTTGGTAACAGTTTCGTCATATTGATAACTAGGTGGAGCGGCGCTGTTAGTGATTTTTGCCCATAGTATCGAAAAAGGTATGAACCTTTGCCATATTTCATACTTGACCGATTGTACCGTTGGGCCGCTGTCTATATTCAATCCCAAATCCGAAGGTTTTGGCTCACTATAGGCCGTTTCGCTGTCGCCAAAATATAGCTGTACCGGGGTATTGGAGTATTTTTTGTTTAATATTTTTTCTGCTTGCTCAACGGTTTTGCCACCTATCTCTACACCCGAAACTGTTACACCAAGTGACAGATTGTTCCATGGATATATCAGTTGGGCAACGATAATTGCACCCCACAGCCCAATAACGGCAAATACTGCGGTCCCAACTTTGTGCTCCGTGGCGAACGCGTGAAGACGTCCAACCTTATGAAGTTTCATGTAGATATTATATCAAGAGCTTTCCTGAGCGTGTCTATTTCTTCGTCGCTTGCACCGTCTGATTCCCTCTTCGAGATTTCGCCCTCTAGCCACGCTAAATGGTCAGCTTGACCTGTGCTGACGGGATTCGTCATAGTTACGACTCGTATCGACCTGGCCGACTTGTCTGTTTTCGTGAGGTAGTTTTTGGCGATCAGAGCATCGATGTGAATCGCGACCGTCGACACCGATTTATATCCAAGCGCCGTCATCACTTCGCGATAGCTGGGCGCATAATTATGCTCGTCCAAAAAATCACTAATAAACTGCAGTAATTCCTGTTGTTTTTTGCTAGTTCTTTCGCGCACCGTATCCTCCAATTGCCAGCCCGGCTAATCCCCACCAAACTACACTCACGGTATCATCAACCCAAACAGGTAGCAATATTCCAATCACGGCCAGACCTAGGCCGCTCGCAAAAACTCCGAGCGCCAGCGCGCTTGCCCGTGCCCGCCAAAGTCGTCGCATAACAATCATGAACAGCCATATAAACAACCCGAGTCCCAGCCAACTAACCTCGTGCGCGGTGAATAAATACTGGTTTTCGATAATTAATGGTTTGTCTGACAATAGTGACGCCGAACCCGTACTGCCTATGCCGGCGCCAAAGGGCTGGCTTAACATTCGCTCGGTCCCGTCTATGAGCGAGTTTATATGTTCTTGATTAGAGTCTACCCTGCCGCCGCCATTTGGATCGTCGTGCCAAACTATATGCGAAACCACCGGATTCCCAGCCAAAGCTATAAACAACAGCGATACGGCCACCAAAACACCCGCGCACAATCCAACCAATCGTTTGCTTATCCGTGACCCGCTAACATGCGCGACTAGAGCGCCAGTGGCTACTATCAGAGCCAGTAATGCGCTTCTTGAATAGGAAACTATCAGCATCAGACACGACGCCGCTATCGCGATGCCCGTCACTAAATGCTGGTCGTTCCTCAGACGCCCACCAAACTTCGTCGCCGCCGCTACCACAACGGCAAAAATTATCACCGCGTACGCGCCCAACGGGTTTGGACCACGCAGGGTACTGTTGATACGCACATAGTCCTCATTGTCATCCACCGTCAAATACGGCGCGATAGTGTCGGATCCGTAGCCGATATTGGCCAAAATATCCTTTGGCAAAACGAACATCTGCAACAGAGCAAAGCCTAGCACCACGCCAGCTCCCACCATTACCACGCGCAAAAATGCCACTCGTAGATTCGGCACTAATCTCGCGCCACAATAGATCAGTGCAAAGAACAATAGGTACCGCAGGTCAATCAATAATCCGGCACCTATCGCTTGAATATTATTAGGAATCAATACCGCCAAAACGAAGTGCAGACATGCATACGCTAGCAATATTTGCACCATTCGATCGCGTAGGAACTCGCCAAACATTCGACGCCTGGCGACCTCCGCCACTAATATCACCGTCGCCAGTCCTAGCAACAGCTCCTTCCAAGATTTGATAACTAATTCCCAATCAGGAAAATGAGTAGAAAGATATATAGTAGCTGGCGTATGAATTACTACCCCAAAAACTACAACCATCAGAATTACAGCAAAAACTCGCACGGCCAAAACAGAATACATGTGCCCAGTATACCTTATCTAGGTGTATCTATTTCCAGTCTTGGATGACAAGGGTATTGCCCTGTTTCTTCACTATGACTTTCTGTTTTTTCTGCCAACCTAATTCATTTATCATTTCGAGCGGCAGTGTGATCATATAGCTTCGAGCATCTTTGCCAGTCCTTTGTAATTTACGTACGTTTTCTTCGCCTATTTTTTGCCTTGGCATAATTAATCTCCTTTTTATTATATAACTTATTATATAAAAAGTTATATAAAACAAAATAGGGGACCGGGGCAGAATAATCAACGGTGCCTCGGTTCATAAAATGGTATAATTACCCTATATATGCCATCAAAAAACACCAAGTTGTACAGTTTGATTCTTCTGCTAGCCGACATCTTCGTATTAATGGCCGTCTTTACCGTGGCCTATATAGTGCGCGTGCAGATCGACAACCGTCCTTTAGTCGCCAATATATACGCGGTGGACTTTCTGATTTCATCGATGATAATCGTCGCCGCATGGGTGGCTATATTCGCGTCCTTTGGACTATACAACGCCGGCACTTACAATAGGCGCCTGGTGGAATGGAGTAAGCTTGCGCTAGGCTCGTTTATAGGAATATTGCTCGTCATAGGCTGGGAATACATTACCGAAGAGCATATATTCCCTGCTCGACTTGTCATGGTATACGTATTGTTTGGATCATTTGCCGCTTTAATACTAGAGCGCGAGATGCTACGCGTCGCCCGGGGCTTATTGTTTAGATTTGGTCGTGGAATCCGTCGGGTGTTAATCATCGGAAATAGCGACGCGACTCGTGACATAGCGTTGAATATGTCCGACACCAAACGTAGTGGCTACGAGATAGTCGCGATAGCTGGGCCGGCAAAGGTGGTTCCCAAATCACTAAGCCTCCATCATTTCGGTTCCGTTGAGTCCGCGCTAAAAGAGATCAAAAAACTCCGCGTCAGCACCATCATCCAGACCGATTTATATGACAGCGAGGAGCGGAATCAAAAGATCTTGAACGCAGCTCAGATCAACCATATTAGCTATAGTTTCATTCCAGGAGAGCCAGAGTTTTACGCCGGGAAGAATACCGTAGACGTATTTTTGGGATATCCAATGATAACCGTCAGCGAGACGCCACTGGTCGGATGGGGAGCGATTGCCAAAGGTGTATTCGATCGATTCGCGGCCCTAATACTAGTAGTCATATTGTCACCTGTATTTTTGGCGATTATTGTGCTACAAAAGATCTTTAATCCCGGGCCAATATTCTATACCCATAAACGCCTGAGTCGGTTTAGCCAACCGATCGGCCTAGTAAAGTTTCGTAGCATGAAGGACCGACCTACGGCCCACCTAAATGCAGCCGACGAGTTTCGCCAAATGGGTCGCGAGGATTTGGCGCTCGAATACGAAAGGGACCACAAAGTAGAAAACGATCCACGAGTCACGAAGTTTGGTCAGTTTCTACGTGATACTTCATTGGATGAGCTACCACAAATATTCAGTGTCTTGCGGGGTGATTTAAGCCTAGTCGGTCCGCGTCCAATTATGCCGTCAGAGGCAAAGTTTTCGCCTGTAAAAACAGCGCTATTGCACAGCGTAAAATCTGGCGTTACGGGACTATGGCAGGTGAGTGGTCGCAATGAATTGTCCTTTGAAGAGCGTATCGAGCTGGAGCTCTACTACGCGCGTAACTGGACCTTTTGGCTGGATATAAAAATCCTATTCAAAACCATAGCCGTTGTCTTTAGACGAACGGGAGCTAAATAGGATTTTGGGAGATAGGAGACGGGAGATGGGAGTTAGTAGAAAGCCGTTTGTAAGTTTTGAAGATTTGGATGTTTGGAAAGAAAGCCAAAAACTTGCCGTTGAGGTGTATAGGGTTTCAAAGTCTTTTCCAAAGGAAGAAATGTTCGGACTCACGAATCAGCTCAGAAGAGCCTCGACTTCTGTTTCGGCAAATATAGCAGAAGGTTTTGGAAGAGCAACCGTAAAGGACAAGCTTCAGTTTTTATCGATTTCCTATGGTTCACTCCTGGAAACCAAAAATTTTATTTATCTAGCTCAGCGCCTGAGTTACTTGGAAGATGATTCAGCAGATAAGATTATTGATCAGGTAGTGATTTGTCAAAAGTTACTTAATGGATTTAGGAAGTCATTACAGTCATGAAACCAACTCCCAACTCCCAACTCCCAACTCCCAAACAACCGCCCCGCGTGGCGATTGTGTGTGACTGGCTAACGACAATGGGCGGAGCCGAGCGAGTCGTGCTCGCGTTGCACGAGGCTTTTCCAGACGCGCCTATTTATACCAGCACTTACTCACCCGCCGATATGCCTCTTTTTTCCGAACTAGATGTCCGGACGACATACCTGCAGAATCTGCCCGGCCCTTTGCGTAAACTTCATAAATTCTTCCCGCATATGCGTGGTCACGCCTTTCGTCGTCTGGATTTGTCTGAATTTGACATCATTATCACCAGCTCTAGCGCCGAAGCAAAGCAAGTGCGAAAGACTAGGCCAAATCAGGTGCACATCTGCTATTGCCACACCCCTATTCGATATTATTGGTCACACTACCGCGAGTACAAACGTGATCCAGGATTTGGCAAACTGAACTGGCTCATACGTCTGGCTATGCCGTTTTTTGTACCTCCTCTCAAACGCGCTGACTACAAGGCGGCCCAGAATGTAGATGTATTCATAGCAAACAGTACCGAAGTACAAAAAAGAATCAAAAAGTATTATAAAAAACCCTCGACAGTCATCCATCCACCCGTCGATACCGGACGCTTCACGCCTGCGCGCGAGCGTGATGATTATTATGTCGTAACTGGCAGACAAGTCCCCTACAAACGAATTGATTTGGCTGTTTCTGCCGCTACAAAACTAGATATTCCCCTAAAAGTCTTTGGATATGGTAGCGAACATACCAGGTTATTTGAAATGGCAGGACCTAACGTCACCTTTTACACCGACAGATTCGGTGACGCATCCGACGAACAGTTGACCAAGGCACTAAACAGCGCAAAAGGCTTTATATTTCCTAGCGATGAAGATTTTGGAATCGTAGCGATAGAAGCATTGGCATCTGGCACGCCAGTCGTGGCTTTTAATCGTGGCGGTTCGCGCGATATCGTGGACGCTGATTGTGGAGTATTGTTCGACGAACAAACGACTGAATCCGTGGTATCGGCAATTAGCAAAGCTCGTGAAAAGACGTTTCTGCCAGCCACATGCCGACGAAAAGCAAAACGATTTGAAAAGTCGTTATTTATCAATAAGATTAGAAAAGTGGTCGCAGACTCTATTCAACGGTAACGGATTTGGCTAGATTCCTAGGCTGATCAACATCCGTACCGCGGGCAACGGAAATATAATATGCCAACAGCTGTTGCACCACGTTTATTACTAGTGGCGTTAGGCGCTTTAGTTTGGTTGGCACATACAATACGTCGTCGGCGTCGATCTTGCGATCGCTATTCGTGATAACTAACACATGTCCACCACGTGCGTTTACCTCCGCTAGGTTGCTGAGGCTTTTGTCTAACAGCTCGTCATCACGAACCAGCATCACTTCAAAAAACCTATCGTCCACCAACGCTAGCGATCCATGCTTCAACTCTCCTGCCGCCTGGCCTTCAGTGTGGATATAGCTGACTTCCTTTAGCTTTAACGCGCCCTCAAGTGCAGTCGGGAACATGACATCACGGCCTAGGTAAAACGAGTGTTCGTATTTTGCATACTTTTTCGCAATCTTCTTTATCTGTTCTGGCATCGTATCTAGGACGTTCTGGATTTCTGACGGTAGTTGCCAAAGCTCCTTGATGTATTTTGGTATTTCAGGATTATCGGTCGATCGTGCCTGTGCCAGCTGAATACCGAACACGATCATAGCGGCGACCTGACTGGTAAATGCCTTGGTGCTCGCGACGGATATTTCGGGACCAGCGTGCACGTACACGCCACCATCAACTTCGCGCGCGATTGTACTGCCTACCGCGTTTACAACTCCTAGGGTTTTAATGCCTCGACTCTTTATTTCCCGTAAACAAGCTAGTGTATCAGCTGTCTCGCCAGATTGGCTAACCACCAGCGCGACAGAGCTGGGTTGTAGGTGGAATGAGCGGTATCGAAACTCAGAGGCAATCTCTACCTGCACGGTTACTTTGTCATTGAGCTTTTCAATGTAATACGCCGCCAGAAGTCCCGCGTGATAGGCTGTACCACACGCAACGATTAGTACGTGATCGATTCCTCGAAGCTGTTTTTCGGACATGTTTAGTCCGCCCAGATGGGCTTTATTACCTCTAGGATGTACGCGTCCTTTTAGGGTAGACTGTACTGTCTCTGGCTGTTCCATGATTTCTTTTAGTAAAAAGTGGTCATATCCCTGTTTCTGAATCGCGGCCATACTGGCTTCTATCTTTTCGACTTTTGGACTCAACTTTTGTTTGGAAGTATTCGTCAAATCTACACTGTCCGCGGTACAGACGGCTAGTTCGCCATCGTTTAGATATATTGCTTTACTAGTGTGCCCAAGTAGAGCGGAGGCGTCGCTGGCGATTATCGTTTCGCCTTCGCCAACACCAATAATCAGCGGGCTACCCTTTCGCGCGACGACAATCTTGCCTGGTTCACGAGTTGAAACGACCGCTATTCCATATGTACCCTCGACTAGTTTTAGCGCCTGACCTACAGCTATCTCCAGCGAGGTTGATTCGTCATATAACGAGTTTATTAGGGCGGCCAGTACTTCACTGTCCGTTTCGCTGGCAAACTTGTGGTTTTTCAGCTCGGCTTTCAGCTCTTTGTAGTTTTCGATTATGCCATTGTGCACCAGATAGATGTCTCCCGCGCTATGTGGATGCGCGTTCGATTCCGATGGCTCGCCGTGCGTGGCCCACCGAGTGTGCCCTATGCCTGTTTTGTCGTCTCTTTCATTTTTGCTGACCAAATTATCCAGTTCATCAACCTTCCCCTTTTCTCGCAACAACGTGGCACCGCTCGTACCAAGCGTTACGATTCCGGCGCTATCGTAGCCCCTATATTCCAGTCGATGCAGGCCCTCTATCAACACATCTTGGGCCCATTTGGTGCCTATATAGCCAACTATTCCGCACATTCTAACCTCCTACTAGGATTGTATTTTCTTAGCAATCTCGCCCACGCGATGACTCAGATCTTTGCGCGCAACCAACAGACCGTCCTTTGTATTCACGACAACCACGTTATCTAGTCCGATTAGGGCGATGTTTTTGTCGGGTTCTTCATTTCGAACATACGCGTTCTCTAGCTCTATCGTATGAATATTCTGCCCGTGTACATAATTATTGTGTTGGTC
Organism: uncultured Candidatus Saccharibacteria bacterium; assembly: GCA_964641025.1. Taxonomy (GTDB): domain Bacteria; phylum Patescibacteriota; class Saccharimonadia; order Saccharimonadales; family Saccharimonadaceae; genus UBA2112. Next base: position 225,692 of record CAZXJP010000001.1, read on the forward strand.
TGATTCATTTGCATCATGTAAATCCTTGAAACTACCTACATCCATCCAGTCAAAAGCAGCAGGCACTACCAACAATGTATCCGCCTTTTCTATCAGTGCTATATCTATAACCTCGTTTTCAAAAGAAAGGTACTTCTCTTTGTACTCTTCTGGGTTATCGATACGGCTCAAGGTATCGAAGTTGTCCTTCAGTTCTGGCGCGAATCGTTCCAGGGCCTTCAGAAAAGTATTTACCGACCCAACGAAGTAACCACAATTCCACAGGTAGTTTCCGCTGGCCACGTACCTTTGCGCTGTTTCAAAGTCGGGCTTTTCCTTAAAGCTATCCACCCGATAAACACCTTCGAGCCCTTCTGCTTCGCCGTTTCTTTCTATGTAACCAAATCCGGTTGCCGGATATGTAGGCTCTATACCAATAAGGACAATCTCGCCTTTTTCTGTGGATGCACGTGCCGCGTCTTCAAAACAGTATGCAAAACCACTCGCATCACGCACGTGATGATCGGCATGGATAAATGCAATAGGCTCATCGTGATCGTGTCGTTTTGCAACGTGTGATAGGGCGGCAACTATACAGTTCGCCGTACCCCTGCGACCCGGTTCCACTACAAAATGGTCTTCGTCTAGCTCTGGCAACTGTGCCTTTAGCGCGTCAGCGTGACTAATATCTGGAACCACATAAACCTCTCCGCCTAATCCTTTTGCGCGCTCATATGTGTTTTGTACCATGGATTTTTCACTAGTTAGTGACAGTAGTTGTTTTGGTTTGTCTGATGTAGAGAGTGGCCACAGGCGTGTGCCAGACCCTCCGGCAATTATTACAGTAATCATGAAACGATTATAGCATTTGCGCGTCAAACTATTGCAGATGTATAATAATAATCAGATTTGAAGGGAGTGTAAGATGCAGACAATTACCGTTCTAGGTGCTGGTTACGTGGGTGTTACATCTGCTGTGCTTTTTGCCCATGCAGGCTACAAGGTTTATCTGATTGAACCATTGGAAAAACGTTTAGATATTATAAAGACTGGAAAATCGTTCTTTTACGAAATGGGCGTAGACGAACTACTTAGCTCTGCAATAAACGACGGTAAGTTAATACCTACGAACGACTACAGCTTGTGTATTCCAGAGAGCGATATTGTATTCTCGTGCGTTGGGACACCGGACAATCCCGATGGCAGTTCTAATCTATCGTTTGTATTCGCCTCTGCAGAGCAAACAGCAGAACATGCAAAGGAGGGGCTAGTTTTCGTACAAAAGAGCACCGTACCCGTTGGCACGGGAGAAAGAGTAGAGAAAGCCTTCGCCGATGCCGGAGTCAACGTATCTTACGTATCAAATCCTGAATTCCTACGCGAGGGTACTGCTATCAGCGATACTTTGTATTTTGATCGAGTAGTAGCTGGAGGCTCGGATAAGGCATCGGTAGAATCGGTGTTGGATGTATATAGAAAACTAGAATCCAAACGAGATGATATTGCAAAAATCGCGGGTATAAAAGTATTGTCACAAAAAGGTCAGTACATAGCTACTTCTAGAAACAGCGCCGAGCTAGTAAAGGTTGCATCAAATGCGTTCCTGGCGCTCAAGATTACTTTTGCGAATTCCATAGCAAAGCTGGCAGATGCCGCGGATGCGGATATAAACGAAGTAATGGACGCGGTAGGTGCGGATCCTAGAATCGGTAGAGCTTTTCTAAACGCTGGGCGTGGGTATGGTGGAGGCTGTTTCCCCAAGGACGTAAGCGGACTAATATCTAGTGGCCTCTCGTATGGTATAGATCTAAATATCATGCAGGAGGCACAAAACGAAAATAATTCCATGCCCGGATACATAACCGAAAAACTTAATGCGGCATTCAACGGAAGCCTGGATGGCAAAAAAGTCGCAGTACTTGGTCTAGCTTTTAAATCCGGCACTAGTGATGTTCGCAAGTCTCCAGGGGTGGCAATGGCTAATACACTGTCAGACAGAGGCGCCGTTGTAACAGCATACGACCCAAAGGCAAACGAGGAAGCCTCTGAAGACCTGAATGATGACATACAAATATGTGAATCTACTGATCAGGCAACTAGTGCTGTGGACGCGGTTATAGTCGCAACGGATTGGCCCGAATTTTTGGACTACTCGGTTGGAAACTATGCAAAAAGCGCCACCGTCTTTGTAGACGCCATGAATCGTTTTTCACCAGCCGACATCAAAGCAGCGGGCCTTAAATACATAGGTGTTGGCCGTTCGTAGTTTTCTGGGGTAAAATAGTCTGTATGAAAGTTTTTATTCAGGTTCCTTGTCTGAACGAGGAAAAGACACTACCACTGGTATTTGAAAACATGCCAAAATCCCTGCCAGGAGTCGACCAGGTAGAGTGGCTGGTTATCGATGATGGATCAACCGATAGAACCGTCGAGGTCGCGAAAGAGCTGGGCGTGAAACATTTCGTACACCATACCCGCAACATGGGTCTTGCGCGAAGTTTTCGCGATGGCGTGGATTACGCTCTAAAAAACGGCGCCGATATCGTTGTTAATACCGACGGGGACAATCAATACCCCCAAGAAAAAATTGCGGAACTGGTCAAACCAATTGTTGATAAAAAGGCAGATATTGTAATTGGTGACCGACAAACCGCGAAGGTGGCGCATTTCTCTCCATTCAAAAAGCTGATGCAACGATTTGGTAGCGCCGTGGTAAATTACGCCGCCGGCACAAACCTACCCGACGCGGCCAGCGGGTTCCGCGCGTATTCCCGCGACTCCCTAATAAAGCTAAATATCGTTACCAGGTTTAGCTATTGCATGGAGACAATCATTCAGGCCGGCAACAAGAGGCTATCAATAGCCAGCGTAAAAATTGAAACAAACGAGAAAACTCGCGAATCCAGACTGTTTAAAAATATTTGGCATCATATGTTCAAATCTGGAAAAGCAATAATTCGTGTTTACCTAATGTATCGCCCGCATACGGTTTTCATGACGCTCGGCGTGATCTTGTTCTTGGTTGCAGCCTATCCATTCGTTCGTTACTTGGCCTTCTTTTTACAGGGAGAGGGTGAAGGACATCTGCAATCGCTTATTTTCGGCAGCGCGATGCTCGTTGGCTCGCTGTTATCATTCTCGTTGGTTGTAATAGCCGACCTGTTACGTACTAACAGAACGCTATTAGAAGAACAACTAGAGCGACTAAAAGAACAGCAATACAAGAAGTAGAATGCCCGAACTAATTACCCTCTTTGTACTAGTCGCAATATTTATCGCGCTATTCAAAGAAGTAGTTAGTCCGGCGTTTGCATTTTTGGCAGGCCTCGCCACTCTGGTAATAACCGGGGTTGTGTCACCGACCGATGCACTGTCGGGATTTAGCAATGATAGTTTAATTACAATCGCCTCGCTATTTGTAATAGCAAAAGCTATAAGTAATACGATTAATCTCAACGCAATAGCCCAGAAGGCGTTTGGAAAATCAAAAAACATCAGTGCCGGCATTGCTAGAGTTACAATTCCCGTCGCAGCTAGCTCTGCATTCGTAAATAATACCCCTGTTGTCGCTATGTTTATAAACCCAATAATCAATTGGTCAAAGCGACATAACATTCCAGCGTCTAAATTTCTGATTCCCTTGTCCTACGCGGCCATTTTGGGAGGAACACTAACACTGATTGGCACCTCCACGAACCTGGTTGTTTCTGGGCTACTGGTCGATTTCGGATACGAACCGTTTTCTTTCTTTGAGCTCACGAATGCTAGTCTACCGTTGGTCATAATTGGGCTAGGCATCATAATTTGGCTAGGACCAAAGCTTATTCCAGAGCGTAACTTTGCCGATTACGATAACGACGAAATTGAAAAAGATTTCGTATTTGATACAAAACCAAGAGCCGATCTAGTGGGACAAACTGTTGCCCATGCAAAACTACGCAACCTAAAATCCGTCTTTTTGGCGGAGATCGTTCGAAAAAACAATGATGTCGTGTCTCCCGTCCAACCCGATACACAAATCCGTAGTGGCGATATATTGAGGTTTTCAGGCAACGCTACTTCTTTGGCCGAACTAGCCGACCATCACGGATTAACCCTGGTTGAGGATAAACATGCTAGGAAACTGGATTCATCATCCGTGTATGTCGAAGCTGTCGTTGGTCATAATATGTCTATGGCCGACAAAACGTTGGCTGAAATCGGTTTTCGCGCCAAATACCAGGCGGCCGTTTTGGCAATTTTTCGCGCGGGTGAAAAAATTGGTGGATCACTGGGCAGTATCAAGCTAAAGCCTGGCGATAGCCTGCTGTTAGTTGGCGACGATCATTTCGTCGATCGCTGGAATGACCGAAACGACTTTTTGTATATGCGTCAAATAGGCAAGGCAAAAACAAACAAAAAGGCCAACGCCCTAATCACGGCGACAATTCTACTAACTATAGGTCTGATTCTATTCGGTGTTCCGCTTTACATAGCCGCTCTGTCTGGTGCGCTATCTACGATAGTCCTAAAGCTGCTCACGACGTCACAGGCGCGCAACGCTATAGATTTCGACCTATTAATCATGATTGCGGCGGCTATTGGCGTCGCGGGCGGAGTGTCGTCTTCTGGCCTGGCGGAAGTTGTTAGTTCGTCTATTATTGATTACTTCGGCGTATTCGGATTGGTAGGATTATTGCTAGGCGTAATAATCGCGACGACTATCCTTACCGAGATTATTACCAACGTCGCTGCCGCCTCACTAATATTTCCTATCGCAATTGCCACTGCAGTGCAAAGTGGTGGCGATCCACGTATGTTCGCAATCGCCATAGCCATCACGGCATCCATGTCATTTATCAGCCCTCTGGGTTATCAGACAAACACTATGGTATATAGTGCTGGTGGATATAAATTTAGCGACTTTATGCGCATGGGCATCGTACTAAATATAGTAACGACCCTAGTGTTAACGATTTTACTGGCTTGGTATTTTGGAATATTAGGATAGGTATTCTTGCCAGGCAGGGCTATTGATAGCACTCACTACAAAATTTGGATTTAGAATTTCTTGCGCAGGTTTGTATGATAGCAAACTACCATTTAACTGAGTAACCTTTCCTCCCGCAGCAGTAACGACCGCATCCGCCGCTCCCGTATCCCACAATGACGTGGGTCCCAATCTTGGATACAGCGCCGCCTCGCCCTCTGCGACCAAGCACAGTTTTAGTGATGAGCCCATGGCGACCTCCTCGTGTTTGCCTATGGCGTCTAGTAGCTTTTGGGTTTTTTCATCTTTGTGCGAACGACTAACGACTATCTTTGGAATACTCGCCTTTGACTCTGCCGTGATGTCTTTTCGTTCACCCTTCACTATTTTGAACGATAGCCCAGACTCGACATCCCCACAATAGTAAACATCCAATACAGGTGCGTACACGACACCTAGTACGGGCCTGTCGCCTGTTACTAGCGCTATGTTGACCGTGAATTCTCCGTTACGCTTCACGAACTCTTTAGTACCATCTAGCGGGTCAACCAGCCAGTACGGATCAGTGTCGGGAACATGACTCTCACCTTCTTCGGACAGTACATAATAGTCACTGATTTTGCCCAGTTCGTCGACGATAACATTATGCGCGGCCTTGTCGGCTCGCGTCAGTGGCGACGTAAAGTTGTCATCATGTTTTGTCTCTACGTCAAAGTCATCAGACTCGTAGACATCCATAATCGCGTCGCCAGCAAGCTTGGCGATGTCGATAACTTTGTCTAGCAGTTCTTTCCTGTCGCTCATTCCGGATTCGCCAGCAAGCCTTCGTTTTCTAGATGCAGCAACACTTGATTAGCCAATTCTTCGGGCGAATGTTTAGTTGTCTCTAATACTACTTCCGCGTCGTTTGGTTCTTCGTACGGATCAGATATACCTGTGAATTCTTTTATTTTGCCTGCGCGCGCGGCGGCGTATAGACCCTTGCGATCGCGCTCCTCACACACCTCTAGCGGCGTTGCAACGTGCACCAGCACGAACACGCCACCGTTACCAGAAACCATCTCACGAACCTGCTTGCGAACGCTATCGTACGGGGCAATCGGCGCGCAAATTGCTATACCACCATGTTTGGAAATCTCGGACGCGACATAGCCTATGCGTGAAACGTTCAGGTTGCGATGTTCCTTGCTAAATCCTAGCTCGCTAGATAGATGTTTGCGAACTACGTCGCCATCTAGCATGGTCACCGTACGTCCACCCTGTTCCATCAGTTTGACCATCAGCGCGTTTGCTATGGTTGACTTACCACTACCTGATAGACCCGTGAATAACACCGTGAAGCCTTGCTTGTCACGAGGCTTGTAGGTGCGCCGTAGCTCGGCAGCCACTTCAGGGTACGTGAACCATTCGGGTAACTCGCGACCGTCTGTTAGTCGCGCCCGTAGCTCCGTGCCAGAAAACTTCATAACTTCCATATCGTCGGTAGTCTCGCTAATTTCCAGGTATTTGTCTAGGTTTTTGACATAGACCAAAAAGCCAACACCAACGACCGTAATGCCAATCTCGTCCGCGTGTTTCTTTGCCAATTCAATAGCCGCGAATGGGTCATAGAAATCTTCGCCTGCGGAGTTTTTGCCAGGACCGGCGTGATCACGACCAACGATAAAATGCGTCATGCCGTAGTTTTTGCGGATAATCATATGCCAGACCGCTTCACGTGGACCGGCCATGCGCATAGCAAGTGGTAACAGTGAAATCGCCGCAGTAGATGGCGGAAACTTCTTGACCACCTCTTTGTATACGCGAACTCGTGTGTAATGATCAACATCGCCAGGTTTGGTCATACCAACAACCGGATGGATCAACACGTTTGCTTCTGACTCTTTGGCGGCGCGAAAAACAGCCTCAACGTGATTGCGGTGCATTGGGTTGCGGGTCTGGAATGCAACGATTTGTGTCCATCCCATCTTTTCGAAATATGCGCGTAGTTCTTGTGGAGTATTACGCAAATCATTAAAATCATAGTAACTAGGCAGCTCTAGACCTTCCAGCGTACCGCCCACATAGTGACTACCTGCGATATCATGTAGATACGATACCGCGGGATGCGCCTTGTCATCGGCACCAAATACTTGCTTGGCTTCAATAGACTTGTCGGGCCGCCAAACGTCCCCGACGGTCAAAATAGCCAGCACCACGCCCTCTTGATCACGTAGTGCGACTCTTTCGCCCTTCTTTAGACTTTTAGCAAAATCTTCGTCTACGTCCAATGTCACGGGAATAGGCCACAAGGTACCGTCATTTAGGCGCATGTCCTTGCATACAGAATCATAATCAGCTTGGTTTAAAAAGCCTTCTAGTGGTGAAAATCCCCCATTTAGAATCAGTTCCGTGTCACAAACTTGACGAGGTGTTAGGTCCCAGCTCTTTAGCTTTGCGCTTTCCTTCTTTAGTTCCTTGGCCCGCTTTTCGCCGACCAATAAATTTACCAATTTTCCCCCATGCGCAGTCGCACTATTAGACATATATCTCCCTTTTCTCGCAGTTATATTCGTTAGTTTAATTATATCACGCTGTGTGCACCGAACGGGGTAATGGCTACCTAGAAGTGCCCCAGAGTGATAACATAATTAGGTAATGACAGAATCAATATAATGCGCAATCGTGTCAGTAAGCTCGTCAAAACGGGTGATAAAAACTTTGCCGAAATTATAAGGCACTCTTTTTGGGCGGTGGTAATGTTGTGTGGCGCAACGGCACTTCAATTTGCGTTTGACCTGTTGCTTACTAATAATTATGGAGCTCACGGCGCGGGTATATTCTACTTGTCCCTGTCTGTATTGATGGCCCTGGCGCTTTTGGGCCGACTAGGTCTTGATCAAGCCGCGGTCCGTTTTATACCCCACTTATTAAAGAAAAATCCAGCAGAAGCTAGTGGAGTACGACGTTCGGCCGTACAGCTTTCTTTGGCGTTAACAATACCATTATCTATCGTGCTATTCCTGACCGCACCATGGCTTGCTAACGAGGTTTTTAACTCATCAGAACTAACCTACTACCTACAGGCATTCGCGTTCGCCGTTCCTCCCTTTTCACTGATGTATATATTCAGCGGTACCCTGCGAGCTATGAAACATACGCGTGCAGCGTTATCGGTAGAGCGTGCTGGAATGTATGCATTTGCCATAATTGCAGCCTTAACCGTCGGCGCCTTCTTTGGTCTTAGCGGACTAGCAGTTGGCTTTGTTGTTGGGCTTTATGTTATTGCAACTATCGGCGCGTTACTCATAAAACGATTTATGCCCAAGCACAAGAACGTCGTTTCTTTTGATAAAAAACGCCTTATGATAGTAGCCGCGCCACTGCTGTTTGTAACGTTCGCTACACAAATGAACGGCCAGGTGAGCGTTTTGATTATTGGCGCCATGTCCGACAATGCCTCCGTTGCCATCTTCAATATCGCACTAAAAATATCTATGCTCATGAGCCTAATACTTGCCGCGATCAATGTAATAGCGTCTACGAAAATTTCCGAACTGTACAGTTCGGGTAGGCATAAACAATTAAGAATAATGATCAGTAAAATAAGTGCCTTGGGGATGGCTCTTGGTATCCCGCTTTTTACCGTCATAGCGATATTCAGCAACGAACTTCTTGGCTTGTTTGGTAATGAGTTTAAGGCAGGATCAACTGCGCTCATCATTCTCATTATCGGACAGTTGGTTAACGTGTCCGTTGGTTCGACAAACTATATCTTAGCTATGACAGGTAAAGAAAAGGTCCTAGCCACTATAGTTGGCACGTCACTTGCAATCAATATTGCCCTTGGAATAGCCTTAGTCCCTGTTCTTGGTGTTGTGGGTGCCGCTATTGGGACGTCGTTGACCATGATACTCGGCAATATCGCGACCGTTATCGTAGTCCGAAAACACACGAAAGCTTGGCCGTTGCCTTTCAAATATATTCGAGTGTGGTTAAATGGTATTGTTCGTAATGGAGAATAGTTTTTGTCAAAGAAGTTAGACTTTATATGTATCGGAGCGCCCAAAGCGGCAACAAGCACGCTTTTTGAGCTGATTAAGGGGCATCCAGATATATACATTCCCCCTGCAAAAGAGGTTCCGTATTTTAATGATGATGATATATATAACAAGGGCTGGCAGTGGTATATGAAAACATTCTTTTCTGGAGCAAAGAATGGACAAAAAATTGGAACCTTAACACCACAGTACACATCAGGATTTGGTAAAAATACACCAGAGCTGATTGCCGAGAGAATTTATAAACAATCCCCAGACACAAAGATTATTCTAATGGCTCGCCACCCTATAGAGAGAAGCTACTCTCACTTCAAAATGCACGCTCGACACGGCTATCTAAAAGGTTCTTTCGAACAGAATGTTTTGCTATTGTTGAAAAAAGATCTAGAAAAAGAGAGGGCAAATCTGTCCCAGGGTAACAGCTACCTGTTTGCAAGTGAGTACGGACGAGTGTTGGAAAAATATAGTAAACTGTTCGGTAAAAACGGTGTCATGGTTATACTTACTGACCAAATCGACAGGAATCCTGCCGCGGTCATCGAAAAAGTTTTTGATTTTCTAGATGTTGATAATACCTACAAGCCTGGTGACTTAGGTATACGGACGAATAGAGGTGGTAGCAAGGCAAAAATTAAGTATTTAAATTCAGCGTATCTACATAAGTTTCCTGTTGTGAAATTTTTGTGGCAAAGGCTTGTGCCAGCGCCCGTTCGCAAGAGAATTTATTTGAAAGTCTTGTTTTGGAATACAAAGGTAGACAGCACCTCCTTGGATCCAAGATCAAAAACATACAAACAACTTGTCGATTTCTTTAAAAACGATGTAAAAAAGTTTAAAAAACTATCAGAAATATCAGTACCCTGGGCTGACTGGATAAAAGACAGTTAGTCTTTTAGAAGCTCCGTTAGGCGCTGGTAATATCTCTCGGTGGCATTCCCGTCTAAAGCACTGCCGTATGCTATTTCTTCAATTCTTTTTATATCGTCTTTGTTCTCTTTTACGTAGCTTTCGGGTTTATTAAGGTATCTTTTAATAATACTCTTAAACTCTCCTATCTCTCCGACTATTGGTCCAAACCGGTTTTCCGGAGTACATCTATCCTCAAGCTCCTCCCCAACGAAGGGAGTTTGTGCATCGATGAATATGACAGGCCTTTTTGTTGCCATGAAGTCGAATGCAATTGATGACCAGTCCGTCACCACAATGTTTGCGACAGAGATTATCTCTTCGGTATCTGGATAGTCGTGCGAAGATAGAGCTTTTATGCTTTTGCCCGCATCACCAATATCCTCACTAAGCATGTGCGCCCGAAACACAACAAAGCTATTAGTTTTTTTAGCTATGTCATTTAGTTCGCTGATGAATTTATCAGGTGATAGACCAAAGGGCAACTCTTTTCGGTTTGGGTTGTTGTGTTTCCATGTTGGGGCAATCAGGATAATTTTTTTATCAGCTGGCAGGCCGTATTTTTTCCTCACTTCAACGGCATCATATGATCCGTTAAAAAGTTTATCCGTCCTGCCGTAGCCCGTCACAACGAGTTTTGACCGCAGTTTATACTTTGTTTTATAAAATTTCTTCATCGCTTCCGAAGAAACCCATACCTCCGCATAATAGTTTAGATAGTCCATGATCTTTGGTGTTTGGTTTTTCAGCATTGGGAGTCCGTGCCATACGTCTACAAATTTGACACTTGTTAGCTTGGCTAGGTATTTCAATGTTAGCGCACCATAATTGGTAACAACAACATCGCTCTGTGCGACCTTTATCATATCAAAAGGATTGAGCATATTCAGGACCGGTAAATCGTGTTTGTCCTTGTATATATCTAGGTATTCTGGAAAGGCCAAAAAATACATATCAATAGACGGATCCTTTTTTGCGATATAGTCAGCAAGCGCACCAACGTTGCCGTGCATTTGGTAAAAGAATACTACTCTTCGCGTATCTTTTCTTTTAAAAAACCGAAAGGGGATAGAGATGATAATATTGATGCCACTGATGATCAATAGTATCCAGTGTGATGGTTTGTTTCTTTCTACCTTCACTTGTCGGCCTTCTTGTGCAATCCTTTGATTGCCGTTGATGATATGTCGGGTGTTCTTTCTAGATACACTACTTCGCATATATCTTTCAGGTCATCGAACTTGCCCTCCCAATCACCGCCCATTACAAATACATCTATTGCGTTGTCTTTTATGTCAGATCTTTTTTGATCCCATGTGTTTTCTGGAATAATCTCGTCGACGTATTTTATGGCCGACAACATATCCTTTCTCTTTTCGTAATCAAAGTGAGACCTCTTGCCTTTTCCTTCATTAAATTCATCGCTCGATAGTCCAACTATTAGGTAGTCTCCCTGCTCTTTGGCGCGACGAAGCAATTCTATGTGGCCATAGTGTAGCAAATCAAATGTGCCGTAAGTAATAACTCGTCTCATTTTTCCTCCATTTCCCCGCAATAGTTGTTTCTATTTAACCATTCTATCGTATACATTCATATACTGATCTGCGATATTCTCCCAGCTATATTCTTTCAGGGTATATGATCGCGCCCCCTTGCCAAAGTTTTTGCGATACTTGTTATCGGTTAAAAAGCGTTCTATCTCTCTCTTGAACGCGCCCGAGTCTCGTGAGGGAACTAGTATCCCATTCTTGCCATCTACCAATGCATCCGCTATGCCCTCAAGGTTGCTTGCCACCACTGGAACGCCGGCATTTGCAGCTTCGTGGGCAACAATACCGAATCCCTCCATATCACCCCGGACGACAATATTTGGCATAACAAAAATATCGCAAGACCTGTATAAGAGAGATCTGGTTTCGTCGTCTACCCTCCCTAGAAGTCTGACGTGTTTCTGCATTTGGCTTTCTTGTATTGACCTTAGGATATTTTCCCTTTCTGAACCGTCCCCAGCAACAAGATATATGGTTTGCGGCTTCACGCTTACTATAGACGGTAGCACATTTTCGATAAACCAAGCTACACCTTTTCGCTTTACCAACCTGCCCGTGGTTAATAGGATTGGCCTGGAATCCAACACAATGCCTAGCCTTTTTCCGAGCTCCTTCCTGTTGGGTCTTGGGTTCCCGTAATCGTCTGTGGTGCCTAATGTTATTACACTTGCCCTAGCCTTTTGCACCCCCCTTTTCAGCGCCTCGTCTTGCGTTGCCGTACTGATTGACACTACATAGTCCGCCCTTCGGACAAAGGGTAAAATAATTTTTTGGTATGCCGTCTTTTCGTAGGTTATATCTAGCCCATGAGCGACAATTAGATATGGTCTTCTGAATAACTTGCTAAGTAGCCAGCCTATCGGTGCCTGAACGGCATCCTGTACGTGAATTATGGCTATCTTCCTATCGGTCAGTAAAGCAAAAAAGGCTCGAAGGAAAAAGATAGGCAACACGATAGGGAGCCATTTATTCGATCCGCCCCATGTAATCTTTTTTAAATCTACAATTTTCGATAGGGATTCTGATAGATCATACGCAAATCTCTCCATTCCACCAACGGACGGCGGAAAACGACGCGCCATAAAGAGAATTTTTTTTCTAACCTTCATATCACTACTCTTTTATTACACGTTCAAGATAATGTTTGACATCTTGGTTAGCTTTTATAACCGTGTCCCGCTGCCAATAATAACCATTGTTGGCGTATAGAATGTAGCTTGTTAGCCCGCCGCCTTGTGAGAATGCTAGTATCGTAATAAGTAGTAAAAACGGTGCGTATCTATAATAATTTCTGCGTGCCAAGCTTTTTATTGACATTGCAAGGAGGACTATCATTATTGGCAATATCGGCATAAGATATCTTGCACTAATTGCAACTGGCTGTCCAAGTCTGGTGTAGGCAGTATAGTTTGAATAATAAACCGCCCCTACATAAACCAACATTACTATCAGTAGTACCCACAAGACTTTGTACTTTGATAAAAGCTCCCTCAACGCAAGCAATATTACTGTCACACCAGCAACTACCGATATATAAATAAAGGCAGTTATAATCGGCAAGTATGGCACCGCCGGCACCTGACGCGTGGAGCTGACAACCATTCCTTTAAGCCATGTACCGAAGAAGTAATCAATAGGGTTTACTGGTACAAACTCCTCTGGCTTCGCTTCTGCAAATCTAATATTCCTTTCGTAGACATAGTTTTTTGCACATCTTTCTTTCGCGCTTTCAGCAGGCAGAGTCTTTAGGCAGCTCGGGTTTAGTGCACTATGATTGATAATATTTAATGCCGGTCTTTCTATAAATACAAGTATTGCCAACAATAGACCTAAGGCCATGGCTATCCTCAGTGATACACTACTAGAGATGTACGTTTTCTTGATATCTCCTAAAACAGCGCTACCGCGGGCCTTAAAGATTTGAACGGAGAGTATCGCCACAATGGCCACAACAACCGGTAAAGCGGTGTATTTAATTACAGACGCAGCAATAGATAGGATAATCAGTAGCACAATCTCCTGCGAGGAAATTCTCTTATTTTTATATATTCTTACACTCAGTAGCACAAGCAATGCGATGACTGGCAATACTCCAACATCGTAGGTTACTACGCCAGCAAGCGGGGCAACAGTAGGTATTAGTATAAACAAGAGCAATGTTAAATTTGACACAGCTCTGCTTAGGCCAATCTCTAAAAATATCTTTTTAAAAATAATTAGTGCCGTGATGAAAAAGCCCATATTAATTATTCTCAGAATAACTACTTGGGCCGTATAGTCTGTCACGAAGATTTTGATCACCCTAAGTGGTAAACTCATTAAATAATAATATAGGTAGGAGGGTTCTCTGGTAACTTGACCGAGGTGATCCATAGCTTGAGTCTGTGTATTTATAAAGGGGCCTACATAGTCGGTGTAAAGGAATATGAAGTTGAGATGTCTAGTCTCGTCGAATAGGATTGGGCCGAAACTAAGGGCGTACCAGAGACCTTGGAATATGGCCAGCCCTAAAACAGCAAGCCAAAAGTATTGATGTGAAACAACAGAATAAACATAGCCATGTACTCGTTTCATTAGACTAATAATACCATTCTTTTTAATGTTATAGGTCCTCGGTATTGATATGTATTGGTAATTTGCTTATAATGATGTTGTAACATAAGCAAATACAAATATGAGAATTTCAACAAGAAAATCAGTCAAGAGAAAGAAGTATTTTGTAGCCCTAGTAGCCGCCCTTGCAGTGTCTGCCTATGGTTTTTTTGCATTTAGTTCCGGACTCTGGCCTTTTCCCGGCAATAGTGTCGATAATACTTCTTCAAATGATACTAGCCGCTATACGGAGCATGATCCAAACTTTGACATAGATAACGTCGATCCAATAGACAAGACTCCAACACAATACGAAGACAATAGCGGCAGTAAGCCCAAGACAGGTGCCCTCTCCGGTGTGATTAATTATAGTTCTGTGGTTGATGATAAATTAGTAATAAGGGTTACTATCAATAACGACCCCTTGGATGGTACCTGCAGATTATCGCTAACAAGTAAATCAACGAGCAAAACAGTGACTAGATCAGCTAGTATTATTAGCAACCCGTCTTCATCTACCTGTGATGGGTTTTCAATTCCCGTGAAAGAGCTCTCGAAAGGACTGTGGAATATTGTGATACAAATAGAGAGTAACGGTGTATCTGGCAAAATATCAGGAGAGGTTTCCGTATGATACAATCGCTGCGCAAAAAAGATTTTAGTACAAAAGCATCTATCGTCCTTGGTGCTATCTTTGTCTCGATTCTTTGTTCACTAATCTTGTTAAATAACAAAGCCGGAGCTACTCTAGAGGGCTTTAGCGCCGGTCATATAATGAGCGATGCGGTAATGTCCGACGAAACGTCCATGTCCGAGGCTCAAATAAAGTCATTTTTGCTAAACAAGGTTAGTAGTTGTACTAGCAAGGGGCCTTTTTCAAACGGCTCCTATTACTACGACAAGCTGACAAAACCAGGTGATGGAACTGCCTACACATTTAACAGCCAGGGTCATAAGTATATATGGAAGATCAAAAACGGCCACTTTATATGCATGGCGGAACAAACCTTTGGTGGCGAATCTGCGGCGCGCATTATATACCAAGCCGCTAGAGATTACGATATCAACCCCAGGGTATTAATCGTGTTGTTACAAAAAGAGCAAGGCTTAATAACAGATTCATTCCCCAATAACCACCAATACCTTGCCGCTACTGGTTATGATTGTCCTGACAATGGGAATGGTTGTAATAACCAAAATGCCGGTTTCAAAAAACAGGTTCGCAAAGCTGCCGCGCTGTTTCGTGAAGTATTATCCGGAGGCTGGTCGAACTACCCTGTTGGAACTAATTATGTCCAGTATAATCCCAACGCTTCATGCGGCGGTAGCAACGTGAACATAAAGAACCGCGCAACATCTGCACTATATAGATATACACCGTACCAGCCAAACCAGGCCGCCCTGAATGCCGGGTATGGAACAGCACCTTGTGGCGCATACGGCAACCGAAATTTTTATAATTATTTTACAGACTGGTTTGGTAGCACAACGACCGCATACGATGCCGAAGTCCAGGGTCTTACTCTCTACTCTGACTCGAACCGTACAGCGGTTATTAATCCCGTTAATGATATATACAATCTATCACCTGGACAAACCGTTTATGGAGAGCTCGGTGTAAAAAATATCGGGTCAAAAGACCTTCTTCAAAGCTTCACGCGCCTTGGAACAACAAGCCCGACGGATCGTGGAAGTAATTTTAATGATGGTAGCTGGCTAACAAGCGGAAGAGTATCTGCGATAGAAGAGAATTCATTATCTCCCAACGATACGGGTACGTTCCTGTTCAGTATGAGAGTTCCTAGAGACGTCGGAAATTTCAGTGAAAAATTTGGCATTGTAGCTGAAAGTCGTCTATGGATAAGTAAAGACTCTGTCATTATAAATATGAACGTCACTCCAAGTCAGTCCTACGACGTAGAACTAGTTGACTATGACTTATATTATGACTCAGCTATGAAGGCAAGGATTCCCTCTCCATATTCACTACGACCTGGTCAAAAAGTTTATGGCAAGGCACTCTTTAAAAATATTGGTTCCGCCACGCTATCGAATACAAATCTGAGGTTGGGCGTTACCAGTCCACGCGATCATATAGATAGTCCGTTTTTTGATTCATCCTGGTACAGTCCAACACGACTTGTTAACGCAACCGAGTCCTCTATACCAACTGGACAGTACGCAACATTTAGCTTTACATTATCCGCACCAAATAGCGAAGGGGTGTTTTCCGACCACTTTGGAGTTGTGGCGGATGGGACTACATGGATAGACGCATCAAAAATCAACATAAATATAACATCAAATGAAACCGTCCCCGTCTTGGTTTCGGGTACCAGTTTCTTCCAAGGCGAATCTCTCGTGGCGTCAAACGGCTACCGACTAATTTTTCAAGGTGATGGTAACCTGGTTTTATACAAAGACAAGAAGCCCCTATGGCATACGAAGACATATAATAAAGGTGCTCATAGGGTTGTGCTCCAGGGTGACGGCAACCTAGTTGTCTATACTGCGTCCAACAAACCTCTATGGGCTAGTTGGTCTCAAGGTAATGGACCATCTAGGCTAAGGCTTCAGTCGGACGGCAATCTTGTTGTCTACAAAAATGGCGGTAAACACACTTGGGCAACATGGACTAACAGATAGTATGTTTGCTGTCGATTATAGTATTAGTGTAAAATATCGCTAAGGATGTCGAAAAAAACAAAGATATTTATTGATGCAGAGGTATTAATCGTTCCGCATTTTAGTGGGATTGGGCACTATACCCTAGAATTGCTTCACGCACTGGACAGAAAGATTGAAGGTCGCGATGATATCGAAGTTACGCTTGGCATTTACTTCAAGAGGGTGCGCAAGATAAAGAGCTACCAGTTCAGGAATTTTCGCTATCGTCGAACACCCTTTCCGTTGCGTATATCAAACGCGCTCAAGATTCGTGGTATACAGCCTTTTTATGATTTATTCTTTGGCAAAAAAATATATTTGTTTCCAAACTTCACGTCATGGCCACTGCTATTCTCGAAATCCGTACCTATTATTTATGATTTATCGTTTGAAAAGTTTCCGCAGTTCGCGGATCCTCGTAACCAAGAGTTTCTGAGCCAGAATGTAAAAAAATCAGCAAAGTGGGCAGACAAGATTGTTACCATATCTACGAATAGCAAGGAAGAGATAGTTGAACATTATGGCAAAAAGGAGGGCGACATAGAGATTATCTATCCTGGCATCGATCAAACCCAGTTCTTTCGATGGCCCGCCGACGCAGTCGAACATGTCAAGGCTAGATATGGAATATTCGGTAAATATATCCTGTACGTGGGCAACCTAGAGCCCCGTAAAAATCTAAAGAACTTACTGCTAGCCTACGAGAAACTACCGGCAAAAACCCGAAAAGAGCATTCATTGCTATTGGTTGGCGCCCGTGGCTGGCTAGATAACGAGATTTTCGACATTATCGAACGTTTGCGCGTGGCGGGTAATCATATACAACAGCCCCAGGGATACGTAAAAGACGAAGACAGAGCGGCATTGTATAGCGGTGCATCGCTGTTTGTGTATCCGAGCATGTACGAGGGCTTTGGAATTCCACCAGTTGAAGCTATGGCATGCGGCGTTCCAACAATTACTAGCGATAATTCGTCTTTGCCAGAGGCGGTTGGAGATGCGGCCATAACGGTTGGCGCGGATTCTGTAGATGATTTAACGTCATCTATACAGAAGGTTTTGGGCGACAAAAAATTACAAGATGAAATGCGTGAAAAAGGCTTCCGCCAGGCAGATAAATACTCTTGGGACCAGGAGGCGGAAAAATTACTTAACATGTTAACTAATTTGGATCGTAAATGACAAAGACTATTTGCATGGATTTACGTCCGCTCCAAATTGGCCACCAAAATCGTGGTATTGGCATGCATATACGAAGTATCCTCGAAAACCTACCCGAGAGCGATGATATATATCTATTTTACTGTTTCGACAGTAGCGATCCTATCGAAGATCTAAATATTCAAACTAGAGTTAACTACAAAATCGTTCAAACTCCAGTTATAGATACCGCTCTCGATTCACCAGAAAAAGCTTTAGGCATATTCAAACTAGTATGGCATCGTTTTTCCGCTCTCAAAAAACATCGCCCTGACACATTCGTGCAGTTTGATTTTATGCTGGGTATGCCTAGGTGGCGCGGACTACGCAAGGTAATAATCGGATATGACCTCATACCTTATATAATGCAAAATGAATATAGACCTTCCCTGCCCTTTGCATGGAATCACGCACGCGGTAAAAAGGCAAAGATACGGGCGCTACTACGTGCTGTGTACTATCGGTTCCGGTACTGGATACATTACAAGGTATTCCTTCGCGCGGA
The DNA here is from genome assembly GCA_964641025.1 of uncultured Candidatus Saccharibacteria bacterium. Taxonomy (GTDB): domain Bacteria; phylum Patescibacteriota; class Saccharimonadia; order Saccharimonadales; family Saccharimonadaceae; genus UBA2112. Next base: position 244,100 of record CAZXJP010000001.1, read on the forward strand.
CAAAGTAGTATGCATATCGCAGGCTACAGCAGATTCATTCCATGAACTACTAGGCGTACCAAAAAGTAAACTAGAAGTATCATACTTAGCACCCGTAGGATCAACTACCGATATAGATTCGAGTACTGCAAAGACTATCGATAAACCTTATATATTTTATATAGGTGGCACGGACGCACGAAAATCGATTAGTGACATTGTACATGCCTATAACATAGCCCGTGGCCGTGGTCAGGATATTGCGCTCGTTTTGGCGGGTAATGAGTTTCGTAACGTCGAGAGCATACCGGACGTAAAAGGCAGAAACGCAATAATAGATAGCCCCTATAGTTCCGATATTCACCTGGTAGGATTCGTTACCGACCAGCAAAAGAATGGATTGTACAAAGATGCGCTTGTATTTGTATTTGCCTCTCGTTTTGAAGGTTTTGGCTTGCCCGTAATCGAGGCAATGAGCGCATCTTGCCCCGTTATATCGTATAATAATTCTTCCATACCAGAGGTCGCCGGAGATGCCGCAATCCTCGTTAGAACAGGCAGTGTGGTAGAAGTTGCCAGTTCAATTGTCAGCCTATCGGACAAAGACGCGAGGAGAGAACTTGCTCATAAGGGTACAGTTCAAAGCAAGAAATTTACTTGGAGTAGACATGTCTCAGGCTTACTCTCAGTTATTGGTAATTAAGCCAGCGCGAGGCTATCATTTGCTCCTAATTTTATTTAGAAGGAGTTTTACTGCTCGCTTTTGGGAGCTAATAATGCTATTGAGTTGCCTTTCCTGGGCATGTATATGGTCATCCTGAGCTCTTAGTCGTTTCTCTATATCATAGATGTGCGCATGGGCCCTGTCTATCTGATCGTCTTTGTCTTTGCTAATTTCGGCAGTCTCCTCAACTTCCCTGCTAAGTCTCTTTAGCGTATTTTTTACCAAAACACCATCGTCATCACCTATTATTTCAAGGCACTCTTTGTAATATTTATAGTAGATTTCATCATACTCCTCTGTATACTTATTTCTATATGTAAAAGGCTTATATGATCCTGTGAAGTGAATAATGACTGGATCTTTTTGTTTAGTGTCCTTTAATGTAGTTGTGAACACGTTGTACTTAGGGTTTAGAAACTTTATTTTACTCTTAAATGTTAGGTTCGCAAGAGTTTGATCGGCAAAAATATTGAACTCTTTCTTAATTATCTTGTCTTTTTGTTTCAGATTTTTCCAGAACTCGGCCATCACGTCACTGTTTCTAATATTATCGAGATTAAACAGTAGTAGCCCTGAATTTGCATATATTTCATTGTTCCGGAAACTTATACCGTCCTTAAAGCCTCTAAACTTTGGGCTGTTCTCAACTATATAGTCTGCAACGGCCCCTAAATAATTTTCTTCTAAATCTGTATTATATAGTGGCACTAAATCATTAATACACATCATATCGTAATCCATATAAAGCGCCCTTGATTCATTATTCAGTACCTCTGGTATTAGATATCTGTAGTACGCCTCCGTGGTGACATTCTTGTTATTAACTTTTACGTTCTCGAATCGGTCTTTGTCTATTTTATGGATCTTTATACTAATATTGGAAAAATTGTCATCTAGTTTTGCTAGGCGATTTAGGTTGGTTTGCGAGATATTACGATGAAATACATGGAAATCAATCTTGCCCTTATTATTCTTAATAACAGAATATAGCCCAACGACCATCATACTAAAACCCTTGTCGTCCACTGCAAAAACTATATTCATCTTCATGAGCCCTTTTTACCATCCTTAGTACAGAAGTATATTTCTGATTGCGTAAAATCGCCCAAATCACCGATTTCAGCTAAGGACATTTTTTTTATTTCTGATTTCTTTGCAATATCGTTTAAACTATATTTCTCAACTTTATAGCCTGCTTTACGAAGCCTATCTTCGTAATCACGCCCATACTTTCGCACATGATCTTCCTGTCCAAATGCCTTTAAGCGGCCTTTTTTTGTTTTTATCGTACTATCCTCATAGGTCTTTTCTTGGTTTGCAATAGGCGCAAGTAGTATAGACCACCCTCCCCGCTTCTGAACTCTATTTAGCTCTTTCATTGCTCTTATATCGTTACTCACATGTTCAAGCACGTGGTTGGCCATAACGAAGTCGAATGAGGAGTTGGGGTACTTGATATTGGTTATGTCCATTTTTACATCCACGTCTTTCTCATACATATCGGCCGATAAGTACTTATCTCTTAATAAGCCACTAAACTTCGCCCGTAGGGAGCTCTCCGGAGCAACATGTAGCATGCTCTTATTTTTTATTTTGTCCATTCCTATGTATCTATCTACAAATAACCACGTAAGGCGATGTCTCTCTAATGAGCCGCAATTAGAGCATACGGCTCTTTGGCGGGTTCTCACGCCTGCAGAAGAGGCTGGGCTAAATCTGTTGCTGCTATCACATATAGGACAGTAGTTTAGCTCTCTATTCTGCCTGTATCTGCCGTATAGAACAACCGCACCGTACGGGGCTATAGCTTTTAGTATCTTTTTTGTCGCAGTTTTCGCCATTATATAACCTCTCTATAAATAATCCTTGTGGACAAATAGGCATTCTATTCCAAGCTTTGATGTCCAGACATGGACATACCCGGCTTCGTGCATTGTTTTGAATGCTCTTTTCATTTTCTCAACACCATCCTCAAAAAATCGTTCATGAAATTCTATTATTACATTTGGTACTATTAGCGGATTTTTACTACCAAAGGTGTCTTCTATAACCGCAAACTCAGAACCTTCAATATCAAGCTTCATGCAATCAATATGATCAATTTTTTTGTCTTTTATCAGGGTGTTCACTTTTTTCATATCTACTCTTATCTTCCTCGGGTAGTATTTGCCATTTTCGTCGACCCTGTCTATTGCAGTGCTGCCAACGCCACCATCGCTTTCGTCGGTTACGTTAAATTCGGTAGTTCCGTCATAAGATTCAATCCCACACATAGTAAAGATATAGTCTTCTTTTTTCACAATCCCATTTTTTATTTGTTCCTTCACATAATCCCTCGAGAATGGAGTTGGATCAAAACCATAGACGGTAGCATTAAACTTATTTATCATAAATTTTTCGAAGTTAATATCGTCAAAAACGCCCGCACTAAATACGATGTAATTATTTTTATTAGACTTCTCTACGGCTTTTTTTGCTAAGGCATACTCGTTGCCGTCATCGCCAAAACCAGTATTAATAATACTAACTCGCCTATCGAGCTTGCGAGTTGGGAATATTTGCTTATAAATATCTGCGGGCTCTTTTTCTTTTGTTTCTTTGTTTTTATATAATCTATATACCTTACGTGCCGCCTTATAGGGTACCTCCGTTGCCGTGCGCAATATCATGCTGTTCTTTGCTATACTCTTTAATCTAGCAATTTTGTCTATAGCAATTTCTTCCTTGAAGTCTTGTCCGTTTTTCATAATATTGTCATCAATACAGTATACGGGTTTTTTCGTTATCCTGTTTATTTCCTCTGCCTGTAGTTTATTGCTCTCTACAAATAGTAAATACTTGTCTTTTTTGTATTCCTCAGCCTTGAAAGTCCCATGTATTCCGGAATCTACTCGTTCCCTGGCTGTATATCCGTCTAACATTACAAGTTCATCGTATTGAACACCTTGTTTTTTCAGCCATGACACTGTAAGTTCTCTGTATTTCTCTAGTCTTGATGTC
>CAZXJP010000002.1:0-148265 GCA_964641025.1 uncultured Candidatus Saccharibacteria bacterium
GTTGCCCCATACCGCTTTTCGAGAGCGGCCAGTTCAACCACTCCTGCACCTCTCCCCGCTTGGATTATTTTAACAGATTAGTTATCTTTGACTTTGTCGTCATGGGCGTACTTATAGACCTCTTCGCGAAATTCGAAGTCCCAGTGATCAAATTTGAAACCAACTCTGCCCAAAAGTCGTGTACTACGTAGATTATCTCGCTTTACTTGCGCGATGACATCCCTGCCGGCTTTTGATTCGTCATCTACAACGGCCTTTACCGCAGACGACATAACCCCCTGACCTTCGTAATCCTTTCCGGCGGCGTACGCAATATTCTGCGTACCGTCTTGCTCGGTTCCAAGGACAATGCAGCCAGCAATTTTATCGTCACTACATACCATCATTAGTCGCACTCCACTGGGTGGATTACCTTCAACGATATCTTCTGCCCATGTAACAAATCCCGCGACGTCTAGCCCGTAACTATGAGCACGTATGTGTGATAGATCTTTTTTGAATAAATGCGAGAATTCCTCTAAATCTTCGTCGCGAAACAAACGAACGGTCACGTTGTTTTTGTCGGTTTGTATTATTTCTGGTGTAATTTTTGTTTCGGGTGATCCCACCTTTTCATTATAGCACCTTTTAGCATAAGCGTCAATATACAACAGAGGTAGCAAATGATGTATTATAGGGATATGGAAGATTCAATATTCACGAAGATCATCAAGGGCGAAATACCCTGCCATAAGATATACGAGGACGACAAGACTTTTGCGTTCCTAGACATCTATCCCGATGAGGAGGGGCATACGCTAGTCGTTCCTAAAGTTCAGGTGGATAAGATATACGATTTGAGTGACGAGGACTATGGCCACTTATGGATGGTGGCAAAAAAAATCGCCAAACATTACGAGGAAACCTTGGGAAAACGCGTTATTTTTCATGTAATCGGCGTGGACGTGCCTCATGCGCATATACATGTGGTTCCTTATGATCCAGCTAATCACGTAAAGCACGACGAGCACCAGGCTGAAAAAATGGCAAAAGAGCCAGACCACACTGCCCTATCTGCATTAGCCCAAAAAATCGCGCTATAAACCCACATAGAACGCCCGTGTCGCGACTTTTAGTGCCGGTCGGATATTTTTACGCGTGCGATAGAGACTCTCCATACAAAGCCTCAGAACGAGTCGCGCTAATAGCAACAGCACCTAGTTGACAAAAAATACAGCTTATGCTATTATGAAGGGGTAAAACGTAATAAAACAAATATGTCCACCACAGTAATACAACGAATCGTAATCTGTATAGCCGTCATAACGTCTCTTGGCATATTGATACACGATACTAAATTCGACAAGGCCGTAAAGTTGGCGTTGCCTGTTGCCACGGTAGCGTTTGGTTTGAGTAGTCATGCCCTAGATCTCGGCGGTAACGCCCATACGCATGTAGAGAGAGCCTCCCTATCGCATGTATTCGCGGGGGTTCCTAGAATAGTTCCAGCCCAGGACAGGAAGTACAATTTAGAGCGATTCTTTGGAAAAAATAGCTACTTTGGTGGCAGTGGCGTAGTCTGGCCTAGCGTCTAGAGTACATCCAGTTCGCGCTCTAGTTGCTCGATTAACGCCTTTTTCTCGTCCAATTGCTTATGAGTTTCTTCTACCAGATGTTTAGGGGCTTTTTCAACGTATCGTGGGTTTTCTAGGCGTGCCGAGAGGGTCGATACATCCTCGCGCGCTTCGGCCAGGCGGCCTTCTAGGTTCGTTTGGTGCTCGTATAGTGTGTCTTCGTCAATCTCTAGCCATGCCTCGCGATTTTGCGCCGCTAGTCGCAAGCCTTTAGGCTGGTCGGCTTTTTTAACCTCGCCTAGTCGTGCCAGCCACGCTATCAGTTCGCGATTGTCATGTATCAGCGAATCTTGCTGATACAGCATACCGTATTTCTTGCCCGTGGGAAGCTCACTGGTCACGTACCGTGTTTCCACTACGAGTTTTTGCAGTTGTTCGAACTCTCCTGCAGCTATGTCATCAAATTCTACGGCTTCTGGCCATTGGCTACTAATGAGCATGTCACCCTTGTGCCACTCTAGGGTCTGCCAGATTGCTTCCGTCACGAATGGCGCGAATGGATGCGCGATGCGCAAAGCAGTGTCCAGAACCCAGCCCAGCATATGGGTGTTGATATGTTTCTTGCTGGCCTCTACATACCAATCCGCTACATCGTCCCAAATAGTGTGGTACACGGTCTCATTCGCCTCGGCAAAACGGTAGTTTGCTAGTTGATCAGATATGGTGTTGGCGGAGTTGTTTAGCTGTCGCACGATCCAGTGGTCGGCAATTGTGGTCGGAATAGGTTTACCTAGTTCAAAGTTGTCAGGCAGAGTCCCCTCTATGTATCTAGCGATGTTCCATAGCTTATTACAGAAGTTTCTACCGGTGACAACGCGTGATTCGCCGAACGCCTGGTTTTGTCCCGCGCTACGGCTAGCAACAAGCCCAACGCGCAATGCGTCAGAACCGTGCTTTATTACCATATCCATTGGATTGACTACGTTACCCTTGCTTTTGCTCATTTTTTGACCATGTTCGTCTAGGACTAAACCGTGCAAGTACACTTCTTTGAACGGAACCTGGTCGGTAGCGTATAGGCCAAACATAATCATTCGGCTCACCCAAGGAAATAGGATGTCGTAGCCCGTTTCCATGACGCTCAAAGGATAGTACTTTGCCAGTTCTCCATCTTCTAGAAAATCAGTCGTAACGAAGGGCCACTGACCACTACTGAACCATGTATCAAACGTGTCTTCTTCTCTGGTATATGTTGTACCGTTTACATCAATAGTTTCTTGGTCCACCCTATCGTCAAATATCCAGTCTTCGGGATCTTTGGTGCTTTGAAATGCTGGGATAGGAATTCCCCATGGTATTTGGCGAGACAGATTCCAGTCATGGATGTTTTCTAGATAATTTATCAGGGCCGACTTTTTGCTAGCCGGATAAAAGGTTATTTCGCCAGATTTTATGGCTTCTATAGCGCGATCGGCTAGTGGTTTCATCTTTAGGAACCACTGCTCCTTTAACAGGGGTTGAATAGGTAGACCGCTTTTGTAGTCATAGCCTACAGAGTGTTCTATGCTTTCTTCTCCACGACGCAATTCCGCTTCTTTTAGCGCGTCTAACACTGCTTTTCTGGCCTCTTCGACAGTTTTGCCTTTGAATCGAGCGGGCACGTTCTGCATCTTGCCGTCATAGCCAATCACCTGAATTCTTTCTAGATCGTGACGCTTGCCTATTTCAAAGTCATTAGGATCATGTGCCGGGGTTACTTTTACTGCGCCCGTGCCGTATTCTGGGTCAACATGGTTATCGGCTACTATTGGCACCTCTCTGTTTGTTAGGGGCACCATAACCTTTGATCCTACTAGGTGCTTATATCGGTCGTCTTCTGGGTGTACGGCTATTGCCGTGTCCCCTAGTAGCGTCTCGGGGCGCGTGGTGGCAACGACTATTTCGTCCACGTGGTCCATGACAGGATATGCTATTTTCCATAAAGTTCCTTTTTCGGTTTGGTACTTTACTTCGATATCGGCATAGCCGGTCTGGTACTTTGTACTGTAGTTCACTACTCGCTCACCTCTGTAAACAAGTCCTTCGTCCCACATTTTTTTGAATGTTTTGTATGCCCTGTCGACTACTTTTTTATCCAGGGTGTAAACGAGATCATCCCACGATGCACTTGCACCAAGGGCTCGTAGTTGTGATTCGGTATTTTTGCGGTGACCGTCTACGAAATCACGAACATTCGCGTAGTTTTCGTCTCTGTTGAAATCAAAGCGTGACTTCCCTTGCTTTTCAAGGTCTCTTTCGTATACCACCCAGGTTTCTAAGCCAGCATGGTCCTCGCCGGGAACAAAAATCACATCCCTACCCTGCATCCGGTAAAAGCGAGTCAAGATATCCTCTAGACCTATAGTGAGAGCATGGCCAATATGCAAGTTTCCATTTGCGTTTGCCGGGGGCATGACGATACTGTAGGGATCACCCTTGCCCGAGGGCTTGAATGCGCCCGAAGCTTCCCACATCTGATATATTGTGGGTTCAAATTCTTGGGGGTTGTAGGCCTTGCCTAATTTCATATGCTTTCAATATTCCTATCTATATGTTTTAGCGATACTATTAGATCATTTTATCGCAATTTTTTCACGTGCAAAAACAGAAAATACGATAATTTGCAAGCGTAGCGTTTTTCACATGGATACTACTGATACGAGTATAACATAGCGATCACGATGTATAATAGGGGTATGATTTCGTTGCGTGAGTGCCACAACAGAGATGAATGGGACGATTATGTGTTGGAGCACGATGGTCATCCATTGCAACTGTGGGGTTGGGGACAGACGAAGGCTTCGCATGGATGGAAGGCGGAGCGTTTGTTCGCCACGGATATGGATGGAAATAGGGTAGGGGCGATACAACTGCTCGTCAGGTTGCTTCCGGGTCCACTCAGTTCACTGGTATACGTGCCTCGTGGCCCCGTTACAGGGAGTGACCACAACAGTGCCGTATTGGATGCCTTGTCCAACTATGCCAAATCTCATCATGGCGCCGTGGCCGTGAGTATTGAACCAGACTGGACCGATTTGCCAGATATGCCACAAGGTTGGAAACCTAGTCGCAACACGATTTTAATACCGCGCACGCTCATACTTGACCTCAACAAATCCGAAGAAAAATTACTAGAACCAATGAGTAAAAAAACCCGGCAGTATATACGAAAATCTGACGGGGAGGAAGGCTTAGAGATACGGCAGGTAAAGGGTAGGGAAGAGCTGGAAAAATGCATGCAGGTTTATCGAGAAACCGCGAAAAGAGCAGGTTTTGCACTCCATGATGACCAGTACTATTATGATGTTTTTGACAATTTAGATGAAGCTTCTCCGGTGTTCGCGGCATACAAGGACGGCTGGCCGGTCGCGTTCCTGTGGTTGGCTATTAGCGCCCATACGGCCTTTGAACTATACGGAGGCATGAATGAACAGGGCCAAGAGCTACGCGCTAACTATGCATTGAAGTGGCATGTTATCCGTAAAATGAAAGAATGGGGTATTGAACGGTATGACATGAATGGTTTGGTATCCGATGGCGTTAGTAATTTTAAACGCGGCTTCGCCGACCATGAAGATAATTTGGTCGGTACGTATGACAAGCCACTTTCACCTCTGTATATCGTTTGGTCTGTTGGTCTACCTTGGGCAAAAAAGGTAGTAAGATTGATAAAACGCTAGATTGACAAAACACCACGCTTGTGCTATAATGGGGCACGAGTATCGAAATACAAAAGACAAGACAAAAATGAAACACCTCGACAGATTGAACAGTAAGGAACGTGCAGATAACAACCTTGAAGCCAGCGGAGTTCTTGGCACGACTGTAGTCGAGAGGGCCGTTGATATTTCATATAATACACTCAACGAGTCAGCAGATACATGGCAAAGAGAACATGAGGTGTCAATGCTTCCGCCATACGACAATCCGAAATATAGAAAGAGGTATGGTAATTCCGGACGACGAGAGTCGGTAATTGGCTGGCGCGATGAGGGCGTGAGAGGGGCGTTGCAGTATTTAAGCGAGATGTTTCCTGGCAAGGAATTTGAATTGATATCTGACGACGGCTCTAGCGCGGTAGTCTTTGGCGACGAGAACTTTGCCTACAAGGTTATGCGCACAACAGATGACTATTCGTACTATGAAAAGGAAATCGCAGCGATGCAAAAGATGCACGAGCAAGGCGTAGCACCTAGACCGGTTGCGTTAATAGACGCGGATAGGAGGTTTCAGCGAGAAAATCCAGACGACAGCTTTATAAATGCGGGTTTTTCGGATACGCCAGTACCTCGTATAAACGGAACAGGAAAACTACCGGTTATCGTCATGGAACGAGTAAAATCCCCAGTGCGGTTAAGTGACGCGCCAGCCGGAGGGCTAGCGGAACTGCCTAGCGTACTAAAAAAATTGATAGATAGCGGTGTCGCTTTGGGGGATTGCGAACCGTGTTATGACGAAGCCACGGGCAGGATATTGATAATGGACTGTGGTGGAGCATCTGATATTTCACACGAGACAGATGAAGAGAAAACTAGACTGACGCAAAGCATGCTAAATAGCATATATACTGTTGATATTGGCCGACCAAACCCATTTAACCCCGGCAAGGATACTGTTGCTAATTGGATGAACTTATTCCAATACTATGTTGACAACATCCACGATGAACTAGCTACACCACGACGTTCTGGACATCGATAGGCTAGGGACGACCTCGAGATTATATGGATCTACAGGATCTTTTTTTTGCGCGACGTAATAGCCCAGTGTCGCGATCATAGCTCCGTTATCCGTACATAGTTGCATTGGTGCGTATTCGATATCTATCGGTAGTCGTTCACGCAGTTGACGACGTAGTTCTTGGTTTGCCGCGACGCCTCCCGCGATGACGACGGAGGCTGGGGAAAAGTCGTGGAAAGCTTTTTCGGCCTTGTCTACGAGAGTTTCTATGGCCGTTTGCTGAAAGCTAGCAGCGAAGTCATTGCGTGTGACGTCGTCTAAGAGCTCTGCGAGCCGATGAGACGGAAACGTGTAATCATTACCAGTTTGTGCCTGAACAGCCCTCAGAGTGGCTGTCTTGAGCCCAGAGAAGCTAAAATTGTATGGATTGTCTAGCCTAGACTTGGGTAATTTGTATTTATGCGGATCGCCGTTTTCAGCTGCCTTGGCTATCGAAGGCCCGCCCGGATAGGGTAGACCAATGATTTTCGCGACTTTGTCGAACGCTTCGCCGACTGCATCGTCTTGGGTTTGTCCCAGTAGCTCGTAATCACCATGGTCACGGAACAGCACTAGGTTGGAATGGTTTCCGCTGACAATTAGGGCCAACATGGGGAATAGGGGTTGGGAACTGGGAAGAGGGCCTAGTTTTTCCAACCCATTTCCCATTTCCGAATCCCCATCTCCCCCGGTTTCAGTTATGAAATTGGCGTATACATGTGCTTCTACATGATGTATTGCGTACAACGGTTTATCGTGAATAATTGCCAGCGTGCGAGCAGCGAGGGTGCCAACCAACAAAGAGCCTATCAGGCCGGGTGCGTAGGTGACGGCGATCGCGTCAATATCGTCCCAGGTGCAACCTGCGTCGGCCAGGGCTTTGTTGATAACAGGATTGATTACCTCGATGTGACTACGCGCCGCTACCTCTGGTACTACGCCACCGTATTGTTTGTGGATATCAATTTGGGTATGCACCACGTTTGATAATAGTCGTCGTCCGTCTTCGACGATGGCTGCCGCGGTTTCATCGCAACTAGATTCGATACCTAGGATTTTCATCTATCTGCTCCGTCAGGGTGAAAGGACCCTAGCCAAACCCTCACCGAATTTTTGAATGCGCGATTAACGTTATTTACCACTGTCTTGTGAGTTGAAGTCAGAGCCTCACGGTTTTGTTTTTGCATAAAACCAAGATGTAAGTTTTGCTTTGCTTCCACGGGAAGGACCAGGCTCGTTAATCGACCACCTCCAAAAAGATTGCTTACTTCTTCAATGGGTATATTGCCGGCGCGCGTGGAATTGCTCATTTTTTGGAACGGGTGAGAGTAGTTGCCAACATTGGTGTCGTAGACAAAGCCGGCGTAGGTAGAAGTGTCTGTGTCGTCGTGAAGTGGATAGTAAACCCTAGAACCGTATCGTTTTATCACCCCAATAGGCTCATCGTTTTTTGTAACAACTACCGGTGATGTACCACTAACCATTTCAATCTTTTTAGGCTTCGTACTAGACACGAGCCTAGGTTCGCAATCACTACAAATAGAGTGATCCACCTGACGTACCCTGTTTTGCGTCGAGCACAGATACAATAGCCGTCGCCCCAGGTCGGTCGTAAGCTCGTCGGTTTTACTGGCCATCTCAAAATCGCAGTTGTTGTCTCTGGAATACGAAATACTCAAGGATAATCCCATCATTAGGTTATGCAGATCGGTGTAGTTTTCTACCTCTGATGGCTGAATGCGAAAATTAAACCGAGCCGGCGAGCTATTCGTCAGACCCAGTGTTTCGTAATCTTGCTGTAGTTGCTCCATGTATTTCACAGAGGTATATTATTACACCAACAGGGGTGAGTGTCAATTGCTGATTTCGACAGCGCCTTGGCGTAGGATTTCTAAGCCGTCTGTCGTTGGTCGGACGATGGTCGAAGGTTGAACGTTATCAATCACGCCGCCATCGACGTAGAAGTCCACGCTATCGCCAAAGTAATCATAGGCTTCGTCAATCGTCGTGGCCGGAGGTTGTGCGGGTTGGTTGGCGCTGGATGTTATAAGGGGTCCTGTGGTTTCTAAGATTTTCACTAAATTCTCATCGTCAACCACGCGCATTGCTAGTGTCCCGACCTCTTGGTGTAGATACCCGCTAGTATACAGCGTTAAAACGGCGCTCACGGGACCCGGCCAGTACTTTGATACCTGGTCAATATCACCCTGGGAAACGCCTAAATCAAGTAATTGTTGTACGTTCGCCGCTATCAAGGTACCTGGTTTTTTCTCGCGATTTTTTAGATCATACATTTTTTTCACGGCCGATTCATCGTGGGCACGAGCCGCGAGGCCGTATACGGTATCCGTCGGGATAACGCCAACCATACCCTTCATGAAAGCTTGAGCGACCTGGCTCTTTTCTATGGTATTCATGGTAACCATTATAGCCAAAGAAAAACAAACCGCATCCATCTGGCAGCGCCCAAGTGGCCAAAATTCATGTTTCCTTTCGCGGCGTATCCACAGATACGTCTTGTCAGGAGAACATGTATTTTGACTCGCTTGTCCATCGGCCAGAATAAATGAGGTTTGTTTTTCTTTGGCTATGTCACGCAGTATTTCTAGTGGTTAAACAGACCAGCGAATGTTAAAATAAAAGCATGAAGAAATTACTGGTGAGTGTGGCCAGAAAGGCTCTTCCAAAAGGGCCAGTACGACGGCTAGAAGAGGGTTATCGCAAGAGTAGGGTGCGACTAGTACGCGCGCGTTATGGCAACCCTGCAAAAAATTTACAAGTGATAGCAGTTACCGGTACAAATGGCAAAACAACCACGATCTGCTATTTAAATGAAATCTTGAAAGAAGCCGGATACAAAACGGCGATGTTCACTACGGCCGTTATAGAGATAAACGGCAAAAGCAAGATTAATGATTTGAACGCGACAGTAGCTCTGACCGCTGAAATGCAGAGGTTTTTCCGGGACGCAAAAAGGGCGAAAGTAGACTATACGTTGCTAGAGGTGACTAGCCATGCGTTGCACCAGCACAAACTAGACGGGGTGCCTATAAAAGCGGCCGTGATGACCAATCTTACGCAGGATCATTTGGATTATCACAAAACCATGGACAATTACGCCGCGGCCAAGGGAAAGTTGTTCGAGGGTGAGCCGGAATTTATCGTTTTGAACCGCGATGACGAATGGTACGAATATTTCAATCAGTTCTATGCGGGCGCGCAAAAAATTACTTATGGCAAAGACAACGAAGCCGAAGCGAAAATAGTCCACACGAAACTGTATCGAAAAGGTAGTGAGGCGAGGGTGGTCGTCGACCACCAGACTACGATAAATCTAGCCACGGCTCTGCCGGGAGAATTCAACGTTTATAACATGACAGCCGCTACCGCCACGGCCTACCTGCTTGGTCTCAAGGTAAACGACATTATTGAAGGGGTTGCCAATTTAGAGGGTGTTCCAGGGCGGTTCGAGCGGGTCGAAACAGGCAAAGATTTTGATATTATCGTGGACTACGCACACACCCCGGACGGACTAGAGAAGTTTCTAAAAGCCGCTCAAGATATTACCAAAAATCGAGTAATTTTAGTATTTGGAGCGTGTGGTGATCGTGACAAAGCCAAGCGTCCAATCATGGGTGAAATCGCTGCAAAAATGGCCGATAGAATATTTTTGACGGACGAGGAAAGCTATAACGAGGATCCGGACAAAATTCGCGCCGAGATTATGGCAGGTATCGAGAACGTCAGGGGTGGTGGCAAAACAACCGAAATAGCCGATCGCCGTGAGGCAATCAAAAAAGGACTTGATGCCGCGAAAAAGGGGGACATGGTGCTCATCACGGGCATGGGTCACGAAAAATTCCGCATCATCAATGGAAACAAAGAACCGTGGAACGATGCCGACGTGGTGCGTGAACTGTTGAAATAAAGGACGATAATCAGGGTGGATGACAAAGTACGGACGATAAAAAGGCTCGCGAAAGAATACTCGATAGCTATGTCGGCTACGGGTTTGTTGGTACTGATTTTATGTATCTTGTTACTAACAAGGTATAGCGACGTATCTAGTTTGCGAGATCTGACCAAACTAAACCCCCTGATAACATCTGAACAAAACGAACTGGTCGCCTCGCAGGACAATACCGGCGTTATAGAAGTTCAGAAGGTAGTAGAGAGCAAAAACGGAGATGACGATAAGGTTGCAAGCAGTGGCGGTACAAACGCCGACGGCAACAAGACTAATAATGGCGGCAACAAGACTAGTGGGGGCGGAGCCGGGGGTGCGCCTAGCGCAGGAAATGGCGGAGGTAATAATCCTGACGAGGGTGGCGGAGGCGACCAAGAGCCAGCCAGCTCACCTCCGTTCGCGGCTGGCATAGGGTTTACCAACTATACACAATCGTCTCCAATTCCGAGAGGCTTATTGGGAATAGGAGGGTGCTACAGAGATTATACGTTTTTTGCGGACATAGACGTGGAAAATCCTCCAGGTAGCGTAACGTACAGGTGGGTTCGTGACACAGGACCTCCGCAGGAATCAAAACAGATTAACTTTGGCGCGAACGATGATTCAAAGACGGTGTCGCACTCCTGGACCATAGGAAGTTCAAGTAATGACGGACGGTGGGTGAGGATAGAGATTCTGAGTCCACAGGAAAAGCAGAAACCAATCAACTTTGACCATTCTTGTTTTTAAACGACATGAAGTTTCCTAAGATAAAAAAACCAGATAGTCTAAAGAGAGGTAGTTTACAATCGCGTTTTTTGTTTCGTGTTTTAGTACCTCCGTTTTTGACCTTGCTCATCATTAGCATTGCTGGATTTATTTTGTTGTCTGCCGCTGTGCGCGATGGTGAGATATCTAATCTACAGCGCGTAGCGGCCGCCACCGCGGCAAAGTTTGATCGCGAATTTGCATTGCGACAAACAATTTTAAAGAACACTGGCGTGGAGCTGTTTGAAATTAAAAAAGAGCAGTTAGAGATCCGCAAGAAACTGGAAAAAGATTATAAAGCCTGTCGAAAGCACGTTGAAACAAGCAACAATTTCACGGAAGCACCCGGTGATTCATGTAGGCCATTTTATGCCCAGTTCGCGGTGGCGTTACAAAACAACACCAACCTGCAGGCCGCGATAAATACTGCCTATACGGAACGAACAGACGAATTATTGATCGAGGAACAGGACGATATCAATAAACGTGTGCGCGAGTTTGTAAAATACTTTCCAGAGACATCGCAGATACTCATCACGGATACTGAACGTGGAATAATCAGTCGCGCGGAAAACGGCGTGACGCCGGACCCGGCCTATGCCGAGTACGTCGAAAACGTTGCCAGCAGGGCGCTGGATGAACCAGTAGAGGCATTAGCCGCGAACGACGGCAACAGCCGTCAAATGATATTCGCATATCCAATAAAAGAGGGCGCGGTGCTTGCGTCGTATAATTTGGATAACGCGAACTTCTTGTATCCTTCGTGGAAGTCCGCACCGATAGACAACAGCAAAGCCTACGTGGTCGTCGCGGATAGCAACAGTAAAACCAGCTATCCAAAACTACAAGACGAAACGCTGTACGTATCAGCGCTAGAAGCGTCCCAAGGTTCCGGAAATGGTGATTTCTCCAGTGCCAGGATTAACTATTTGGCTACGTCCGAGCCGGTGGGGAACACTGGTTGGTTCGTCATCGCCTCATCTCCGGCAGCGATAGCTTTAGAAACGTTGGCGAACACCCAATTACTAGTCGTCTTCATAGCTGGTCTACTACTGGTGATATTTATATGGGCCGGGTCGCTATTTATTAGGAGAACGATCGGTAGCATCATGGGGTTGGTCGGTGGTGCCGTTATATTCTCGGCCGGTGGCTTGGATCATCGTATAGATTCGGCCAAAATGAGCGACAAAGAGTTCGCGCAATTAGCAGAAACAATGAACAAAATGGCCGGCAAAATTCAAGAGGCCGAAAAAGCCATAGACCAAAAGAACAAGGAATTTATTAGTGTCGCTACTCACGAAATAAAAGCGCCTATAACCGCCATTATTGGCAATTTATCCATGATGCTAGATGACGGCATGGGTGCTATCGACGAAACCGCGCGCAAGTTATCTACCCAAGCATACAAAGGAACCGTGCGCCTACGCGAGCTGGTCAACGAGCTACTAGATATCGCACGGCTAGAGTCAGGTAGCTCGAGGTTTGATCTAGAGCCGATAGACCTAGTCGCCGAGATAAAAGAAATGATAGAAGTCCAGCGTACGCCAGCCAATGAAAAGGGAATCACCGTAGAATATCAGACTCCTGATGAGCCAATTACCGTTAACGCGGATAAAACAAAGCTAGAAATAGTTCTGACCAACTTTATATCAAATGGCATCAAATACAATCGGCCACAGGGTAGGTTGATAATTACCCAAGAACTAAGCGGTGATCATGTACAGATTAATGTTCAAGACACGGGGCTTGGGATACCCGACGACCAAAAAGCAAAGATGTTCCAAAAATTCTTCCGCGTAGAAGGCGACGATCGTGCCAAGATACCGGGAACTGGCCTGGGTATGTTTATAACGAAAAAGTTTATAGAAGGAATGGGTGGAAAATTATGGTTCGAGTCCGAACACGGCAAAGGCACGGTGTTCCACTTCACGTTTTTGCTATCCAGTGAACGACCAAAGCCGACCGTCAAAAACGTACCCGGCGTGCCTGGCGCTCATATAAAAACCTAAAAACGTTGGTCTAGTACCAAGATTCGCCGTGTTTTTTCCACCAAAATCGCTTGACGAGACGTTCGCCAAACTTCTGCCATATACCGTACTGCGTTGATTTGATAGGCATGTCGTACGCGCCTATCCAGTCAGTAATCTCTTTGTTAAAGCTGGTTTTGAATCGTCCAATTCCATAGTGTGGGTGGTTTTTGTCGAGTGCTTTATCACTAGGAGGTGACCCGCCCAGGTCGTGTATCTTGGAGCCTTGTTCTCGGGCCCATTTGATAATTTCCCACTGCATCAAATGCCCCGCGCCATAAACAGAGCTGTCACGAATACTAGCCGCGTCCTTGTATAGGCTTTTTTCGCCAAATACCATGGCAAATCCGCAGGCTATTAAATTGTCGCCATTATACGTAAAGAACATTTGCCCCATGTCGGCGTCGGCATATCTACGCCAAAACTTGGCATAATATTCAAACGGCCGTATCACGAAACCTTGTGCCTTGGCCGTCGTAGAGAACATTTCGTAAAACAAGCGGCAGTTTTCATCGTCGGTTTCTACTCGTTTTACGGTTGCGCCATCACGCTTGGCTCGGTTGATAGCATGACGGCCCTTTTGGTTGAGTCCCGATAATATGTCATCTAATTCCGGTCTCAGGTCCAGTAAAATCGTCGAGTTCATCGGCTGGATTGGTCGTACATGCAATAGCCCCGCCTCGGTGAGCGTTTTTGTGTTTTCCTCCGTTTTTGGCAGTTCTGATTCGATTTTTACGGCAAAAACGTTTTGTTTGCTGGCGAATCCACGCAAATCTTGCAAGACACGAGTTAGGTGCCTGGGAGTATCTACCCCTGGTCCTTTAGGTATATACCACATATTTCCTAGTCCGATTACGTGTTTTTGCAGGACTAGTATGGCGAGCTTGTCGGCCATCAGGTAGATTGGTTTCCAGCTTCCTAGCTTTTTTTGTTCGGCGAATAGATCTCCCTGAAAAACGTTACCGTGATCGGGGTTTGTCAGGACGTGCGTATCCCATTCGGCTATCTCGCTGTCGGTTGCAAAACGAAGAGTCATAGCAACAGTATAACACCAAGCATGAGCATATACTTTACAAATAAGCACAAGTGTGATATAGTGAAAGTATAAATGCCGCGAATATCAAAACAAGAACAAGCAGACCAACAGCGTAGAGAAGACCGTTTACGGGATGAATTGCGTGAATACGAACCTTATAGGCAGTACTTACCGTTAGCAAAAGATTTACAGGACAGTGTGAGGGCTCTGATAGAGGCGAAGTACCCTGCCGATGGTAGTGTGCCTGATCCCGAAACATTTCAGTATGACTTTGAAGACGTGGATGACATAGTTTTTGCTCGTGCCCGCGAGCGTTTGATTCAGGAGGACATGGAGCCGTACATAGGCATGTTTATTCGAATTATTCGGGAGCTTCGTGATAAGTCCAAGGCTAGTATGGAGCAGGATCATCGCGCCGAATTGTACAAACGTGTTTTGTCCCAGATTGAGCACGAAGAAGGCGCCGACATTATGGAAGAGGTGCGACAAAAAATCGAAACCAATCCAGAGATTGCCGTAGACGCGCGTGACAGCGCGAGGCGTGAAATTGGTGCTCGCGCCATGGGCGTTATTAGCGATGAAATTAGCGAAAAAGAACAGGAATTGGTAAATGCTACCGCTGAACGCCAGCGCGAACTAGATATGTTGGACGTGAAGTTTGCCTTTGACAAGGAGCTAGACCTAGCATCTGCGAGTGTCAAAAAACTCATAGAGGTAGGTGACAAGCTTTTATTGCATTGTGAAACCAAAAAGGGCGAAAAGAAAACCTTGGTCTTTGTCTGGACCAAAGACGCGAACGATGGGCTGGGCTGGGTATGTGAAACGCCAGAACAAGAAAGACTTCACTATAGGAAGGGCAATGGCGACATGCCCTCTATATCAAAACTCTCCGATAGATTCGTATCAGTTGGGGTTGTAAACAGGGACCTACGCAACGGCCGAGACGTCGTGCAACTAGACAAGCTTGTTGTTGGTCTGCAACCGGTAATCATGCCGTCTGGGGGCAAGGAACATAGAATTCAGTACCGTGACAACTCGTACTATAGTAGCTATGATCCAATCACGATTGTTGGTACGGACTTCCAGACCAAAGATCTAGTATTTACCAGAGAGAAATCGGATAAATAAGGTACGTATGAGCACGGTTTTTTCAGCATACGACATACGGGGCAGGGCGGGCGATACGCTCACCAAAGAGCACGCCTGGAACGCAGGCAAAGCCTTTTCAGAGTGGCTACCTGACCCTGGCCCAGTAATCGTCTATAAAAATACATCGGTTAACCTGGATATATACAACTCATTCATAGAGGGCCTGTTACTAATGGGGCGCGACGTCGTAGACGCAGGCGAAGGCAGGAAGGATGATGTAGTAAACGCGCTAGGTGATGAAAAAATAGTCGGTGGCGCAATGGTTGTGCATGACCAGGCGTACGACGTTGAAGTTATTTCTTTGTTCGATGCGAACGGGGCGGAGATAACAGACAAAAACGGACTGACAGAAGTCAGTCAGCTGGTTGATGCCGGTCAGATGATACCCGCCCGTGAAAAGGGCAGTATAATAACTCGCGATTAAATTTCGTCGGTGTGAAAAACCAGCATAGAGCCTTCTGACTCTACATAGGCAGGTGATACGTCATCTGGGTGAACGTCGTCTTTGTTTTCGGATTCCCATGCTTGGCCAAGGTAGCGTATCTCATGTTTCGTTTCGTCGTCTTCGGATCCAGGTATTCTAGACACGTCGTCAGGCAAGAACCAGACGTGTTTGCTACCATTGCCGTTTGATAAGGTCAAATCTAGTGCGACGGCGGACAGAATACCAGCAAACAGCTCTCGTTCGAGCCGCTCGGTGTTATCTGTAGCAACGATATACTCTGCCATCACTAATTCCTAGGGAGGTATTATACCACAATTAATACTGTTGAGCAAGACTGTTAACGGGAGTAGAATGGTCGCCAGACGCTTCTAGTAACCTTCGTTCTATATAGGGCAGTACGCGGTCTATCGAGTCCTGCGTAGGGCGCCAAGGGTTGTTGTTTTCATCAAAGTCACTCAATTCAAAGCCCGAGTACATGATAATTTCGTTTTTTGGAATCTTGCGACCATGTGACGACGCCCAGTTGATCCGTCTTTCCGTAGCCTCATCCTCTAGTCGAGGTGTAGCCTTTACGTCGATAGATACGATGACGCCATTCGGACAACGAACCTTGAAGTCAGCGCCTTCCGCGTCGTCTCTGTCATCGGTTTCGACGATTTCAAAGCCTTCGGGCAAGAATATTAATGCAGTTTCTACGGCTAGTTCGTGGCGCATGCCCTTTAGGTCGCCCTTTGTACGATCAATAACTAATTCGCGTTCATGGTCATCGAACCCCATACGCATCATGCAGGCAGAAGCCATACGTACCAAGGTCTTTTCCTGGATATGAGGATGATTATCAATGATATCGCGAAGTACGTCGTTGTAGGCAATGGTCTTTTCGACTTCTTGTTCGCGCACTTCTTTGCTGATGAATCGCTTTCTATGACGATGGTCTCGTTTGTCGGGCAGAGTCATCAGGGCGTGCGCGTAATCTGGCAGGCGCGACATCAGCATGGCTGGTATCATGCGGGGGTCTTTTATGTCTATGCCGTCTGCGTATTCTCCGGCTGCGCGTGCGTGCTCGTGACGGTCAAACTGCCCGTTTTGGCCACCTGGCGCCATGTCGGAAGAGGCGCGTCGCGACATATGCATCTTTGTTTTTATGTCGGAAAAGGTCTTGCTCGCCGCGTCTACGAAGCGCAGTTGATTATTTCGTTCGCCGTTTCTGGGGCTTTTATCTCTATATCCGGGCATTTTTTGTTTTATTAACTTACTCTCTATCACTTTAGCATAAACACAATAAAAAGTCAAGATGCATAGATACAAATTGGCACTCTACTATTGCAAGTGCCAATATTTTTGTTTAAACTAAAAGGACATTAGTTAATGCGAAAAACGGAGGATCACGTACATGAGTACGCCAATTAAACCCCTTGCCGCGCGCGTGGTTGCTGTTCGCGAACAGGCAAAGACAAAGACCGCTAGCGGTATATACTTACCAGACACAGCAAAGGAAAAATCGGTTTCTGCCAAGGTCGAAGCCGTTGGACCAGACGTAAGATTCGTCAAAAAGGGCGACAGAATCGTGTTTAGGGAATACGCGACGACCGAATTAAAAATCGACGGCGTAGAATATTTGATTGTTAACGAAGAAGACGTACTGGCAACCGTATAACGGTTGCGGAGTTAGTAACTAGGAGATAGGAGTTAGGAATGGCAAAAAGAGTTTTTTATGATGATGACGCGCGCGAACGAGTACTTGGTGGTGCCAAGGCGCTCTATGACGCAGTCAAGGTAACATATGGACCAAAGGGTCGAAACGTAGTAATCGCGAAAGGATACGGTGGACCAACGGTAACACATGATGGCGTGACAGTGGCTGATGCCGTGGATTTGCCGGAGGAAGACGACGAAACACTAGGCTATAAAACTGGCGCGGAATTGATCAAACAAGCGGCGACGCAATTGAACAAGGCTGCAGGTGACGGCACCACGACCGTGACCGTGCTGACGTATAACATATTAGAACAAGCGAATCGCATGATCGCCGCTGGCCATAATCCTATGGAACTGCGAAAGGGTATCGAGTCGGCAGGTGCCGAGGTGGTCAAACAGCTCGACAAAGTATCCGAAAGCATCAGTGGCAAGACCGCGAGAGTCGCGGAAGTGGCAACGATTAGCGCGGGCGACAAAGAAATCGGCGACAAGATAGCCGGCATGATTCAAAAAGTTGGCAAAGACGCGATAATTACCGTCGAGGCAGGTCAGGGACTAGAGCTAGAGGCGGAAGTCGTCGAAGGGTTTAATTTGGACCGTGGTTGGTCGTCACCGTTCTTCGTGACGGATACTAGTCGTCAGGAAGCCGTGTACGAAAAACCCGCTATTGTCCTTACCGACAAAAAGATTAGCAATGTATCTGAATTTCTGCCACTGATTGAAAAGCTGGCCGCAGCAGGTAAAAAAGATCTCGTACTAGTTGCCGACGAAGTCGAAGGCGAAGCTATGAGTATCCTTATATTGAACAAACTAAAAGGAATGCTCAATACCGTGGCTGTAAAAGCTCCGTCGTTTGGCGACAGGCGCAAAGAGATTCTAGAAGACATGGCTGTTCTGACCGGGGCTACCGTAATCAGCGACGAGAGTGGACTGACATTCGAGACCGCTGAACTCGACGTGATTGGTAGCGCGCGAAAAGTAATTGTCGGCAAGGACAGCACGACTATTATCGAAGGCGCCGGCAAGCAATCCGCGGTCAAATCGCGAATCGCTCAAATCCAATCAATGGCTGAAAACGCCAATAGTGAATACGACAAAGAACAACATGAAAAACGTGCCGCCGCGCTAGCGGGTAAGGTCGGAGTAATCAAAGTAGGTGGCGCTACTGAAACCGAAATCGACGAAAAGAAGTTCCGCGTGGACGACGCCGTGGCCGCTACCAAAGCCGCCCTTTCAGAGGGGATCGTACCGGGTGGCGGAGTAACTTTGGTCAATTTGGCCGCGTCTATCAAGGCTGACGGTTCTGACAGCATCAACGCAGGCAGGCAGATTCTAAAGTCCGCTTTGCGCGTACCCTTCACTCTCATAACCAGTAACGCCGGGCTTAACAGCGAGGCACTACTAGCTGGGGTGGAATCAGCAAAGGCTGGGATGGGCGTAGACGTCAACGACACTAGCGGAAAGCTAGTCGACGTAAAGAAAGCCGGAGTGATAGACCCAACCCGTGTGACTCGTGAAGCTGTCCAAAATGCCGTGTCGATTGCGGCAACCGCTATCACAATGGGCGCATTGGTGGTAGAGATTCCAGAGCCAGAGACGCCAGCATCTCCACAGATGGGTGGAGGTATGCCTGGAATGGGAATGATGTAGTTTGACATCATTCGATGAATCCGCTAGTGTTAAAAGGACTAAATAGGAAAAAACTATGCAACCATCAGACGCACAACCACCAAAAAAAGAAGAAAAAGTAGGCTTTTGGGCAAAGCTGTTCGGCAAAAAGCCAAAAACAGACGCGCCAGCAGTGCCGCCACATGGAAACAACACGCCACCTCCACAACTAGGAAATGACGAGACTGCACCAGTGGATCCAGCTGCGGAAAAGCCAGCGGGTGACGCGACCGTGCCTGGTGCTACACCTGGAGTGCCAGATACCTCAACTCAAGTTCCACCAGCGACCCCTCCGCCAGCTACGCCACCAGCAGAGGGTGGTTCGGACGAACAAAAACCCGTTGTATAGTACGCGCTGAACACACAAATTACCCCGACCTAGAGTCGGGGTTTTTGTATGGCATGCACGCCCCTGTTTGTTCTCTTGACTGCTAATCATGGTTATGCTAGCATCAAGTCAGAGTTTTATTCAAAAACAAAAACATGCCAGAAGAAGACGCCCCAAAGGACGGTTCAGAGAAGAAACCATCTCCGGCCGATGCAAAAGCAGCGGCTGTTAATTCTGTTCGTCGTTTCGGCAAGAAGAGCAAAGAAAAACTATCTGATGACGAAAAGTCCTTGCAAAAATATCGTCAGCAGATGGGTCACTATGGCCTAGAGACCATTGATGACGAGTCAAAACCTAATAATCCCTCGGAATCCGAAGATAAGCCGGAAGAAGGCTACAAAGAACCAGATGAGCCAGATGTAATTGGTGCTCCTAGAAATGCGCGCTCTACCGAAGAGGTACTAGCAAGCGAGGAGGAGGAACGCAAGAGGCCTATCGCCGAGAGAATAGCAGACTTAGAAGCAGATTTAGACGAGCTTCGTGAAAAGATGGCAGCCTTGGGCAAAAAGCGTGGTTCTACTCGCATGTTTGGCAAAAAAGGCGTAAAGATCAAGGACGTCGACGAAAACGATGTCCAGAAAAAGATTGATTACGCGCAAGTAGAGGGTGAATATAGCGCGAAACTGAGCAAGCTTGTCCAATTGAAATTGAGTGCCGATAGCGAACTGACAGAGCTTTGGCAAGGCAAGGACGCTGACGGAAAAGATATAGGTGATGATCGCAAAGCCGAACTTCGTCAAAAAGCCTATGAAAAGGGCTGGATGATGATGGACGAAGATCAGACTCGTCTGCGGGACATGACCAATGAAAAATTAGAAGGCACGCTGTATGGCAAATTCTGTAAGGCCCTAAACAAAGGTGGGCGCGTACGTCGCCTGGCAAAACATGTATTGTTTGGCGCGGCTATAGCTGGATCGGGACTTGCTGTAGGCGCACTTACCGGTGGAGCGGCATTTGGCGCCATGGCTGGATTTGGCGTGACCATGGGGCTACGCGGTTTTCGTGGATTCGCTTCCGCGGATTCGCGTTCGGGACGACAGCTAGAGGAGCACAAGCGCGGTCAACTGCAAAAGATGTTCGAGGGCGTCAACGAGGATGTCGACAAAGTTATGGAAGCCAGCGCCTCTGCAGTGGCCGAGATGTATAACGGGGTGGTCGAGGTTCGCCAGAAGGTCATGAAACGTGCCTTGGGCATGGCCGGGCTATTCGCTGTTGCTGGTGGTGCTGTCGGCCAGATACTGAGCAATACTGGCGCGTTCGACACTATGGTCAAAAAGACACCGGGGGTTAACTGGCTACGCAATAATCCGGGTCAATGGATACGTGACGAAGTAAACTACTTTACTGGTCGTGGCGTGGAATCAGGATCGCGATCTGGCGCGTTGAACAATGGCGAAGGTGATGGTAGTGTACCTAAACATGGTACGGAAGACGCACCTCTAACGCCAGAGCAAATAGCTAACAAGGAGTTTGGCTACAAAGCGGACGAGAATCCTTTCTATCATGACAAGACCAGCACCCATGGAATGGGTCCTGAACTAAATGGCGATACGCAATTATTGAACAAACCTGGTCTGCACGATCTGACGGAAAACCGATGGAAGAATTCTCCTCACCAATTCTCGTCCATTGTTCATGCCATGGGACTAGATAACTTGCCAGATGATATGCAATCCGCTAATCGATTGGCAAATGAATTCAAGATAAACACGGTGATGTATTCTGAATATCACCAGCGCGTGATGGATATATTGACCGATCCATCGACAAAAATCGAGACGGGAGTACCAATAAATCATGCGTACGAGAGCGAATGGGGCGCTGACTATGATTTCGAAAACACCGGTGTACGTCATCCGGGAAGCGACTTCCAACTGGCGTGGGATAATTACGTCGATCCTGATGGTCCGAATGGTACAAAGACGATCATTACTTTCAAAGACCCGAACCCTCCTCACCACATGAAGACATTAGAGCTTCGTGAACAGTGTGGTGGACAGCGAATTCGCGAATTGCCGCCTCCGCCACCAAAACCAGTCTATCAACCGCAACAAACATATCGCGCGCCGGTAAATAACTACACGCCACCTAGAGAGACCTATACGCCTCCACCCCCTAACAACCCGCCACCACCAAATAATCCTCCACCTCCACCGCCGCCTCCGCCTCCTCCACCGCCACCTCCGCCACCACCTGACAACCCACCCGGATTGGATAAGCCACCGTGGTTAGACCCTACGCCGCCGAAACCTTTCCAGGGCCGGCAACCTGGAATTCCGCAGTTTAGTTTGCCTTTTTCTAGGCCGGACAGTATCATTCCATCGTTCCGCCCAGACAGTGGTAACACTGGCATAGCGCCAGGCGCTAGGCCTAATATTCCACGACCAAGTGCCGGACCTAGTATAGGTGGCGATAGTTTGAACGGCAGAATATAAACAAATGAAAGGCATAAAATGAACAGCGAAATAGTTACCAGCATCAAAAAGATTGTTATCAGCCGGATAACTATAGTGTTCAGCGTGGCCATTGCTTTGTTGGCGAGTGCTAGCGTTGCGACTGCGTACGGGCCTCAACGGCCTACATATACAATCCAGAACGCCGCTCCGCATATCACGTTTAATTCAATTACGAATAACTCTAGTTATGGTGACGAACGGGACTTCATGAATATAAAGCCAACCAGCAACACTAGTTCTGGTGGTTGGCAGAATAATCTGGAAGTTCAGGACGGCAAGGAATATTGGGTGCGCGTGTTTGTGCACAATAATGCCAAAGCCGACCTAAATCTCACGGCAACCAATACCCGAATCGCCGTTAGTGTGCCTAGTGAATACGGAAAGTCTGTCCAGCTAGACGGCTTTATCAGTGCCGACAACGCGACCCCACAGGAAATTTGGGATGACGCTGTCATGACGAGCGACAAGAGGTTTAATGTCAGTTATGTGCAGGGTTCGGCTCGGTATTATAACAATGTGAATAATACCAGTGGCTTTACCTTGTCTGACAACATCGTCACCAATACCGGCGCGCTAGTAGGGTATCAATCTATGAACGGTCAGTTGCCAGGATGTAACCAATACTCTGGTTATGCAGTATTCAAGGTAAAAGTATCGATGTCATCGCCAGATTTCATTGTCGAGAAAAGTGTACGTCCGCACGGAAGCAATAAGTGGCACGACAGCATTACGGCGAAACCAGGCCAAAAGGTCGACTATCAGATCTATTACGATAACACCGGCAACTCTAATCAGCTGGACGTAGTAGCGATAGACCAACTGCCTAGTGGCGTTAGTATGGTAAACGGCTCGACCAACATCAAGAACGGCAGTTACCCACAAGGTAAGAGTGTCAGTAGTAATAATATAGTATCAAACAGCGGTGTTAATATCGGTAGTTATTCACCGGGTGGCAATGCCTACGTATGGTTCACCGCGACGCTACCAAAAGCATCGAAACTTGAATGTGGTCTGAACACACTAGTTAATACGGGAACAATCAGTACTCAGAATGGTGAAAAAGATGACACCGCAACGGTCAAGATTAACAAAGAATGTGCCGGTGTAGAAGCTCTACCACAAACAGGTCCGCTGGAGGTAATAGCGGGACTCGTAGGTGTGTCCGCTATAACGTTTGGCGTGGTGTACTATCTAAAGAGTCGCCGAGATCTAGATACTGCTGTCATGGACGCCCATAAACATTCCAAGACCCTCATAGATCCACCGCACATTCGCCATCACGATGACGAGGACTAGTTTATAGATTAAAAAAATCCTCCGCTACGGAGGATTTTTAGTTGGCCGGTTTTTGTTTGGTGAGGTAGTCTATTTCTTTGATGACTTCTAGTAGGGCAGCGGCACGCTTTGTTTCGTCGGTGATAGATTTGGCGGCCTCGTGCGCTGGAGCGATAAGGTCGGTATCGTCCGTGCTCCGCAGTAGCAACAGTAGTGTGTCAAACTTCTCCTCTGGAGGTAGCTCCAGTTTGCCAACCAATGGTCGCAATTCGTTCAAAGCCTCGGACTTTATTGAATCCAGCGGTCCAGAGCCTACGGGAGGTTCGGGTGCGTCGTTAGGCTTTGGCATTTCGACAGGAGGAGTTTCATCCGCGGGCTTTTCGACAGGCTCTTCGGCTTCTGGCGTTGGCGCGGTGACAGCTTCACTGTTATTTTCATCGTTTTCCGCGGCGATTTCATCGACAGCGTCGTTTTGTGAGCTAGGCATAGTAATAGTCGTGTGTTCTGGTATGTCCGGTGTGCTGGTGTCGTTGGCCACGACGGAGCTATCAGTTCCGTCCGTTGGCGGTGCAGTTGGACTAGGGGCGACGGGTGAACCTGCCGGAACAATAGGCTGCATACCCTTGTCATGAGGGCTGTTCGCGACGTCGTTTGCCGACATGCTAGGTTTTGCTTGACCAAGACTAGCAACGCTATCCAGCGCCTTAGCTAATTCCTGCTCGTCTGTAGATGTTTCTGGCATTCCCACCTTTTACCGTAAAACTTATCCTTTAACTGTAAAAAGTGTATCATAGTAATATCAGAGCTTGCAATAGCCTAAACAGGAGGAATGATGCTAGACGACGCAAATGTCTTGAAACAACGCGACCCAGAAGGAGCATTGGGAGTAGCGGCAGGGGAATGGGAGCAGGTTAATTTTGATGCACAAATAGTAAATCCAGACCATGACGGGCGAGAGATATCTCAGGTGGTAGTAACGGGCATGGGCGGATCGGTGCTAGCTGCATTGGTGGTCAATGAGTGGCTAAAGGAAGAACTAGCCGTGCCACTAGAGGTGGTGCGTAACTATAATCTACCCGCCTACGTCGGAAAGAATACCTTAGTGATAGTAACGAGTTGCTCGGGTAACACAGAGGAAACATTGAGTGCTTTGGATACTGCTCTGGATCGGGGTGCGCAGGTGGCTATCGCAACGTCTGGCGGTAAGCTTTTAGAACGAGCAAAAGAGGGTAATACCACCCATGTAGTATTACCGGACCGAAAGCTCGTAGAACCACGAATGACAGTTATAGCACAAATGCGTGCGCTAATAGCGCTTCTAGCTCATTTTGGCGTTAGTTCCGGCGATCATTATGATGAGATTGCGAACACGGCGGAGTGGCTACATGGTCAGACCCAGAATTGGGAAGCTAATGTACCTACAGAAAAAAATCCCGCCAAACAATTGGCGTTGGAATCCGTCGGTAAAACACCTGTATTTTATGGTGGTAGGTTGACAGGTCCGCTGGCCTATAAGTGGAAGATAAGTTGGAACGAAAACGCCAAAAACATTGCCTTTTGGAACGTTTATCCCGAAATGAACCACAATGAGTTCATCGGTTGGTCATCACATCCCGTCGAAAAACCATTCGTGGTCTTTGATCTGATTGGTTCGTTCGAGCATCCGCGCATATTAAAGCGTTTCGAGATTAGCGACAAACTACTGTCGGGTAAGCGACCAAAGGCAAAGCGCATAGAATTAGTCGGCGATACACCACTAAAACAGATGTTGTACGCATGTGTATTCGCCGATTTTGCCAGTATTTACGTGGCTATCCTTAATGGCGTTGATCCAACACCAGTTGATTTGGTTGAAAAGCTCAAAAAAGAACTAGCTTAAAATGCGAAACCGCCCCGTGAGTCTGGCGACTGCCAGTCTCCCTATGGGGCGGTGTTCGTTCGATTATCGGCGTAGGCCGTAGATGTCGGTCAGGGCTTCTGATAGGCCTTCGACGGGTTGAATCAGTTCGTCATTGCCCATCGGTAGCACGGTGGTGATGACGAACGTGCCGCCAAGCATCACATGGGGCAATTCCGCGACGGGAATGTTCATCTCGATGTCCATACCTTCGGCCCACATACGCACCATCGATAGGCCGCAAGTAGGTGACGGGTACTCAACGAGGCGTGATGGCATCGCGCTGACGATTAACCTCTGAGGCCAACCTTCTTTTTGCCATGTCCACAAAACGCCGTGAATGTCACGACTGCTGAAACGGAGTGGCTCGATTTTGCGTGGTCGTTCTTTGACCACCTCTTTGATCCAGCCGTATTCCGAACCAGTATGCACCTCAACGGGCATAACGACTCCTTCGAACGAGTTTTGATATAGGATTATCAAAACAATTCGGATATTATATCATATTTTTGTATTAATGGTACTGTCTCAGTGATGCTATAGGGTCCTTACGCGCAGCGCGTATGGCTGGGTACAAACCGAATAATAGGCCTACGATGAGGGCAATGCCAAACGCCGCGCCAGCAATCTCCCAGTTGAATTCTGGATTGAAGGTTAGGAATGTCCTGGCTATACCAAAAGCGAATAGGTAGCCGAACGCATATCCTAGTAGTCCACCGACGATGCTCATTACCAATGATTCCAATAAAAATTGCCAAACTATATGAGTATTGGAAGCCCCTAGAGCCTTACGAATGCCAATCTCGCGCGTACGTTCAGCGACTCCGACCAGCATTATATTCATCACGCCTATACCGCCAACCAGTAGTGATATACCCGCGACGATTGATAGCACGGCACCCACGGCATAAAACATCTCGTTAGCCGGGCGGGCCAGGTCATCGCCAGCGAGTATAGTAAAGTCTTTCTCGCCGAAATGATTTTCCGTCAGTTCTTTGTCAATTTGATTTATAACCTCAGGTAATTTTTCGTTGTTTATAGCGCGAATATTTATTTGTTGTATCGATGCTATGTCCTGGTTGAACCTTTTGCCACTATTAATACTGATAATGGCAGCGTAGTCAAAATCCACATTGTTGTAGTTTATCGGTTTGTTTTGGCGCTTTAGTATACCGATAACCGTGAATTTCTGACCATGCGTGGTAAACGTCCGACCGGCTGCCTGTTCGGTGCCGAAGAGATCAATAGCCAGTTGCGCGCCGACGACAGCCGTTTGTTCGTTGGTAACGCTATCGATAAACTGGCCTTCGTCCATAGTTAGGTCAATCACGTCGGGTAGGGCAGGATTGGTGGCTACTATTTGCACGACTTTTGGAGTATTTTCGCCAGCTGTTACATCACCCCCGATGAGCATTAACGGGGCTACCGCGGTAACACCTTCAATAGACTTGATATCTTCCAGGTCGTATTCACTCAAGTTACTGGCTGTCTTCGTGCCGGACAGAGCCGCTGTTATATTGTTGATTTGTGGTTCGGTTTCCGTTACGCCAGCTCGCACCACTGCCACGCCACCACCTAGGTCGCTCACTTGTTCTTTGACGATTCGTGAAGCTCCAGCGCTAAGCGCCAAAATAACAATAATACTTGCGATGCCGATTGTAATGCCCAAAACGGTCAGAATGGTTCGCGAACGATTAGCGCGCAATGACTCTACGGCACATCCCAAATGGTAGAGTAACAACAGTCGCATTATTTAGACCCCTTTTTGGTAGTTTTTTTTGTTTTTCGATTGGTTGATTTGGTAGATTTTCGCTGTGAATCTAGGCGACGTTTCAATGCCGATTTTGATCGTTTGCTCCGCGGCGCCTGGGTATCACTGGCGATTTGGCCATCCAGCATAGTTATCACACGACTAGCGTAGCTAGTAAGGTTTGGGTTATGGGTGACCATGATGATCGTATTTCCGCGCTGATGAATATCAGAAAGCTCTTCCATGATCACGTGGCTAGATCGACTATCTAGGTTACCGGTGGGTTCGTCTGCCAAAATTATAGACGGATTATTTACCAATGCTCGCGCTATGGCGACTCGCTGAGTCTGCCCGCCGGACAGTTGCCAGGGCATATAGTACTCTCGATTCGATAGGTGAAAGGTGCTCAGCATCTCGCTAGCCTTTATCGAGCGTTTTGTTTTGCTAAAGCCCTTGTATGTTAAGGGTAGCGCCACGTTATCAATGACGCTTAGTCGGGGGATAAGGTTAAAGCTTTGAAAAACAAAACCTATTTGTTCACTACGAATGCGTGCTCTGCGCCAGCTAGACAGCGTATCGACGGACCGGCCGTCTAGTTTGTAATCACCATCATCGGCGTGATCTAACAGACCGATGACATTTAGGAGGGTGGTTTTGCCACAACCACTTGGTCCCATGATTGCTATGAATTCGCCTTTGTTTATTTTCAAATCTATTTTGTTTAAAACCGTTTGCTCGGCATCGCCCATTCCATACCGTTTTACAAGGCTCTTTAACGCGATAACAGGTTGTGAGGCAGATTTTGGCATTACGTTCCATTATAGAGATGGACGGGTGCCAATCGCAACCATATGCGCTGTTTTTGTGTGACTAATTACTTTTTCGAAATTTTTTCGTTGCTATCAGGCCAAAAAGCGCGGAAGCAACTGCTAGGCCGCTCACTTTTAACACGGAATCAAATAATTTTTTTGAGTCCGGTGATATGGCGGAAACCATAGGTTCCACATCGTAATGCGATGTCACTGATCCATAATTAATAATCGTATTTTCCGGCGCGGTCTTTGCCTTATATCGTGACTTCGTGTGTACGGATAGCCTTCGTTGTTTTACGTAACGTGTTTCGCTCGGCAGGGCGTTTTGCTCTGACTCTGTAACAAGTAACGAACCATCGTATTTGAGTAAGCTAATGAGGGACTTGAAGAGCGCTTTACGTTCTTTGTTGGTTAGTTGTTCAAAATCTGGCGCATATCCGTATATACGATCAAAATATTCTGGTGGCGCTATATCTTCAATATCCGTCATGTCATAAAGCTCAAAACTAGTGTTATCTTGTGCCCCGACCGCCACGTCAGTCCCCTCATACGTTTCGGCCACGTTGGTCCACATCAAATCCCTTCGCCAAAAGGCAATATCCTTGCCTAGTTCCGCGACCGTTGGGCCTACGCCCAGTACATTTGCCTGATACGGAATACTATCTGGCTGTGACAATTGCATAACGTTGGCTTTCTCGAAGCCATATGCTAATTTGTCCAAACTTGGTCGTTCACTATTCATGATGGAGGCAACTATAACACAATTGCACGGATGCATAAACGAGCGATGTTATACTGGTAGGGCGTTGTTACCTACGGCGTAGCCGCCCAAATCACCAAACCAAGCCTTGGCTGTTTGGGGATTTGAGAGGAGAAACATCGAGTGCATGCCGACGAGGAGAGGTGTCCGAGTGGTTGAAGGAGCACGCTTGGAAAGCGTGTGTGCGAGCAATCGTACCGCAGGTTCGAATCCTGTTCTCTCCGCCACAAAAAATAACGTCCATCTGGACGTTATTTTTTGTGTCAGCAAGATTTGAACCTGCGGGCGACAGCTTGCTGACGCAACCGCGGGTTCGGTGTAGCGCGGTGAAGTTGCCTGAAAGCTTGCTTTCAAGACAACGAACAAGCGGAGGAGGCTTTAGCCGATATCCTGTTCCGTTTTGCTCATGCTTGCCATCGTACCCCCAGATATGGCTAGATTATAAAGGCGCTCGAATGACGAGTAGCTTTTTGACAAGCAGACAATCTTAGACAGAGGAAGAACGACATGGATTGCTATTACCATGGCTACTCGGGTGGGCCCGGCGGTCCTTGCACTCGGTGCGAGAACGATAACGGTCCAATGGCCGGCTATTACAAGTCGATGGCCGAGAATGCCAAGTACAACTCCGAAACCGAAGTACAGCCTGCTGAGCAGACAGAGGCAACATAATGTATCTGTGTACGCTCTGCGGCAGGTATCATGGCGGTCGATCATGTCCAGGACTTGGGCCTACGAAGGAACAGAGACTCGAAAAAGCCGTGCGTGAGATTCGTGAATTCATCGCTCCATGGGGTGATAACGAACGTGCTCGAATGATCCGCTCCATACTGGACCAAAACCGCGTCTAACAAATGCGTAAGGGCGGGCGAGTGGCTCGGTTGTATCCGAGTCACCGCCGGCTCGTATGCCTGCTTGTTATTTTTTTAGAATTTATCTATCGCGTTCGGCACGTATTCGTGTAGACGAAATATTTTTCGTGTCGGGATTATGAATAATTTTGTAGTTCAGTTTTAGGTTCATTTTTTCTTGGAATTTTTTCGCGGATTTTTTCATGTCTTGCTCTGTATCATCACCTCGAAGTCCGACCGCGAAGCCATGACCCTGTAACAATATGTCGATATCTTGCCAGTCTATCAGTGATCGAAACGCATCAGACCCGACCATCATAGTAAATTCGGTATCTCTGAAGGCATGAGTTAGTCTGGGCAATGTATCAGCTATTGAGTATTGTTCTGAACCGGGCTGAAAAACCTCCAAGCCATCAATATTGGATAACGCCTTGCGAAGGTCGGCCGTTCGCGTCATGATATCCGTGGCGTTTGGCTTTTTGGGTGGTTTTGGCTCTGGCAGAAAATAAACTTTGTCTAGGTCGCATAGGCGCATAGTTTCTCGCGCAAATGCTATGTGTCCCGCGTGTACGGGATCAAATGTTCCAGGATATATGCCAATGCGTCGGGTCATGGCACGATTATACGATGTTCTATCACTATGTATCATTATTTGGTAATATATGCTTATGATTAAAAGGATTTGGGGGAATGCTCAATTACGCGCAGCAATAATACTATCCGTATTAATGTTGACGCTGTTTGGTGGAATTGTATTTGCCCGGCTGACCAGTGATGCGCCTATCCCAAATAACGAGGCAGCCATGTTGCCAAAGGAAGGCCCTATAACCATAGAGGGAAAGGTAGTCTGCCTACCTCCAAAAGACACTAGCGCACCAAGTACAACGGTGTGTATTTACGGCCTACAAGATGACACGGGTAGGTACTATATGCTCCGTAGCAACCACGATGACAACCAAGACATACTGGATTTACCAATGAACAAGGAGGTTACCGTGAATGGAGTCTATTCACGGGGCGGTAGTTTGGCACATCCGACAATAGGTGATATTACGTTGAACAATAATGAGGAGCAAGAAAATGGGTAGGAAAAAGTCAAAAAAAGTAGCTAAAAAACAAGATTGGACGTGGACACCGCGAAACATGAAAAAGGCATATTTGTTCGCGTTAGTGTTGTCTTTGGTGGCTAGCGCCGCAGTCGCGGTCTTTATATTTTTACTAGGAACTTTTGGCGAGGTAGAGTTACGATTATTGTTAACGACACTGGCAATTGGCATCTTTAGCTTGGCGGGACTTGCGAGTACGGCGCTATCAGGAAACAAAAAACACGATTTATTCGTATTTTTCGGGGTAGTCGCATCGATAGCGGGATTTGTTACGGCCGCAGGTCTGATATGGGAAGTATTGACCGGCGAAACATGGGGTAAAACGTTCCTGATACTCGCGGTTATGTCATACGCGGCTGCTCATACATCATTACTTTTACTGATAGATTCAAAGAAAAAGATTGTTATTCATGCTCGATCTGCCACGATTGGATTCGTTACGGTTGTCGCGCTGATGTTGATTTATCTAGTATTCGCTTCGGGCGACGGTATTGACGAGTCATTCTTTAGGTTCCTCGGTGCATTTGCCGTACTGGACGTCCTAGGGACGGTTGTGACGCCATTATTACGTCGATACTACGCTAAATAATTACTCTGAAGGTACGTAAAGACCGACTACAGACACGCGGTCGCCAACGGACATGACTTCGTGTTCCGGGTTGGTCATACCATCTAGGATTATGACATCGCCTTCATCTACTTCTAGGGTAGTGTTGGTTTCTGGGAATAGCACCATAGCCTGACCTGTCACGTTAGCTATAACGGTTTTAGCAGGTCTTGGCTCTGACCAGTCTTTGTGCGCGTACATGATATCTTCGGGTGCGTACACATTTACCCAGGCGTCGTGCAATCCAAACTCTTTATCGACTTCTGAACTTAGATTCTCATGAACGAATTGGTCTAGGACTGATTTATCAAATTCTGTTTTCATGTCAGGTGTGTCGGTACCATCGTCGTGCCGAACGTGTTGGGGTAGGGCGTCTGCAAGGGCCGATAAATCGGCGCCACGCAATAACCTAACGCCGTCTGTGATATCGACAAGCCCTTCGTGGGTGTCAGGTGTATGTTCTATGGTGGGTATGTTTTTGTTTTTCATAACGTACACTATAAGGATAGCATAAGCATAAATAAATGTCAATACCTGACAGGGGCGATAATATTGACTAATAGATATTATTGTGTTAAAATAACGCGAAGATTTTTGATATGAGCGAGCTAACTGTACAACAAGTTTTGGATTATGAGGACAACGATCTTGGCGGATTCGATAAGAGCGAGTTTTTTGCTAGTAATATTGTGAACTATAGCGTGGGACTAGGGGCAAACGCAGTCGATAATTCTATTATTATGGCTCACTACGAAGTGGAGGAAATAGGCGACACCGGACTGGCAGCGGATACTAAAAGCGAGATAAGGGATGTCCGAAAATATATAGAAAATTTATCAAAAACTAACAAAAAACACCTAAATAAGTACCTGACGGGCCACAAACAGAGCCCAACCCTAGACAGAATACTGGCAGTTAGGGATGTAAATCGGAATGGCAATAAAGATTATGTAGGTAGATTGTTAGAGAGAAATAAGGATATGACCTGGGCGGTCGGAAACGATCAATTTATAAACTTTCTGCAATGGCACAACTACAATATCCAACTAGCAAACCGTAAAATGTTGACACGCTTTGACGCGCAAAAAGACGTGTTCATGTGTGAACTTCAGGGTGCAATTGACAAGGGGTGGGTGCCTGAATGGGCTATGGAAATAGCTGAAGATAGGTTTGATAACCTAGCGATAGTTATGGACGAGGGTAGAGAGACGTCTATGCTAGGAGTCATGGCAACGGCGATAGTGCATAAAGATAACCAAAGCGAGATAGTCGTGGACCCTTACTATCCGTCATCAAAGTACAGAGAGTTGTTTCTGCACGAACTTTTACACGTCTGCGAGGGTATAACGGATACGGATGATATTTGCTGCACATCAGGTCTAAAAAAGTTATTTGAGGATCCTAGCGAATATGGTCCTCGGGCAATCAACGAAGCAACCATTGAGCATCTATCAGACGCCATGCACAAAGGAAACAGTGTAGACGTCATCAATCCATACAAAAATGAGCGCAAAGATGCCGTGTACGTGATAGAGCGTGATCTGCTATATATTTTGACCACTATGGGTACGCGACCCATAGATATTCGTGAATTTATCGGCGTGCTTTTCGATGACGGAGAGTTTGATAATGAGGACGGACAAACTCCGACGGAGGTCTTGAAACAGTCTTTGAAAGAGGCTTTTCCAAGTATAGATGTTATTGAATGCATCGAGGAGGTGCGTGACCGAGAAGAGCTAGAGAACCTTGTAAAGTACCTTCGGAAAAATGCTCCTAACAAAAGACACATGTCACCAGCAGAGTTTTTGGATCGTCATGAGAGGACCAAGGATATAGGGAAGGGCGTCCTGGTAGCGCTCGGGTTGGTGGCTTCTGCGGCTACGGCAATGCATTTGTTTGCGAATTCCTCTGGCGCGGATGTAAAATCCCCGCAGGAATCTCTGCGAAACGACTACAGCACCTCGCAGAATACTACTGGAAACTAGTTCTGAAGTTTGTTGATGTTCAGTTGAAGGGTGTCAATGTGATCCATGAGGTTTGTTTGACGGTTATCATCCTTGAATATGTCAAAGACACCGTTTTCTAGACCCGCTATGCCTTGTTGAATTTTATCTTTTCCGGCGTTCGTAATTCTCAATTCTTGGGTGCGACGGTCGCCATCACACTCGACCTGGTTAACCCAGCCGTTCTTGACGGCTTGGTCTACTTGCCGGCTCACCGCGGCGGGGGAGACGTCCAGATATCGTGCTACGTTTGATTGTGAAACGGGTTCTTGTTGCTGTATGGACAAGAGTAGGCTGAACTGTGACAGCCCAATGTTCGCATGCTGACGCAGAGCGGTGTCAAACGCTTGGTCCAGTGAGTTTGTTAATCGGTGCATCTTGTATAAATAAGTTTGGCTAAAATCAAATGACATTTTATGTCCTCCTAAAAAAAGGTTAACATGTTAACTATTAACACGTCAACTATTTACGACAAAATGCCAGTGCTTGAACAGGGGTCGAAAAGTGATATGATTTGATTACATGAAATGGGATAGCGAAACCTTTAAAGTCCCGTCCTCGGATGACTACTTGGACGCCGTTTTGCAATTGGACGAACGCTATGGCACTACCGAACAAATGATAGACAAAGCAATCGACGAAGCAAGAGTGTTACCAAAGGGTCTATTGGGTACGTTGAGATTTTTGTCGGACTCGGCAGTCGAAAACAAAAACAATAGGGAAGATAGAGTAAATACGTTACGAGCGATGGCGATAGGCGCGGGCCTGGGCGTAATGCTGGCAGAGACGGCGCATGGTCGACCAAACATGATAAACGCCAAAGAAGCCCGAATACAGCAAGTATATATGTCCACGGGCGCTCCTGCGGACGAGGTCGTGCAGATGTTGGTGGATGAGTACGAGAACGATGTCAGGTCCGTAATTGGCGACGAAGTGGCTCAATGGATAGAGAATACATCACAGTTTGTTGGAGAGAGTGGCTTGATTTCGCGAAGGCATCAATTATTCTTCCCAGTTGGCGTGGGTACGCCTATAACTGTCCTGTATTGTGTTGCCGCCGAGAACCCAAAAAAGCACCCCAAAACTGATACACTATAGATAGTGAAAAAGGTAGCGGTTAGATTTGGAAAGTTAGAGTCGTTTGCATTTGTCAGCGGGTTTGTACTGATGGCATTTGAACTTGCGGGTGCTAGGATATTGGCGCCTGGAATTGGCAGTTCTATTTATGTTTGGACCAGCGTGATTGGCGTAATTATCGCGGCCCTTAGCGTGGGATATTGGCTGGGCGGTAAGTTGGCAGACAGCAGGGGTTATGCGATTGATGTTGCTAGACTGTCGTTGGTTTCGGGATTTTTAATTGCCTGCACCATGGTTTGGTATGGCGGGGTGATAGATTGGGCGTCACAAAATATCGTCGATCCGCGGCTACAGGGCGTGATTGCATCTTTGTTGTTATTCGCGCCCGCTAGCTTGGCACTGGGTATGATTAGTCCATATCTCGCGAAACTAAAAGTGCGATCGCTGTCGTCAACGGGTCGCTCTATCGCGGGACTATCTGCCATGAACGCCATAGGTAGCATATCGGGTACATTCGTAACGGGATTTATACTGTTTGGATACATAGGAGCACACGAAACATTAGCCATAACCGCTATCACGATGGTGGCCATTAGCTGGTTATTGATTCCACGCGTGCAGTGGAAATTGCGACTAGGCGTAAGCTTGGCAACGCTGGTGGTGGTGGGCTTTTCGACGCCCGTCGGTAACGTTGTCGCGATAGATACGCCAACGTCGCATTACAATGTACTGGAATCTGATGGCGTGCGTTGGCTAGTTACGGGCCCCAGAGGCGCGCAATCGGGCATAGATCCAGAAAGGCCTGATGAATTGGCGTACTGGTATGCCCAAAAGATGGCAAGCTTGGTGGAACATGTCCCTAACCGTGACGATATATTGGTTCTAGGTGGTGGCGCGTTCGTAATTCCTCGATACTTGGCGGATAGATATCCTGATTCGAATATAGACGTGGTTGAAATAGATCCGCGTTTGGCAGAAATTGCCAGAGAGTATTTTTACTACGACGATCCGCCAAACGTTAATCTAATCTTTCAAGATGCAAGGACGTACGTGAATCAAACGAATCGCACCTATGACGTGATATTAGTGGACGTGTACGGTGACATAGAGGTTCCTTTTACCTTCATGAGTAGGGAGTATGGACGGCAAATAGAGAGAATTACCGCCTCGGACGGTGTCGTGGCTGCGAATGTAATAGCTAATACGACAGGGGAGTGCGAGGAAACACTGAACGCCATGGACGCACCATATAGGGCGTATTTTGACTTTGCTCGGTACGATATACAGGACGAAAATGATCGATCAACGAATATGATTTTGGCTTATAGCAGGCAACCTTTTGTGTTCGACGGATCTAGGCCATTAGTGTTAAAAGGAGAGCCTTTGTTTAATGATAACTTTGTTCCAGCTGAGCGTTTGCAGTATGATTGCCTGTACAGTAACTTATAAATAACCACACCATATATAGTGTGGTGTTTGTTTTTTACAACACTATAAGGTGTTAGCGCAAGCAAAATGGGCGTGTGGTCAAAAAAACACAAAAAAAGACTTGAAATGCCATATATATGGGGTTTATAGTCGTATGTAGACGCTACATTGTAGTAGTTCAACAAAAACACACATTGTGCAAGACGGAGGGAAAACCGCCGCCAGATCTATCACGGATAGGGCGTTTTCTTGCACCCCCGATAGACGCACGAGAGACGCGTCGCAGTGGAATCACCGGGTGTGTTCAGGAAAACAATTAATAAAAACTAACATCCACCACACTGTAACAGGTGAGGTAAAGGAGGAATTTGGGTAACATGGGTATAAGCGTTGTCAAACGAGATGGAACACGTGAACCTTTTGATGCGAACAAAATCAACCTTGCTTTGGTGGTTGCTAGCGAGGGGCTTCCAGACCAAATTCAAAAGGTTGTACAGGTAGCCAGCGAACTACAATTGACATTATTTGACGGTATCACCACCGAACAACTGGATGAAGCCGTTATCCACACCGCGCTACAAAACGTCAAAGACGATCCAGATTTTGATACTATCGCGGCGCGATTAATGCTAAAAAACGTCTACAAGAATATATTGGGTGATTTTGAATCACACGACGACGTAGCAAAGCTCCACGTAAAGAAGTTTCCGCAGTTTATTAGGCAAGCCGTCAAAGATGGTCTTCTAGACAAGCGAATGGCCGATAAAAGGTTTGATTTGAAAAAACTTGCCGAGGCATTGGTCCCAGAACGCGATGACTTGTTCAAATATTTGGGCGTGGTAACGACCATGAATCGATACGCCCTGCGCCTACATGGTGACAGCAAAAAACCTCTAGAAGTTCCACAGTTTACGCATATGCGAATCGCGATGGGGCTTAGCTACAACGAGAAAAATCCGACAAAAGCGGCGATAGAGTTCTATGAGCACATGAGTCGACTAGAATACGTCACTGGCGGTTCTACTAGGGTGAACGCCGGTGGCGCGCATCCGCAACTGTCCAACTGCTTTTTGATAGAAGTCCAGGACGATATGGAGGCAATTGCAAAAAGCGTTCGCGATACGATGTGGATTGCCAAAGGAACCGGCGGAATCGGTATCACTATGACCAAACTTCGCGCAGCGGGTAGTCCGGTAAAGACTACGAACACCGAGAGCACAGGCCCTATTCCTTTCATGAAAATGATCGACACGGCGCTATTCGCCGTCAGCCGAAAGGGCAAAAAGATGGGGGGTGCCGCAATGTATCTAGAAAACTGGCATTTGAATTTTCCAGAATTTTTGGACCTACGCGCCAATTCGGGTGATCCATATATGCGAACCCGAATCATGAATACGGCTGTTTATTTGAGCGATGAATTCATGAAACGAGTCGAAAAGGACAAGGATTGGTATCTGTTTGATCCAGCCGACACGCCTGATTTGCCCGAACTGTATGGCGAGGAGTTTTCGGCTCGGTACGCGGAATATTGCAAACTAGCCGAAGCGGGTAAGATGCGCACGTTCCAAAAAACATCCGCGCGTCATCAGTATCGACAGATTTTGACGCAACTACAGGCAACGAGCCATCCATGGCTCACATGGAAAGACACCATAAATGTTCGCGCGCTGAACAACAATACCAGCACGATTCACTGTTCAAACATGTGCACCGAGATTACACTGCCACAGGACGAAAAGAACATCTCTGTTTGTAACCTAATCAGTATTAACTTGTCGCAATTTTTGGGCGAGGACGGCAGTTGGGACTGGGAACGACTAGAAAAAGCATCACGAGCTGCTACTAGACAGCTGGATAACCTGTGCGATATCACTAATACGCCAGTGCCAGAAGCGATGAATTCGAATTTGCAAAACCGAGCTATCGGTCTAGGCGTGATGGGCCTGAGTGACGTCTTGGAAAAACTAAACTATAGCTATGAAAGCGAAGAGGCATACGATTTGATTGATCAGTTGGTAGAATTCGTCAGCTATCATGCTATCGATGAATCAGCTGATTTGGCCAAAAAACTCGGTAGTTATCCGCAATTCAAGGGAAGCGGTTGGAGCAAAGGCTTGTTGCCAATCGATACTCTAGACACATTGGCAGACGCTCGTAAGGTGAAGGTTGCTATTTCGCGCAAACACAAACTCGACTGGGAGGCACTGCGCAAAAAGACCAAAAAAGGCATGCGCAACGCGACGTTGATGGCAATTGCGCCAACGGCGAATATCGGCCACGTCGCAGGTACCACGCCAGGTATCGATCCACGGTTCGCGCAGATATTTAGCCGCGCCACGTTAAACGGCAAATTCCTAGAGATAAATCACAATATGGTCGCAAAGCTAAAAGAGCTCAACATATGGGACCAAGTAAAAGACGAAGTCCTGGCGAATCAGGGTGACATCCAAGATATAGAAGCGATTCCACAGCACATCAAGGACGTTTACAAGACGAGTTTCCAACTAAGTCCATACGCGTTTATCGAGGTGGCAGGACGAGCCCAGAAATGGGTTGACCAGGCGATTAGCCGAAACATGTATCTAGAAACGCGCGATTTAGACGAATACGAAAAGATTTACATGGAAGCATGGAAACGTGGTCTAAAGTCTACTTACTATCTGCACGTCAAACCTAGACATCAGGCCGAGCAAAGCACGACACGAGTGAATAAAACCGAGGAGATGGCAAAAAAGAGCGGCGGTCCAAGAAAGACAGGATTTGGATTCGCTAAAAAGCAGACAGTGGGGGGTTCATGAGATAAAAACAAAGACAAACACCACAGTACATTTCAAAATAAAATTACGAACAAATAGGGGGAACAACCATGAATGCAAAATCAATTATCAGTGACAACATGACACTAGAGCAAAAGCTAAAAGCAATCGACGATGCTATGAAGGCGGCGCAACAACAGGCCAACGAAGAAGCTAAAAGCAACGGCTCTATCGCGGCACCACTAGATCCCGCAAGTTTGACTATTTGCGAAGGCTGCGAATAAAAACAAGCATTATTTGATAGGGGTGACATATGGTAAATTTGTTAAAGACACTCAAGAAAGGACTCGATAAATATCATGGCAGGCATTCTAGGCACTGGTATCCAGGACGGATTACTACTTAAACCAATACATTATCCATGGGCGATGGAACTGTACGATCAGGCAGTTGCGAACACCTGGTTTCCAAACGAAATACAACTCGGACAAGATCTAGCTGACTGGAAAAAGATGACCGAAGAGGAACGTCATGCCGTTGAGTTTTTGATGGCGTACTTTAACCCCAATGAACTGTTGGTCAATAAAGCGCTAGCCTTTGGCGTGTATCCTTATGTCAACGCCGCCGAATGTCATTTGTATCTAGCAAAACAGATGTGGGAAGAAGCAAATCACTGTATGGCGTTTGAATACGTCCTCGAAACTTTCCCAATTGATCGCGACAAAGCGTATGCGGCGCATGTCGACGAACCGGTCATGGCGCGCAAGGAAGCTTTTGAAACAGAAGCTATAAAGCGAATGACCGAAAAACACCTAGATATTAATACGACTGAAGGCAAAAAAGACTTTATTCGAAACCTGATTGCCTACAACATCATCCTAGAAGGAATCTGGTTCTATAGTGGCTTTATGGTTGCGCTGTCATTCCGTCAGCGAAATCTGCTACGCAACTTCGCATCGTTGATTGACTGGGTAGTTCGCGACGAATCACTACACCTAAAGTTTGGAATCAATTTGATCCTCACGACACTAGAAGAAAACGAAGATTTGCAAACCGAAGAGTTTGCCAACGAGATCAAGCAAACAATCCTAGACGCCGTCGAAATGGAAGAGGAATACAACAAGGTCATGTTGCCAAAAGGCATCCTGGGTCTAAACGCTGATTACGTGAACCAGTATGTAAAATACCTAACCGATCGACGACTAGAAGAGCTTGGTTTTGAACCGCATTACAAAGTCAGCAACCCCGCGAAATGGATGGCGACTGCCAATGACACACTGGAACTAGTGAACTTTTTCGAAAGCACCAACACTAGTTACGAAGTAAACGCTTCTAGTAGTAAAAAGAAGGATTAGTATGAACGGTGAAGTTGTCAGCTATGTTGATTTACCTAGAAAAGACAGGCTGGCAATCAAACGTGACGTCGCCAGGCGTGTGGTCGATATAGTCACCGAACATCACCCAGAACCCGTATTGCTGGCGCGACTAAACGCGCAGATTACGTCGGAAACGCCGATAATTGATAGTGTCGAGGATCAACCACTAGATCGAAGGGTACTGATTGGTCATGCCGGAGTGGTTGTTTACGCGGCACAGTTGGCGACCGAACGTGGCGAAATAGTACCAGACAGTTGGGGCGACGAGATAACCTATAGACTATCCTCCGACGAACAACCAAACTAAAAGGGTATAAATGGACGGATATTTATTCGCACTAACGTTGACGTT
Organism: uncultured Candidatus Saccharibacteria bacterium; assembly: GCA_964641025.1. GTDB lineage: Bacteria > Patescibacteriota > Saccharimonadia > Saccharimonadales > Saccharimonadaceae > UBA2112. Next base: position 39,943 of record CAZXJP010000002.1, read on the forward strand.
AATCGCGGGTCTATCGACGTTAATCGGTGGTTTTTTGGCTATGCATCGAAGCGTGGTGCGACGCGAGGTTCTGGCGATTGCGCTTGGATTCGCTTCGGGCGCCATGTTGTTGGTTTCTTTCGTCGAGATTCTTCCAAAGGCGCAAGCCCAGATAGCGGTAGGCTTTGAAGCGTGGGCGATGGCTATTACCTTCGTGGCGTTTTTTGCTGGCATGGCATTAATCGCTGTTATCGACAGGTTTCTACCAAAATCCGTAAACCCTAGTAAGCGCGAAGGCCTAGAGAATAAACCACGCGATGGACTAACCAAGGCCGAAGCAAAAATGCTCATGCGGAGCGGTCTGTTGGTCGCGGTAGCGATTACGCTGCATAATTTACCCGAGGGCCTCGTGACCTTTGTCGGTGCTTTGCAGGATCCACAATTGGGAATAGTGTTGGCGGTCGCTATAGCAATTCACAATATTCCAGAAGGAATCGCGGTAGCGGCACCGGTATATGCGGCCACGCGTAGTCGCAAAAAAGCCCTAGGATATACGATTGCATCGGGTATCGCCGAGCCCATCGGCGCAGTCGTGGGATATGCGGTCTTTTCTGCGTTATTACCCGAAAGCTTGATTGGCGCGTTGTTCGCGGCGGTAGGGGGAATGATGGTGTTCATCGTCATAGACGAACTATTACCAGCGGCAAAACGGTATAGCACATCCGAGCATCAGGCGGTTTATGGAGCCGTTGCTGGTATGGCCGTTATGGCCACCAGTCTGGTCCTCCTGTACCTATAGTTGAAACATAACCATAATTGTGCTATAATATAGGTATATGACCGCCAGTCATGAATATGCCGGTGTCCTACCCGAAACAGAGTTTGGGAATGATTATGAGCGCCGAAATCAAGAAGCTTTTGGCATAGCCTTTGAGCAGTATCTACGAATGTACGAGGATTATCCAAAATACAGCTATGCTCGCGAGGGCAAAGAATACCCCAAAAAATACGAGAAAAGGGACGAAGAGCTACGCCAGCAAACCATTGACTCTATGGAGCAAAACTATGACTTGCTACAGCCTTTGGGGCATGAATATCTAGATAGCCCAGCAGGCGCGACCGTCACGATACCCGTCGCTATAAACAGCGAGGATTTCGAAACGTTGGCAAATACGATACGCCTCGTCGGCGAGTCACAACAGGATCTAGGTCAACCGGTAAACGTGATTATTTGGGCGAATGCCTTTTACAAAAGCAACCGTAAACGCGGTGAAGTACAGGCACTAGCCGACGAAAACTACGCCCGTTTACAACAGATGATGGGTGAAATCTCTGGCAACGATTTACGGATTTTTACTGCTCTAAGAACCCAAAAAGGGAACGTGCGCATGACCGACGTTAGACATGACTATATGGAGGCAACGGCCATGCTTTGCGCTAGGCAGGGCAATGGATTCATGCATCCGGTTTTATGGCTGGACGCAGATACTCCTAGTATGCGTAGTAATTCACTACGTGCCGTACGTGATGAAGTAGAAAAAGGCGAGGTGCTGTTTCCTCATCTAAAATTGCATTTCGAAATAGATTGGACGGATGAACTGCTATCAAATACCGATAGTGCCACGCGTGCAGTTGCAGTGGATGAAATACATCGACGCATGGCGTATCGGGGCAAAGAATTAAAGGGATATTATGAAGAATCAGGTTTTGCGACCGGGATAGGAACGTATCTGTCCACGGGTGGCATGAACCCTATTTTTCGTAAAATGGTGATGCCTGCGATTAGCGAGACCTATTGTGTAACATCGCGCGCAGAAACAGTGACGACCTGCAGAAGTTTGAGCAAGGGCCTAGAGGATCGCGAGTCTATTGGATGGGAAATTATACCCAAGGGTCTGATAAGAGGCACGGAACCAACAAAGCTAAAAGGCTATATAAAAGGGACGTCGCTTAGCACGTCGGCACGGCGTATGTATAAGCGCGTGAACGAAGGCGGTGCAAATTCATTGTTGGAGTACGGAGATACCTTAGCAAACCAAATGAGTGGTAATAAAAAGGTGCGAGACGTCAATCCAACTGACATGCATTTGCTTTACAATAGTGATTTTTCGCATAGACCCAAGATTACGGGTAAAAACGACCGTATTGCTCGTAATGTCATTAAACGATACTTCCCGTTTGAAAACCTGTAGATTTGCTATAGTGAAGTAGTGAAAGTATATGTCACTGCCAGGTTCAAGGGGGCCGATAACAAACGCGAAATCGATGCGTTATGCAAGGCCGTAAAAAACGCGCGTTTGCAGGATTTTTGCTTTGTTCGCGACGTCGAACACTATAAACACACCTTTGATAATCCAAAGCAGTTGTGGGACCGTACACGCGACGAAATAATGGCGTGTGACATGCTCCTCGTTGACGTGTCGGACAATCCGACTGGTGGTCGCGTGGTCGAGGCTGGAATGGCATATGCCATGCGCAAGCCCGTGATAATAGTCAAAAAACAAGGCATCAAGCACAAACCGGTATTTGATGGTATCTCCGCGACGGTAATCACCTACAAGGACATGGATGATCTATCGTCGCAGCTGAAACAGTTTGATATCGATCGAAACTATAACGTGACGGACAAGATGACTCTGCTAGTGATGTTTCTGCTAGTTGGTGGCGTGATTGGTTGGGGAGTGGGGCAATTATTCCTACCACTTGGCATGATCGCCGCAGTGGCGTATTGGCTAATCGTCCGACATTTCGCCCCGTTTGTGCGTATGTACGACCGTATAGTTATCTACGTTCCACTGGTATTTGTATGGTGGCTCGTGTTCGCTACGTTGAATGAATCTGACGTGTTACTGGCAATGGCTTGGACCGCAGCCTTTTGGTTATTAGCTGTGTTGACCCTGCGTAAACTGAAACTTTCGTTATAATAAATCTTATGTTTAAAAGAACAATAACTGGCATTGTGGTTGCAGCCTTTTTAATGAGCTCGAGTGCCTCAACAGCTATGGGATGCGCTATCGGTCCGCTTCCCGCCTGGTACGCGGAACATCCAAAGCTTGTTCATAATCCTCTCTCTAGTGTTTTAGGGATTTCGTTTCCAAAAGGAACGTTAGTAACATTTGAAAACAAGGGGTTAACATCTAATGTCTATATAGCATCACCAGATACAGATGGGGTTTATCCTGGGTATAGGCACGGCAGAGAAGACTACAGACCTCTGGATTACATACTGGGCGGGGACTTTGATCCCGATGTACAAATATCCGTGGGAAAAGGCTTGTCGGCGGGTGTGTATAGTTTTAATGGCGGATGGAGCAAAACGACGATTGGAGACAGTAATGCAAAAATGGGTACCGTTGGCTTGGCCAAGGCTTTGGGTTCTTCTGACAACTACGAATCTAAACAAGTTCGTAACCGTAGCCGACCAGTAAATACTTCTGTTCCATCGCCCGATAATCAAACAATGTACGCCTTCTATGAGGGTAAAAGATATGACATTAAGGTAACGATTAGTTATTCGTTAAATCCTGATTATGAAGAGGACAAAAAGGATTTCGGATGTGGACCTACGAGAACAAAAAAAGATACAGAACCGACTTCTATAGGAAAGGAACTAGCTGAAATTCAAAAAACGTTCGAGAAGCCGTCGGGAACAAGCGACGAGAGTAGCGCCGCTGGATATCGGCTAACGGCCATGGTAGTAGTGGGCGTCGCGTCGCTAGCGTTTGCATATGTTCTGGTAAAAAAGATGCCAAGAACCATGTTAGGAAAAGGACGCAGAAAGAAAAGGAGCAAAACGCTATTTACAATACCCATCATAGATCTAAAAGTCAAAGATGTTGGCCCGGTTGGACGGACGGCAATTTTAGCGATACTTCTAACATTGTTGCTTGTGATTCTTTGGTTAACTCAGACAGATATTGTGATGACACCGTACGAGCTATAGGCGGTTATAATAGAAATATGAAGACAACATTAGTCATTTTTGGTATCACTGGTCATCTGGCGCAGAGTAAGCTGTTGCCGGCGCTGGCGAATATTATCGAGGCTGGCGATATTGGCGAACTGTCTATTATTGGTGTTTCTCGCAGGGAAGTAGAGCAGTTTACAGTGCTGGGCGAACACCATCATCAATTGAACGGTACGACGTCGATGTTGCAGATGGATGTCGAAAATCCGGATGATTATACAAAATTAAAGGATTACATCAGCGCGGGCGAGGACGAGCAGGTATTGTTTTATCTGTCTGTTCCACCGGAATACGCCGCGAATATTATCGAGCACCTCGGTCAATCAGGGTTGAACCGCGCGCCAAACAAACTATTGCTAGAAAAACCATTCGGCACGGATCTAGCCAGCGCACAGGAGATGATTGACCACACCGCCAAACATTTCGACGAATCGCAGGTGTATCGCATAGACCACTATTTGGCAAAAGAAATGGCGCAAAACGTCGTGATGTTTCGTGCCACGAATGCGATATTTCGACACCTATGGAGCAATAAATATATCGAGAGCGTGGACGTAATGGCGCTGGAATCGGTTGACATAGAGGGTAGGGTAGATTTTTATGAACAAACAGGGGCACTGCGCGACATCGTACAGGGTCACTTGATGCAGTTGCTGGCCCTGACACTATCCGATATACCCGACGAATTGAATTGGGACACCTTGCCGGCACTGCGCCTGATGGCACTAGAATCGGTCCAGCCCGCCAATCCAGGGAATTGCAAGCATGCACAATACCAGGGCTATCGCGAAGAGGTAAACAACCCCGACAGTAACGTAGAGACATTTGTTTCATTAAAGCTAGAATCAACTGATGAAAACTGGAGCGGGGTGCCACTGACGCTTACTACAGGCAAAGCGCTGGACGCCAAAAAAACAGAGGTACGTGTGCATTTCAAGCGTTCACACGATGCGCACAGCAACAGTTTGGTGTTCAAAATCCAGCCAGACGAGGGAATTTCGATTGATTTATTGGTCAAAAAGGCTGGTTATGAGCGTGAAGTACAGAGTCAAAAGCTTAGCTATATGTATCCTTCGGATACGCGACTACCAGAAGCGTATGAACAGGTACTCGTGGACGCCATCACGGGCCGCAAGAGCCTGTTTGCTAGTAGTGGTGAGGTATTGAGGTCCTGGGAGATTCTAGCTCCCGTACAGAGGGCGTGGCAATCCCAGGATGGTATACAGACATACAAAAAGGGCAGTGACTACCACGGCATTATTAATAGCTAATTACACCCTCCGCTACTGTAAATTTGTATAAAAATTCGTCCGGCCGGACAAAAAATGAAACTATTTGGGTGAGAGTGTATTGCTAAAAGGTGATAGGCATAAGGGTATTGACTTTTTGTCAATTTTTTGCTATTATGTATCTATATAACCATAAGTAATACGATATGACACCACAACGACCTAGGCGAACCCCGAATCATAACGGCCAGCCACGAAATCACAACCAACAGCGGAATTACAACACCCATCCTGACAGGGATCAAGATCCCGCGTCTGATGTGATTGACTTTGCACGTCGTTGGCGAAAGTCTTTATACTCCGCTGGCGAGGATTTCGGTGGAATCAAAAAGTGCTTTGATACCGACGGTATAGATGGCGGTCACGAATTACTTGGCCTGATAGACACTATGCGTACCGAACAGCGTCCAGTGGCGCAATTAAACGGCTATGAAGGTCGATTCCTGAACCATATGATAGTCGAGGAAAAGCTGAACTGGGCTATTGGTGACTTGGATGGGGATAGTTTGTATAGCGACTACAACGGCAAACAAGGCAACGAAGCTATGCTGGCAAGGGCAGAGAAACTGCGTGATGATCTAGAGCAAAAATCACAAGATGGTTCTATTAGCGCCGCTGAAAAACGCAAACTAGAAGAGCAAGTAGACGCCCTACAGTATCTAATCGATGTCGATGGCGCGTCTTCGCTAGACCCGTGCGCGTCAGAATATTTCAAGGCAGCGCGTGATTGCGACCTAAATCCTGGTGACGCTGACAAAAATACGACCTATCAGGAGGCTGCCCAAAGCCTGGATGATTTAGATCATGAATTAGGCATGATGGAACGCGCGTGGCGCACCCTAGCGGATAATGGCTATGGGTTGACCAAGAGCCAACGACGCGATCCAAAACAACTTCGTAATGACAGGCGCCTGAATTATGTGGCCGATCCTAATTACAATGCGCCGACCCCGACCCCGACTCCAGCTCCAACTCCACCAACGCCCGCCCCAGCGCCGGCACCTGCTGGTGGTAATAATAATCAGCCACCTACACCCCCGAACCCTCCTGCTGGCGGCAATGGCAATCAGCAACCTCCGGCCGGTGGTAATCAACAGCCTCCTGCTGCAAATCCAAACAATCAGCACCTAGATCTCCTGCAGGCTGAGTTAGGGCGTGTAAACACCACCTTGAACGGCGGAGAAATGATCGTTGGTGGTGAAACGGTTGTACGCGAAGGTGTACGAAAAGAGCTAGCTCGGCTCGAAGCGCGAATTATACGCAATCACAAGATTGGCCGATTTGTCATGGGCATATTTAACCAGGACGTTGAAGGTGAACTACGCACGGCTCGTGCGAAATATCTGGACACTACTAGTCGTAAATTTGAGATTGAGCAAGAAATAGCACGGCTCACCAATGGCCAGCTTGGTCTCAATATTATCTCTAGTGTTGATCAGGAGGTTGAATCACAGCAACACGAGATGAATTTGTTGCGCGAGCAAACGTCTAAACACATGCGTAATACACTAATCGCAAAGTTTTGCCGAGCAATAGGAAAATTCGAGCTTAATAACAAGAAAAGTTGGCTGAAGTACGGTGCTATACTTGGTACCGGAATAGTCGCCGCGCCATTTACCGGTGGCACTTCTGCCGCCGCGGCCGCAGCGTTATTGGCGGCGACAAAGAATGACTCTGCATGGCGAGGCTTACCGTCAGCGACAAATCGGATGAGTTCAGCGCAACACATAGATAAAATTCGTGACAAAATCAACGAATATAATCAGGCTGCCCGAGTAGCCCGAAACAACGGTCACCAATTGCCACCACGACACAGCAGGTACATGCTAGGTATGATGGCCTCATTGGATCGATACGAACGTGATATCAACCGATGGGAAGTATGGAAACGTGTCGCGCCGTTTGGTTTTGCTGCGCTTGCAGGTAGTGCCGGTATGATTGCTGGTTCTGTAGCCGACCATTATGGCGACAAACTATACTCTTGGATAGGTGGCGAGACTAATCATTTCTTTGGTCCTGCCGAAATGGATCCTAGTAAATATCCTGGTTTACCAAACAGTGGCCTGCCAGAAACAATCATTGATTCGCAGGGTAACGAGGTAGTCGTTCGCCCCTAATAACCAATAGCGATTTACTGTTAAACGTGCTATAATGAAATTCCATGGGAAGGCCTGTGGAATTTTTATTTAGACAGAGGTGTCGTGTATGACGAAATACATATTCGTCACAGGTGGCGTACTATCTGGAGTTGGCAAAGGCATCAGCGCGGCTAGTATAGGCGCTGTTCTGCAGGCAAAGGGCCTAAAAGTTTCGATTCAAAAATGCGACCCGTATCTCAACGTAGATGCGGGGCTTTTAAATCCTGCCGAACATGGCGAATGTTTCGTGACTGTCGATGGTGCGGAGACTGATCTAGATCTAGGGCACTATGAAAGGTTTCTGGATCTAGAGCTGACGCAAAAAAACGCGACGCTATCGGGTAGATTGTTACAAAAAGTCATCGCCGACGAGCGTGCCGGCAAATTCGAAGGCAAAACAGTACAGTTAGTCCCGCACCTGACAGGTTCTATTCAGGATGCTATAGCCGAGGCGGCGGAAGGTTCGGACGTGCATATCGTCGAAATCGGCGGTACGGTTGGTGACTACGAAGGTCTGAGTTTTGTCGAGGCGATTCGTGAGTTCGCAGGCAGGGTAGGGCGCGAAAATTGCCTGTACGTGCATGTCGTGTACGTTCCATTTATCAGTACCAGCAAAGAGTTCAAATCAAAACCAGCCCAAAACGCCCTGATGGACCTGCGAGGATTTGGAATAGTGCCTGACTGTGTGATTGTGCGTACGGACACGCCAGCCCCAGACAGCATAGCTCGCAAAATTAGTCAGTTTAGCGGAGTGTCAGAGGAGTGCGTTATACAGCTGTCGAATGCCGACACCGTGTACGAGGTACCAATAACCATCGCGAACAGCGGTATCAACAAGGTAATCAGCCAATTCGTGGGCAACAATAAACAACCGAATTTATCCAAGTGGAAAAAGCTGGTTTCGGCGCAGTCGTCAAAGTATAAAAAAGTTGTTCGAGTGGGACTAGTGGCAAAATATGTCGACAACGAGGACACCTATATATCCGTTATAGAGGCGTTAAAGGCGTCGGGTTGGCAAGAAAAAGTAGATGTGGAAATACAGTGGATAAATGCCGAAACAGCCAAGGATAGTGACTTTAAGGCAGTTGACGCGCTACTGGTACCAGGTGGATTTGGTGGCCGTGGAGTACCGGGTAAAATTGCCGCCGCTACCTATGCGTTAAAGAACAAGGTGCCGTATTTGGGATTATGCCTAGGCCTGCAAGTGGCTGTAATAGCCGCGGCGCGTAGGGCGGGACTAAAAGACGCGAACAGTACCGAGTTTGACCCGGGTACTGATAACAACGTTGTATACATCATGGATGGCCAGCAAGGATTAGAGTCCACCGGTGGCACATTGCGACTGGGTAATTACGTGGCCGTACTAGCCGAAAAGACCAAAACGGCCAAAGCATACGGAACTACCGTGGTAAACGAACGTCATCGACATAGGTACGAGGTAAATCAGAACTTCACGTCGGCTATCGAAAAAGGCGGACTACGTATCAGTGGTACTTCGCCAGATGGTAAATTAGTAGAATTTGTCGAGGCCATCGATCATCCATTCATGATTGGCACCCAAGCCCATCCAGAGCTAAAATCTCGTCCACACAATCCACACCCTCTGTTCGCGGGGCTAGTGCGCGCAGCCAAACGATGACAAGCATGAGGACTATTGGTACAATGTCAGTCAGATGGGCAGTATAGTTAAAGGCCAGCGCGGATTTACTATAGTAGAGCTTTTGATAGTCGTTGTCGTTATTGGCGTACTGGCGGCGATTGTAATAGTCGCCTACAACGGGATTACGCAATCGGCTCAAGTAGCGGCGTGGAAGTCATCCGTCAACCAAATGGTAAAGCTGTTTGGCGTGTACGCGTATCAAAACGGTTCGTATCCATCAGTAGGGGGCTATACGTGTTTGGCTGGATTCGACTCTGATGACGAGTGCCACTATTCGTCTGGTAATGATTTCATCGAAGATCCAGCGCTGACGAGCGCACTGCAGACCGTGGGAACGATTCCTAGTTTTCCAAATGATATACATCCTGGATACAACGGTCTAGTGTTGCGATACGCCGCTGGCGAAACGCTGAACGGACAACCTGCTAGGTATACGCTGACGTGGAAAATTCAGGGCGAAAACCAGGATTGTGAAGTGCCAAATAGCGTTCGTATTTCTGGAGGGGTGTTGACCTACGAAAGCTACCATACTTCGTGGACCAACACCACACAGTGCTTTGTGGTGCTAAAAGATCCCCAGAACCTATAGGGAATATATTGACATTCATTAGCATAAGTGCTATAATGAAAGTACAAGGATAAAAAACAAAAATGTCTGATTCAATACACGAAGAACTGTTAAACTATCACGATGACAACAAAGTGTTGCGTGACGTTTTGCAGAGCGTACATGGTTCTAGCCCCGTTTCGGGTGGCGTGTTGGGCGACGTCCTAGAGGACGAAGCTAAATACGCGGAAGAAAGCGCCATGACGAACGAAGATCTAGAATTTGATTCTGATATCGTTTCGTAATATAACCTCTGTTATACTAGTGAACAGTGGATACAAGAATTGCTAATATTGTTCATGATGAGTTCGGCGTCGAAACAGACGTCGTACTGTCACGCCCCGAACCACAGTTTGGGGATTATGCTACGAATATTGCGTTGCAATTAGCGCGCGAGGTAGGCAAACCACCCCGCGAGATAGCCGAACAACTGGCGGAACGATTGCGTGGCGATGACGATTTCGCGGATGTCACGGTCGCCGGTCCTGGGTTCATCAATCTAAAGCTATCTGAAAAAGCCCTACTAGACCTGACGCACAAAAAGCCTGTGCCCTCGCGCGCAGGCCAAACGACTGTTATCGAAACCAACAATCCAAATCCCTTTAAAGCGATGCATATTGGACACGCGTTCAATGCAGTGTTGGGCGATACGATTGCTAATTTGTTGGCAGTAGACGGTGCCAAGGTATACCGTGTCAGCTATCACGGCGACGTGGGGCTACACGTGGGCAAGAGTATGTATAGCCTGTTGAAATACGCCGATGGTGACATAGCAAAGGTTCAGGCCGTGCCAGAAGACGAACGAAACGCGTTCATGTCGCGAATGTATGCCGAAGGATCACGAGCCTACAAAGACAGCCAGGAGGCGAAGGCCGAGATAGACGATTTGGCGAGGCAGTCTTTTGAGCCAAAAACGCCACTGTATATCCAGATTTACGACATGTGCAAAGATTGGAGCTTTGAACAAATTGATAGTATCGTCGCGAGGCTAGGCAATATTCCGATAGAAAGGCGTTTTTTGGAAAGCGACGCCGACATGCGTGGCGTGCCGATAGTCAAAAAGAATGTACCCGATGTTTTTCAGGAGTCCGAAGGGGCGCTCGTATTTAAGGGTAGCGAGCACGGGTCGTTTGATAATGTATTTGTCGCCAGCAATGGCAAGGGACTGTACGGCGCCCGAGATTTGGGTCTGATGGTACTCAAAAACGAGCAATATCATGCACAGAAAAGTTATGTGATTACCGGTGGCGAACAAAGAGATTATTTCAAGGGCGTGATAGCCGCCGCCGAACTGTGTATGCCCGAACTAAAAGGCGTGACGACTAATATTCCGACAGGATTAGTAAAATTAACGACCGGTAAAATGAGTAGTCGCGATGGCGACGTGATAGAAATCGCGTGGCTATTCGACGAATTCAAACGCGCGATCGTCGAACGTGGAGGCGAAGCGACGGATGAAATAGTCGCTGGTGCTTTGCGGTACCAATTCCTACGAGTAAAAATTGGCAGTGACGTGGTGTTCGACGTCAACGAAGCCGTCAGTCTGACGGGCAACACGGGCAGTTATCTGCAGTATGCACACGCCAGGGCGCAGAGCGTGCTGGCAAAAGTCGACGGAGAAATAGGATTCCCAGCAAAGGTCCATGACGAAGACCGCATGCTAGTACGAAAAATGGGTGAATATCACGAAGTGGTGGAACTATCTGCCGGATCGCTAGAGCCACATCATATCTGTAATTATTTGTTCGAACTAGCGCAGGAGTTCAACCGCTATTACGAAAAGAATCAAGTCGTCGGTAGCGAATACGAAAAACACCGCGCCGGGCTAGTGGCAGTATACGCTGACATTCTAAAGGCTGGATTGGCTATATTAGGCATTGAAGCACCCAGCAAAATGTAATCACGACCTTTCGCCACACCAGCCTGTTGTCTGGCGGAACCAGGCATCCGCTGGTGTTCTTGGCCAACTTTGACAGTTTTCTCTGCGGTACGCAGTCGGGGTACCTTTTGTACACCTCCTTTGCGTTCCTCGAGAAGAACTGCCAAATTTGACTCAAGCGCAAAGGCCGTGATAAGCTGATGCCACATGAAAGCACACGCTTCGACCAGTGTCATCAATTCTCGCGAGCTAGTACTCGTGATTATTGGCGGCGCGACGGCGAGCTAGTTTTTGTGTAAACACCGAACCAGAAACGAACTCGCCAACCGGCGAGATTTTCTTTTTAGGGGAGGCGCACTATGACGTACAGTGCACAGCGAGTACGCGATCAGTACACCTAAACAGGGTCACTGCTGAAGCGGCTGGTTGGGGGTGTTCATCACGACACCTCCTTCCAGCCGCTAATAACATTTATGGGCAAAATCAGGTAGAATAATTGCATAGTAAACAAAGGATAGTAAATGGCAGACAACGATACGAACAACAGGGTAGAACTAGCCCGCGAAAAGGCACGCGCGAAAGGCGCGGCGGCCAAGGCAAAGGCTCACAAAGCGTCGAAAAACGAAGCCACTGTGTTTTTGGACTTTGTCCGTACGCGTGGAATAGTCGGTTTGGCAATTGGTTTGGCAATCGGTACGATCGCCAGCGGTACGATCAAAACTATCGTCGAAGGATTTATCAATCCAATCGTACAGTTCATCATAGGTTCGCAGGATAGGTTGAGCACCAACGTGTGGCATGTCGAACTATGGGGCAGGACAGCTGATTTCCAGTGGGGCGCGGCGCTATCGTCGGTCATCACGCTCGTCGCGACCATTTTCGTAATCTATTTGCTAGTGCGGATATTGCAATTGGATAAGCTGGACAAGAAAAAAGATTAATATTGCATGAATAAATCTGACAAAGATTGGCGCGAGGAACTAACCGCAGAGCAGTACCATGTATTGCGTGAAAAGGGGACTGAGGCGCCGGGTACGGGCGAATATACGGACAAGTTCGATGACGGCATGTATCACTGCGTGGCGTGTGGTCAGGCATTGTTTGCGAGCGACAGCAAATACGAATCGACGGTGCCCGGGCTGATTGGTTGGCCGGCGTTTAGTGAGGCGGCGGATAATGGTGCCGTAAAGCTACAGGATGATGATTCTATGGGTATACACCGCCAGGAAGTGGTATGTAGTAAATGTGATAGTCATCTAGGACACCTCTTCCCAGACGATAGTTCGCCTAACGGGCAACATTACTGTATCAATTCCGTCTGTCTGAAATTCGATCCTAAAAAGGATTAGTGATGTCGTAGGGCGTGGTGCGCGCCCTTGTGGACGTGTAATTTGCGTCTCTCTATGACATAGACGCCTATTAATATCAGTATTCCACCAAATAATGTCGTGGGCGATAGCGATTCCCCGAGGATAATTATCGGGATAATAAACGCGATCAATGTATCGATATATGTCATACCGCTGACCATGACCGATCCAATCCTCTCGTACGACAGTACGTTCATGCTACGGGCTATCAGCGCGACGACGATACCCGAATACAGCAGTGACCATACGAGTCCGTCGTTTATTCCTGTTCTGCTGGTATCGCCAAACAGCAGGAAGATAATGCCAATCAAAGCTACCGCTACTAGGGCTTGCAGGCCGATAACCGACGTCATGGGCGTTCCGGCTTCGTTTGCTTTGCGCATCCATATCATCGCGCTGGCAAAGCCGACTGACTGAACCAACATATACGCCGTCGCTAGCGGATAGAACTGTACGTTCGAATCTTGGGCGATAGCTATAGGTGCCGCCACTACTGTAAAGGCGCCCAGCATGGCAATCGTGATGCCCGCCATGGCACGGTGACTAATACGTTCGTGGATAATCCTGCTAGATAGCGCGATAAATACTATAGGCGTAATGAGCATCAGGATAACGACATAGTTTGCTTGGCTTTGTTCTAGGGCCATCGTAAAGAAAGTCAGGGCAATTCCCATGAATATTCCAGATATCAAGGACGCGGAGACTCCTCGCTTGTTTAGCTTTTTCCATGCGAATAGAACGAAGGGTAGGCACACGAGCGCGACCACCGCGTAACGAAGCAGGGCGAAGAATATAGGATCGGTGTCGATGACGTTAGCGCGTATGATAGTTGGGTTTGGCGCGGTCAAAAGCGCCGCTAGCAAAGCAACTAAAACCCACTTGGATCTGTTTATTTTTGTTTTCATAACCACTTACTAATATTATACACGGTTATCTGTCGTGCTTTTGTTTGGCGGATTCGGGAATCATCGTATGCGTTCGCTTTAGGGGTAGCTTGTCATAGCCGGGCTCGGCGCGTACTTTTCGGTCCAATAATTCTAATATTTCGCGGAATGACGCCGTGATTTGTGGGGATTCGATGACCATTCCCACCAGTTCCGTACCTAGTGACACGATGGACAACTTGTCGCCGTAAATGGTCCATTCTACCGGCTCCTTTAGATCGTCCTCGTCTAGCCATGTGCGGGTCATCTGCATTATTTTGTCGGATTCGTCCACCGGCATGCACGGTTCGCCGGGCTTTATGTATGGATCGGCGTCACCAAAGAAAACGTGCTGGGGTATATTGCGTTTTGGAAACTCATTTCGTAGTAGATGAGTTTTTTCCTTGCCGATTGCCTCTAGTAAATCGGGGGAGAATACTTGTATCAGAGGCTGGCCGGTCTTTAACTGGTCCTTGTAGATATTCATGATGCCTTCTATCCCGTTGAAATATCGAATAGCAGGCTGTTCAGAATATTTAAAATATTCGTCGATTAGCGAGGGTAGGGAATCCTGAAAGTGTTTCTCGGCGTTTTCGACCTGGACCCGCTGGTCCTTGAGTTTGTCGAGTAAATTGGACGGGTTGTTTGCCCAGTAGCGCAGTTTTGGTTGCGATTCGTCTCGTGATACGAGCCCCATTTCCTCTAGGGAGTCCAGTAGTTTGTAGGTGTTGGTGCGACTCTCACCCGACATGCTTGCTAGTAGGGGAGGCGCGCAAGGACTGTTTTTTACCAGCAACGCGTAGACCTTGGCTTCTGAATCTGTGAGACCGGCTTTCTGCAAAATTTGTTCGTCCATACCTGTAGTATAGCATATTTATTGTATTTTGTGAAGTATTAATTCACAAAAACAAAAATAACAGATTAGAAATATGCAAAAAATATGAATACAATATTGACAAATGTCAACATATACGATATAATGATGATAGTGGGCAAGCCAAAAGGGCGCCCTCATCTCCGAACGGAGCGTACATCACATGGTAGACGAACTGCAACAGCTTGAGACCCGTATTGTCGATACTGAGCGTCAGTTGGTCTTTGCCCGTCAGGGCGAGGATCCGGATCGGATAGTGAAGCTGGAGAACGAGTTAAACGCCATGATGCGGGAGCTCGTGGCCGAAACGGGCAAGCCGTATGTCCGGCAGGAACCTCTCTTCGAAGATCCCGACTGGTGGGACCTCGTCACAGGTTGATAGTCGGCAACGGGGTGCAGGTATAAAGCCTGCACCCCGATCGAACAAAGTTTTGATACGTATCAAGATTTTGTTCGGAACACGTTCCGACATTGACAATAATAAGGATAACTGTTATAATGAATACTGAATTACCACCACGAAAAACAAACAATATGAACAACAACGAGCACGTGAACTCAGCGAATGAACAACAGCAATCAGTAGTCGATCAGTTCGAGAAAAAGAACTGGCCAGACTTTCGTAAAAGCTGGTTCATGCGAGGCGAGGCTGGTCCTGTTGTTGTTACTTCCGTTGCCACGACAGGCGGTCGCGTATCACGTGAACTAGCTGGCAGTATGAGCCCCGCGTGGGGACAGCCATGGGACGCCAAGGCGCTTGGCCGTGTTAGCACGATTGGCTTGAACCTGATGCCGAACGATCTAAAAAAACTACCCGAAGAAAGCCAAGACAGTATAAGGACTGCTCGTCGTGATACCGCCGGCATGAAGGTAAATCGATTTTTGGAAAATATTGGGGGTCACGAACTAGTAAATGATACCGTGATATTAAAACCACAGAGCGATCACTACAAGGACCGCACGATTCCAGGCAATATAGTGTCCGCTGACGAACTAGAACGAACTGGGGAATATATTGAAGACCAAAGACCGGCGTTTATGATTTATAGCCGTGATCCGAATAGGGTAGTCGGCATACGACCAGCAGATTGTCCTACGGTTGCTTTTTCTGGTCACGACAGGGATGGAAACCCTATTCATGGATTAATGCACGCTGGCTGGCAGGACGAGGACGCAGGCTTTTTGGAACAAGGCTTGGATTTTTTGACCGGTGACCAAAACGTAGATATAGCTGATTTGAACTTTACGATTGGTCCAGGTGGCGTGAATTTTGACTATAAACGTCCGTACGATCCGCGCGACGGCGAAGATCCGCTGTTTACGCATGGTGGCTGGAAAACGCGTACTACAGACCACGAAAAAGTGGATGATAATACAAAATTCGTGATTGATATGCATGGTTTTGCCGTCGATAGACTAAAAGAGGCCGGTGCTGACGATTCACAAATATTCGTTGATTCTACGGATACCACCGATCCTGGTGGCGGTCACGCGTCACACAAACTTGCTAGCCAGGGTAAAAAACCGCCTATGCGCGACCTGGTACTGGTGTCGTCACCAGATCGAAACGTATAAATCTATTCCGCTTTTTGAAAATGATGCAGGTCGACGCGTCCGGACTCTGGCGTCCAGTCGCCACCCCATTCCCAGCCTAGTTCTTTCATCAGTATCACCAGTTCGTGATCAGCGGTAAACGTTCCGGCGTTTTTGTCTGGGTCGTATACAGCGCCTTCTGGTAGTGTCGCGACGACGTTACCTTCGCTGTCATAGGAGATATACGGGTTTAGCTTTGGATTTACGTCGATGGCGCGGCCCAGCGCGTGCATAGAAGGTTTGTCAGTACCGGCGATTGTTCGATAGTTAAAACCAGACGTGACGTTATATTGCATTAGTCGTTCGTCTTCGTGGCAGTACTTTGGATCACTAGCGGGTTCGACTTTGTTTATAGGAAAGCCAATTTCTAACGCCCGTGCAAAAAACTTGCGTACGTCGTCCGCCAAACTTTCATGAACTTCAATAAATCCCGTGGTTTCACTGCCGTCGTGATTATTCATGTACGTCACCTCAACGCCAACGATTTCGCGCAGTATCTCGTGCGGGGCAGGGTTTAATGGATTGTCCTTTACTTCGTAGTTGTGTTTGTGCGTTGATTTTTCCATTTCGCTCATGTTAGCTCCTATTCTGGTTTTTCAAAATGCTGAAGGTCAATGTTTCCGTCGTCTTTGGACCAGTCACCGCCCCATATCCAATCGCGGTCACGCATGAACTGGACTAACTTGTGGTCTTTGTCCAAACGACCACCAATCAAATGTTCGTGTAGATGTCGTCTTTTTGTTGCTGGCTGGGTGTCGATGAGCCTGCCATCGCTATACGTGTTTTGCGGATTAATTTTTGGGTTCACGTCAAACGCGCGACCCAGAGCGTGTGTTGATAATCGCTCGCTGTTATTGGCGTTACGATAGTTAAAACCAGACGTCACATTGTTATCTAGCAATAGTCTGTCTTGGTATCGGTAGGGAATCGCGCTAGCTGGCGCGACTGTTTCGAATGGAAACCCGACAGTATTGTACGCATAATCAAAAAACTCAACTATATCTTGTTCTAGGTCCTCGTGAATTTCTATGACACCCGTACGATCCTTGCCATCAAAAGATAGATAGGCTACGCGAACTCCAATAATCTTTTTCAACACCTCTGGTGGTGCTGGGTTGTTGGGGTTGGGATCGACCGCATGATTACATCGACCAATTGGCTTTTCGTGGAAATTCATGACTAGTAGATAATAGTTTATACTATGATGTATGAGTACGAAAGCAAAACTTCTATGGGTGGACTTAGAGATGACTGGACTGGATCCCGTCGAAGACAGGATATTAGAGGTAGCAGCCATAGTGACAGACTGGGATTTCAAGGAAGTTGCCGTGTATGAGGCAGTAAAACAGGTCGGTCCGGGGCTGGTTGAAAAAAGAATGAAAGTTGGCAAGGATTTTTGGGATAAGTTTCCAAAGGTACGCGATGCGCTGGTTGAACAAAACAAATCAGACAAAGCAAAAAATGGACGAACCGTCGAAAACGAACTGCTAGAGCTTATCGAAAAGCATTTCGACGCCGATGAACCAGTGCTACTTGCGGGCAATTCAATTCATCAAGATCGCAAGTTCATTGAAAATGAGTGGCCACGATTGAACAAGAGGTTACACTACCGCATGCTGGATGTCAGCGCCTGGAAAGTTGTGTTTGATGGCAAATACAACAAACGTTTTGCCAAGGCTGAAGAACACCGCGCACTTGACGATATCCGTGGTAGTATCATGGAATTGAAATATTATTTAGGAAAAGTAAGGGTACGATAGGTGGAGCATAAAAAGTTCGAAGATTTCATCTTGACGTTGCCGAGTGTTTGGTTGGATTATCCATTTGGCGAGGACGTGGCTGTATACAAGGCGGGCGACCAGCCAGAGGGCAAGATAGTGGCGATAGTTGCCGAAAACAGCAAACCACTGCGTGTCAGCTTGAAATGCGACCCAAAGCTAGCGGAACATCTGCGCGAAAAATACGAGAGCGTACTACCCGGGTATCATTTGAATAAAAAGCATTGGAATACGATTGTTTGCAGTGGTCAGCTGAGTGACGAAGAGATTTTTGACCTAGCACGTCACAGCTACGAGTTGGTGGCAGGTTAGTTTCCGTCGTCTTCGAATTCATCAAATTGTTTTTGGATCGGTTCGACGTTTTTGACTGCGCTTTCTGCGTATTCACGAATTTGTGGGGAAGGATTCTTCTGCATTTTTTTGAATACGTTTATTATCTTGTCTATCTCTATTACTATCGTGGTTTTGTAGACCCTGTGAAGGCGCGCGCTCAAACGTGCGTCTTCGAATTTTGCTTCTAACTCTGACGCGTATGCTTCTTCGGAGCGAATCATTTCCTTTGAAAAATCTGTTCGTTGAACGCCACCAAGGTCCAATAATTCTTGGCCTTCTCGACGATTGTTAGCTAGCCAAGTATCTAGTTGAACATTGATTGTTTTTAGGTTGTTGCTCTTGAAATCATCGTGTACGGAATCAACGACTTTTTCCATGTTTTCCAGACGAACGACCATCTGTTGCAGGTCCTTGGTATTATCACGACCGCTAAACGCGACGATCAGGCTAACGGCCAAGACGAATAGACCGATCATGACAAAGAATATCTTGCCAAAAGACCCGCTGAAAAAGGACGGAGCTGGAGCCTGTGGGGCAATGGAATCTAGATAGTTTGGGTCATAGGACATCTGGCCGGTGCTGTATTTTGGTTCGGCAGGCATTTCGGGTTGCCTAGGTCGTGGCGGTGGTGGTCCGGCAGGCGGGGGTGTGGGAGTGGGAGCAGGATTGGGTGGAGGAGCCACCGGTGTCGGAGGGGGTGTAGGCGCACCTGGATTTTGATTTTGTTGTTCGGGATTCATCATCTCTATTAAAGCATATGCATTTACAGAGGTAAATATATTGATTACTCGAACGGTAGTCCTCGTGCTTCTTTTATAGGGGTACAACAATGTATACTACAAACATGCAAGATGCAAAGGAGGAAGTACGATCTAGGCTGAACATCGAAGATGTCATTGGCGAGTACGTACAGTTAAAGCGCGCGGGGCGTAGCTTTAAGGGGCTAAGTCCGTTTACGGGCGAAAAATCCGCCAGTTTTTTCGTTAGTCCCGATAAGCACATTTGGCATGACTTTAGCTCGGGCAAGGGCGGTGACGTATTTGCATTTGTGATGGAAGTCGAGGGCATGGACTTTCGTCAGGCACTAGAGATGTTGGCACGAAGGACGGGTGTTGATCTATCGATGTATCAAGGAAGTGACTCGCAAGAGTTTGCCAAGCGCAAGAAGCGCATGCTAGAGATGCATGATATGGCCGCGACCTATTACCAGAAAACTCTGCTTCAGAATCCTCACGCGCAAGAATATATTTTCAAGAAGAGGGGTATGAACAAGGCGGTTGTTCAGAATTTTCGCATAGGCTATGCGCCCGATAGCGGTAACGCGTTAGTGCCACTGCTAAAGAGAAAGGGGTATAGCGAAAAAGAGTTAAAAGACGGTGGTTTGGCGAATCAATACGGCGGTGATTTATTCCGTGGACGAATGATGGTTCCGCTGATGGATACGTCCGGACAGGTGGTTGGTTTTACCGGAAGGATTATTCGCGACGATCCAAAAGCCCCGAAATATCTGAATACTCCACAGACTCTGCTGTATGACAAAAGCCGTCATGTATTCGGATTGTCACAAGCAAAGGAATCTATTCGCAAGGCTGATTACGCAGTCGTGGTAGAGGGAAATTTGGATGTAGTTAGTAGCCACCAGGTCGATATCAAACAAGTAGTGGCAACGGCAGGAACCGCTATGACAGAGCATCATTTGCGAGCATTGTCGCGGTTGTCTGGCAATATACGATTGGCTTTTGACGGTGACAAGGCAGGACTCGCGGCGACAGAGAGGGCTATACCTATCGCGCAAAATGTTGGAGTTGATTTGACTATAGTAACGCTAACGGATGACGCGAAAGATCCTGATGAACTGATACAAATAGGTGCTGACAAGTGGCAAAAGTCTATAGATAGTAGCGAGCCTGTTGTGGATTGGGTAATAAAACAGTTCGCCGCCAGAGAGGATTTACAAACCGCGCATGGAAAATCTTCGTTCACGTCGGCGGCACTATCGGTCATAAACGCGCTAAAAGATCCGGTAGAACAGGAACACTATATGGCAAAAATCGCCGACATGACGGATACGAGCAAAGAGGCCGTAATAACAAAATTGAAAAATGCTAAAGAATCTCTTGCTACCAATAAACCCCTAAAGAACGTCAAGAACAAGGCACCGGTAGAAAAAATGACGCGTGACCGGAATCAGGACGCGTTGCTGGCGATCGCGCTGACGGATCTGAAGGTGCAGAAGTTGATTGCCGACAAAGAGTGGCAAATATTTGAAGGGGACGAGCGAAAAGCGGTTGCACAGTACTTTGCGAAACATTCATCCAAAGAGGTGCAGTCAACACCCTCAAGCTTGCAGCAGTATGAAAAGTATGTGACAATGTTGTTATTACATCCAGATATGGATAACGTGGCATGGAATAGCGAAAATCGAATAGCATCCGCCACCAAACAATTGAACAAGCTGCAAATGAACTACAAAAAGGCAAAAATAAAACAGATGGAAAAAGAGGCACGAGATCGCGGCGACGAAGCCGAGGCTGACGAATTGTACCGTCAGTTTAGTGAACTAATAAGAGGAGAAAAGAATGCCAGATAATGATGATGATCTACAACTAGATAACGATCAGCAGGAAGATACTCAAGCCACGGGTAACCTGAGTGACATTGAAGAGCCAATGGTCGATGAGTTGAACGAAGAAGAGGAAATCGACGAAGAGACGTTGAATGATAGTCAATATCTGGATGATATCAGTGATGACAGCGTACGCCTGTATTTGCGTGAAATTGGAAAAATTCCACTGCTTTCGGGCGAAGAAGAATTAGCATTGGCACAAGAGATTGTCGCGAATCACGATGAGCTAGAAGAACTAACGACAAAGCTCAAAGAAGACGATATGTCGGCGAGTGAACGTAACAAGCTTAAATCCCGCGCGGCAAAATTGAGCAAGCCAAAGGACAAGATGGCAGAGGCGAATATGCGTTTGGTCGTGTCTATCGCGAAACGCTACAGCGGTCGTGGACTAGATTTTCTAGATTTAATCCAAGAAGGAAATACGGGACTTCTACGAGCCGTAGAAAAGTTTGATCCGGACAAAGGATTTAAATTTAGTACCTATGCCACCTGGTGGATTCGGCAGGCGATTACTCGCGCAATCGCTGATCAAGCACGAACTATTCGTATTCCCGTGCATATGGTTGAAACGATCAACAAATTACTACGTACACAGCGCCGAATGACTCAGGAATTAAATCGCGAACCGACCATCGAGGAACTGGCCAAAGAACTAGAGATGGAGCCAGAGAAGGTGGAATACGTTATCAAGATCAAGCAGGACATCACCAGTCTAGACGCGGGCGTTGGTCGTGACGGCGAAGACGAAGACAGTACTTTGGGCGAGTTTATCGAAGACGAAGACAGCGCCACTCCAGAAGAGTCCGCGACTAATCAGCTGCTAAAAGAGCAGGTGCAGTCAGTATTGTCAACGCTTTCTGATCGCGAACAAAAAATCATCAAGATGCGCTTTGGACTAGAAGGTGGTAAGTCGCACACGCTCGAAGAAGTGGGTCAGGAATTTGCCGTTACTCGCGAACGCATTCGTCAAATTGAGGCAAAAGCTTTGGCGAAACTACGCAAACACAAAGACTCCAAGAAACTACACGAATACCTAGGTTAGCGTACCGCGCCACTTAGAAGGCTTGTTTAGTAAAATTCAAAGTGTTCGAGGGCGTTGTCTATCTGTTGATGGAAGTGGTCTAGGTCGTCTTCGTTATGCAGGAAATAATCGGCGATAGCGATTGGTCCACCTTTTTCTAGGTTTTCAATCTCGGCCCAGTCGCGCTGATCTACCTGGTCTGATGTTAGTGGGCGAACGGGCCTTTTGGCTAGACGACGTTTGCGTAAGTGACGAGGCGCTACCACCGCTATTACTGATAACTCGCCAGGAAATTCCTTTTTTAATACCTTGTATTCAGTCCAGGTGTACAAACCATCTGCTACTATTTTGTGTTGGCCTGCATCAACGAGGTCATGGATTTGTTGGACTATTCGTTTTACAACGAAATCTTTGCCTTCACGTTCGCGTAACTCTTCGCGAATAGGTTGCTCGTTTTCTTGGGTCAATTCTAGTCCGCGTCGTTTTACTTCGTCTAATACGATTCCGCCAAAATATACCTTGGGGTAGCCTTTTTCCGTTAGATATTCGACGGCAGTTGTTTTGCCGGTGCCGGACAGTCCGACAAACGCGATTATTTTTAGATTTTCGTGTGTTGACATCACGAACCATTGTAACAGACGAAACAGAGATACAACACTTGCAAATATACAGGTAAAAGTTTATAATATAAAGCAATGAATGGAGAAAACAATCCGTATGTGAGTTCAGAGCGCCCAGAGGGCGCCCTTGAGTGGCAGGCATTGGCACAATGCTACGGTGAAGACCCAGAAATATTCTTTACGCCCGAAGGATTGAAGGGCAGAGAAGGAAGCGAAGTTCGCGCCGAGCTGGAACGGAGAGCAAAGGACATTTGCGCAAGGTGCTTTGTAGCGGAGGAATGTCTGGACGCGGCACTGCGCAGACCCGAAAAATATGGTATCTGGGGCGGTAAAACAGAGTCCGAAAGGGAAACAATACTCAAAACGCGATACGAAAGACGGCGACGCAGGTAGATCAAATGGCAACATCATACGAACCAAAACTAGAGAAAATCCAGCAACAAGGACGTTGCAGGAATATGTCACCCGATATACACTTTGGCACCACGTCAGAGACCTTCGATGAAAAGATAGCGCGCGAAAAAGCTGCCAAAGAAATATGTAGACAATGTGTGGTCGTTGACGACTGTTTACTATTTGCTATTCAGAACGATATCAATACTGGTGTATGGGGTGCGCATACGCCCGATGAACGACATACTATCTTTGACTAGAGTCCTAACTATTTGCCATGTCGGCGCTGACGAGAATGATAATCGTCTAGTGCCTTTTTTAATTCGTTTGGAGTGAAGTCTGGCCAATAGAGTTTAGGTAAGTATAACTGGGATTCATCTACAAGCAAGCTCAAGAAACCCGCGCTATTGTGCGGATCTTGCCACGAGCCTGTACGAATGACTAAATCCACGTCAGGTAGATGTCCCGTCCAGCTATGCTCGCGCAGTAATTTTTCTGGGTTGCCTTTTGGATTTTTAATTATAGATTTTATTGCCTCCGTGCGTTCGCGATCACCGCTGTAATCTATTAATAAGGTAAGTTCACGCGATTTGTGATGCGATGTTCTTTGCATGGCTTGTTCAAAGGCCTCTATCGTTTTTGGCGTTAGGCTACTGCGCCACTCGCCGATAATGTTGATGCGCACATCGTGTTTTTCTATGACCGGATGTTCGGAAAAACGATGTATATTTTCGCGAAAAGCTTTATCGATGCCTTTGAAAAAAGCTCCGGAACGGTCGGCTAGATTGGCGTGGGAACTACCCCACATAGTGAGGTGGGTGACATCATGATCAAACGCTTTCTCTGCTATGTCTACCAGGCCATTGATTGCTATGTCGTATAACTTACCGTATCCCTTGATACCGTGTTTTTTGGCCCATCTTCGGTTGCCGTCCGGAATAATTGCAATGTGAAATGTTTTTGCCATAGTGTGCCAATAGTACGCCCGTTTGGTGGCTTCGTCAACAGAGATACTTATGCTTGTAAGTTTTAACCTTCGGACATAGTAGCTGAACTAAATATTGAATAATAGTCAATAAAGTTGTATAATAAAGACATTATGACTCAATTGAGGCGGAAAGTCGATTCTCATCCTACGTGTCCTCCATCGCACGAAGGTAAATTTTTGGGTGATGACATATTTGGTCTGTATAGGCATGATACCCGAAAAAACCCACGCCTAGATGATGAAAAAATGATAGAACTAGTTGGGCTAGTGCAGGCAGGAATAGCAGCTCAAGATCAAATAGACGGCGATGAAGATATATCGCAGGATGAAAAGGCGGAGTTGGCTGACATTGCGGCTACTGGACTAGCTGCGCGAAACGATATCGTGAGCGCGAATACGGGACTGGTGTTTGATTTGGCCCAAAGATACAAAAACAAAGGCTTGGATGAGATGGATCTGATTCAGGAAGGTAACATAGGTTTGATTAGGGCGGTAGAATTATTTGATCCAAACAATGCAAAAGGTGCTAGTTTTGGTCATTACGCCTATACATGGATTCGTTCGAGTATTAGCAAGGCGATTCATCGACAGGGAAGATCTATACAAGTTCCGTACGATAGCAGTGTATTGATTCAAAAGATGCACACCATAGAACGTGATTTCAAGAATGAACATGGGTATGATGTTGGTGATGATGTTTTGTATGAGGAGATGAACAACGGTCGCAAAAAGAAACTGACGCAAAAACAGATAGATGAACTGCGTACGATGGCGTGGGATATGGATAGCCTGAACCGTGAAATCGAGGGAAGCGATGGCTCGTTGTTGGAGATGGGCGACGCCGTTTCTGATCCAGTACAAGCTCCTGTTGAGGATTTGGTTGCGAAAATGGAAACAGTACCCGAACTGGTAGATAACGTCGCGAAGATGCTTGCAAACAGCTGCTTGACGCTACTAGAAAAAGACGTGGTGAGGCTATATATCGCCGAGGGCCAGGATATGGATACCGTCGCGCAGGTACTCAACATAACTCGACGCAAGGTAAATGGTACGTCGCGTAGCGCTATGTACAAACTACGAGAACAGCTGGCGCAAGGCGGAGAACTGGACTATTTCCGTCAGCAGTTTTCGGAATTCACGCAATAAGAGGCGACGGGCCTTTGGTCCGTTGACCGCGAGATTCGCTAAAACTAACAGATAAGCTATAATAATAGATATGAAACGCCTCGTAGTTATCGACGGTAAATCTGTTTTTTATAGGGCGTATTTTGCTATGCCCGGGCTTAGTTTGCGTGACGGTACTCCGTCGAACGCCGTATATGGATTTGCTAGTATAGCGATAGAAATTATCAAAAAGCTAGACCCAGACTATGTGGCCGTGGCGTGGGATATAAAAGGCACCAGCATAGCAAAACGAAAAAAGATCTTGCCACAGTACAAGGCCACTCGAAAACCCGCTCCACCAGATTTTCATGCGCAGATACCACTGTTACGTGAGTTATTGGACGCTTTTGGGTGGCCACTATACGAAGTTGACGACTATGAGGCTGACGACATTATGGGTACGTTTGCAAAACAGGCGGACAAAAAAGGTGTTCAGACTTGCTTGGTGTCTGGTGATTTTGACATGTTACAGTTAATCTCTCCGCATACGTGCGTCTATATAACCAAGCGCGGAGGTACTGATTTAACTGAATACGACGAGGCAGCTTTCGAGGAAAAGTATCACGTCAAACATGCCCAGTTTGTTGATTACAAGGCGTTGGTAGGTGACACGAGTGATAATATTCCGGGCGTACGAAAAATTGGTCCCGTCGCAGCCGAAAAACTACTAGGAGCATATGGTGATTTGGATGGAATCTACAAGCACATAGACGACCTAAAGGGCGCGCAAAAAGAGAACCTTATGACTGACAAAGAGGCCGCATATGCCAGCAAGGAAGTCGCCCAGATATTTACTGACGCGCCAATTGACCTAGATTGGGAAGAAGCGGATATCCATAACACAGACCTAAACAGGGTTGCTGACATTTTAGAAAAATTCGAGTTTCACTCCCTGACGCGCAGACTGCCAAAACACATGCAAGACGAAAACCCATCAAGGGCACTGGCCGTGAATCATCATTCCACCGCGGATTTGGATGAAAAGCCATGGCCAGACCAACTGATGATTCAAGGCAACGTAGTTCTGGATGTCGAGGATGACAACTTATGGGTGTCGGTGGACCGTGATACTGCATATAGACAGCCAATTCGTGACGTTGCCAAAAGTACCTGGAAAGCATTTGAGCTAGCTAAAGTTATCGCTTACGATGTCAAACAGCTATATCACGATTTGGCGGCGCATGGCGTCAATGACGTATGTTTTGGTCAGATCCACGATGTGCGTCAGTCGGCTTTTTTGATCGATCCACTTCGCCGTGACCGTAGCCTTAGGTCGCTAATAGGCGGAGAAGTGACGACGCCACTAGAGAGGATTGCGTCGCTATGGCAGGTTTATGATTGGCAAGTAGAAGGCTTCAAGCAAATTCCAAAAGTGTCAGAAATTGCCGAAAGATTTGATTTCGCGCTGATACACACGCTGTTTTTGGTGGAACACCGAGGTATCAAAATTGACGAAAAAGCACTAAAGGTTGCAAGTGACAAATTTTTTGAGAAAATAAGAAACCTTGAAAAGCAGATCCATGAACTTGTTGGCTATGAGTTTAATCTCAATGCACCAGCCCAGGTCTCCGAGGCGTTGTTTACAAAACTCCAATTACCAACGACCGGTTTGAAAAAAACAAAAACCGGATTCATATCGACCGATATCCAATCACTCGAGAAACTTACAGGCAAACATCCTGTTATTGAGCCATTTATGAAGTACAGAGAAGTGGCAAAACTTAATGGGACATATGCTCTAGCCTTGCCTAAGCTTGTTGATAAAAATTCCATCTTACATACCACATTCAATCAGGATGTTGCCGCTACAGGGCGACTATCTAGCGCGGATCCAAACCTTCAGCAAATACCAACAAAGACAGAGCTAGGAAGAATTATTAAAAGTGCTTTTGTGCCTAGAGAGAAAGGAAATGTTTTTGTTGGTGCTGATTATAGCCAATTCGAACTCCGCCTTGCTGCCGTGCTAGCCAATGATCAGAAGCTAATCGATGACTTTAACGACGATATCGACATACACACCAAAACAGCGTCCGAGGTATATGGTATACCAATGGACGAGGTAACCAAGAGTCAGCGTCGCGATGCCAAGGTCATTAATTTTGGCGTTTTGTATGGCATGGGTCCGCATGCGCTAGCACAAAATACCGGCAAAACCTTCGCCGAAGCAAAACAATTCATTGATCAATACTTTGAACTTCGCGCCCCAATACGTAAGTATATTGACCATACCCTAGAAAAGGCAGAAAAAGACGGATACGTAGAGACATACTATGGCCGGCGCCGTCCAACTCCGGACTTAAAGAGTAGCAACTATATGGTTCGCGAAGGAGCCAAGCGTCAGGCGGCAAATATGCCTATACAGGGTACCGAGGCCGATTTGATGAAATTAGCGATGATAAAGATAGAAAAAGAATTAGGCGACTTAGGTCAACAAATATTGCAAATACATGACAGCGTATTAGTAGAATGTCCTGCTAAAAATGCCGAAAAGGTCGGCAAGATTTTGAAAGAAACCATGGAATCTATCGCACCGGAGCTACCGATCAAGCTAAAAGTAGACGTTGAATCGGGCAAAAACTGGGGTGAACTATAATGGGCGAAAAAACGTATAACAAACTTGTTCGCGACAAAATACCAGAGGTATTAACGGAACATGGCGTGTTGGGGGACTTCGAAGAATTAGCTGACGAACAGTTTAGGCTGGCTCTATTGGACAAGCTAGTCGAAGAAGCAAAGGAATTACGTGAATCAGAGGGTGATATGGGCGAAAGGGCGGATGTCGCCGAGGTATTGAAATCAATAGACGAAGTGTTTGGATTTACCCCTGAAAAAGTTGAAAAATCTCGTGAAAAAAAGCTATCCGAAAGGGGCGGTTTCGAAAAAAAGCTATTTTTGAAAACAACGACCGAATAAACGTTAGCTGTATTGACTTTTTTCCATAGAAATGTTATAATGAAAATATGGAGAGAAGTGGATTGTCACGGATTATTCCGATTATACTGATATTAATCGTCATAGCGGCGTCTATTGCTGGTATTTGGTCTATTGGCCAATCGATCTTTGGTGGAGGCGCGCCTGCTCCTACGGAGGTAGTTAATAGGGGTGCCGAAAATCTAACCAAGACCGAAAGTGGTAGTGGAGTTCGCATGACCGTGCGAGGTCCTATAGTCGGTAACGAAGAACACAACAGCTATACGATTACTGTAAAACCGAACTACCGTAACATGACAACTTACAAGGGATACAACAAAAAACCTATTCAACGAAAAGAATTGAGTAACAACAAAAAAGCGTACACCGAGCTAGTTCATGCACTAGATCGCCTGGGATACATGGATGATTTACCGTTTATAGATTCAGCAAATGACACGCGCGGTATATGTGCTACTGGTACGTTGTACGAGTTCGAGGTACTAAAAGATAATAAATCAGTACAAAAATTATGGACGGCCTCTTGTACGCGCGGTTCGTTCAATGCCAAGCTGACACTGGTGCGCAGTTTGTTCTTGGATCAAATTCCAAACAACTACAAGCTATTGGGCAAAATAGACGTATCTTAATTACTTAGCCGTAACCGAAAGCAACCCCGCCGTCACGGCGGGGTTTTATGGTTGGGAAGGTCGGGCCTTTACCCTGTATAATAAAACTGTGATAAAGGCAGTTATATTTGATTGTTTTGGCGTGCTAACATCGGATGGCTGGAAGCAGTTACGCGAAGAGCATTTCGCTGATAATCCCGAAAAGATGCAACAAGCACTAGATTTAGACAAGGCCGTGAACAGCGGAACTATTAGTATGCGTCGTTTTATATCTGAGGTTGGCGAGCTTGTGGGGCTCACTGAAGTCGAAGTAGAGCGTAGGCTTGGTGGAAACATCCCAGACAGGCGATTGTTTGATTTTATAAAGCACGATCTGAAATCACGATGCAAGATAGGCATGTTAAGTAATGCTGGCGGAAACTGGCTGAACGATCTATTTGAACCTTGGCAAGTGCAACTACTTGATTCCGCCATATTGTCTTATCAGGTTGGATTAGTAAAACCCGAAGCCCAGATATATGAACTGGCAGCTGACAAGCTAGGGGCATACCCAAGCGAGTGTATTTTCGTTGATGATATAGAGAGGTACTGCACGGCCGCCTCGGAAGTTGGAATGAAGACCATACATCACACAGATACAGCAAAAACAATCGAACAAATCAAGGAAATCATACGTGCCTGAATTGCCCGAGGTAGAGACTGTAAGGCGTGGGCTACAAAGATTAATCATCGGACGAACTATCCGGACAGTTAACCATGATTGGCCTAAAAGTTTTCCAAATGCGGACGCCGATGTTCGCAATTTTTTGATTGGCGCGGAAATAGTCGAAGTAAGGCGTAGGGCAAAGGTGTTAATGATAGATTTATCTACAAAGCACACCTTGGTCATACATCTAAAAATGACCGGGCAATTGGTATATATCGGCAAAGAGAAATTTGGCGCGGGACATCCTAGCGACTCTTTGGTTGGCAGACTACCAGATAAATCCACGAGGGTAACTTTTGAATTCTCGGATGGGTCGCATTTGTATTTCAACGACCAGCGTAAATTTGGTTGGGTCAGACTGATGCCAACGATTGAAGTCCCGAACATAGATTTTATGCAAAAGGTAGGACCCGAACCCCTAGAGGCGGATTTTACTGCCAGTCAGTTCGTCGACAGGTTTGCTCGGCGCAAAAATTCGTCTATAAAAGCAGCCTTGTTGGATCAAACGGTCGTGGCGGGTGTCGGTAATATATATGCCGACGAATCGTTATGGGGCGCAAAAATACATCCACTTACAAAAGTTTCGGACATTCGTAACCCCTCATTTGTTACGTTATATACCGAGCTTCGTTCAATATTGAACGAAGCGATTAAAAAAGGTGGCAGCACTGATAGGAACTATGTTAATGCTGAAGGCAAAAAAGGAAGTTATATAGAATTCGCGCGGGTCTTTCGGCGCGAAGGTCAACCCTGTCGTCGCTGTGGTACGGAAATCATAAAAACACGTGCGGCGGGTCGTGGTACGCATATATGTCCGGCGTGTCAAGTGTTAAAATAGTTATAGCCACCGAAACATAAAACCATACATTTTCTACAGCGCCTGAGTTGTTGCAATTTGCCCTGAACTCGTCGACGTAACAACGTTACGCCTCCTCATTCAGAACAAATTCCAATTAACTCATCCATCTGGATAAAATATACGTTTTATATTACGCTGGCTATTAGTGATTACATTTCTAACGGGAGATAACAGCTTTGAAATCAGGCGGGCTATTAATAAAATCGTCGCTGATTTTGATGGCATGCCGGAAAAGTTCGATGCAAGCGAATTAGAAGTCGGCAATTTACCTGATTTATTACAGGGAGGAACTCTG
Organism: uncultured Candidatus Saccharibacteria bacterium; assembly: GCA_964641025.1. Classification (GTDB taxonomy): domain Bacteria; phylum Patescibacteriota; class Saccharimonadia; order Saccharimonadales; family Saccharimonadaceae; genus UBA2112. Next base: position 70,544 of record CAZXJP010000002.1, read on the forward strand.
TTCGCGACTAATCGACTGGTTATTATTCGTGACGTGTCTGAAAACAAAAAACTTGGAGATGCCCTGTCGGGTTGGTTGGCTATGGTGAGTGATGACGTGCACTTGGTACTAGTAGAGCCAAAGCCCGACAAACGAACCAAGTTTTGGAACAGTATAAAGTCCGTTGCACAAGTCATCGAACACAAAAAGTGGAAGGAATACGAAATCGCTCCGGCTGAAAAGTGGATACTCGACGAAGCTCATGATATAGGAGCGACATTGGATAAAAAATGTGCACGATTACTGGTCGAGAGGGTGGGGAATGATCAGTGGCAGCTGTATCATGCGCTAGAAAAACTATCCGTATTAGACGAGATTACACCCGAGGCCATCGAGCAGGCTATAGATTCAAAACCGATGGAAAACGTATTCAATTTACTAGAAACCGCGTTGGTGGGTAAAAAACAAAAGGTGCGTGACATGATAAAAGATCTAGAGCAAACCGAAGAACCATATATGGTTCTGGGCTTGTTATCCGGACAAGTTTTTCAGTTGGCCGCACTTGCGAATATGGATAAAAATTCGGGTCGACGCACGGCGGATGTCGCGGTTGATCTAGGCGTGCATCCATATGCGCTCGGTAAGCTAACGTCGCATGCTGACAGGTTAGGTCAGGCGAAGGTACGAGAAATCGTTCGTATTTTTGCCAAAACAGACAAGGACATGAAGTCTATTAGCGTCGACCCCTGGGTCTTAATAGAGCATGCATTAATAAAAACAGCCTCCGTGTAGGAGGCTGAAATTGGTTAACATGTTAACTATTTTTTGGTTGTCGTTTTCTTTGCGGGTGCCTTTTTCGCTACTGGCTTTTTTGCCGGAGCTTTCTTGGCGGCAGGCTTTGCAGATGCCTTTTTGGCGGTTCCAGTCGCAAGCTTTACGTTTGCAGCCTTTGCAACTGCAGACAGGTTAGCTTTTCGACGAGCAACGGTGTTCTTTTTCAACAGACCTTTTTTGACGGCTTTGTCTAGTTCACTCTGAGCTTTTGATAGGGTATCAGCGCTAGGCTTCGCCAAAAAAGCCTTGGTAGCGGATTTGATATCTTTTTTCAAAGCAACGTTTCGTTCGCGTCGAACTACGGTCTGCTTCATGCGCTTTACAGCGGATTTGATGATTGGCATATAAAAATTTACCTCTTAAACATTTGTTATTACAATCAAAGAGAGATTATAGACGAAAAACACATTTTTGTCTAGGGGTCAAAAAGGGATAAAATTTGTTGACGATATTATAACGCTCATGGTATATTGAAACGGACTATAAATTAGTTAAACAAAAACAACAAAAAACACCATGGACCAAGCAAAACAACAGGTCATAGACGCTATAAATAGCAACAGTAACATTCTGGTGACTGTTAGCACTAATCCTACTGTCGACGAATTGTCGGCTGCCTTGGGTTTGACAATTATGTTGGATCACATGGACAAGAGGGCTACCTCTGTATTTAGCGGATCTATACCTCCCGCGATTTCATTTTTGGAACCGGACAAGACTTTTGATAATAGCGCCGATAGTTTGCGTGATTTTATCATTGCCCTCGATAAAGAGAAGGCTGACCACCTGAGATACAAGGTAGAGGGAGAATCCGTAAAGATCTTTATCACTCCGTATAAAACCCAGCTAAGCCAGTCTGACCTGCAGTTTAGCCAAGGTGATTACAATGTCGAGTTAATCATAGCGTTGGGCGTCACGGATCAGGCGCATTTGGATAAGGCGTTGGAGTCGCATGGCAAGATATTGCACGACGCGACAGTAATGACGGTGACTACTGGTGCTGCAAAGAGTACGCTAGGTAGTACTGACTGGCATAATGAAAAGGCCAGTAGCTTGTCTGAAATGGTCGCCAGCCTCAACGAGGGATTGAAATCAGAACAGCCACTGTTAGATCAGCAAGTAGCCACGGCACTTTTGACAGGAATCGTATCGGCGACGGCTAGATTTAGTAATGATCGTACGACTACTAGCGTGATGACTATCGCTGCGCAACTGATGGGCGCAGGCGCGAACCAGCAATTAATCGCGGCTAAATTAGAGGAAGGGCATGCAATTACCCCTTCTAGCAAGACGAGCGGCGGTGGCGGTACCCAGGCAAATGACAGCGGAACAGAACTAACTATAGACAGAACAGAGCAAGACAAGGGTAGCAAGCAAGAAACCAAAGAACAGCAATTCGAGAGCCAATTAGCCGGTGTAACGGGCGGTTCGCCGACCGGGACAATGGCAGATATTGAACAGCAACTGCAAGAAAATGGAGGCATATTACCTCCGCAGACGCCGGAGGCACCTCCGATACCCGTAAACGGAGAGAGTAATCCCGCTTATGCGCCGGACGCGCCAGCCCCACCAGATGGATCGGGCAACGGTGCGCCTCCTCTAGCCGAGGCTCCGGTCGAAGCTACGCCGCCACCTGCGGCACCAGAACCAGAATCCGCACCACAACCTCCTCAACCCGAGGTCCCGCCACCGCCGCCTGTCTCGGCTACGGCGGTAGAACCATTGTCCCCACCGGCGGCCCCTATGCCAGATTTACCAACTGCGTCGAAGGATGCCGGTATGCCTGGATTTGAACCAACGGGTGGAGAAGCGGCCCCTGCGTTACCGCAAATGCAAGCACCTGCTCCAGCACCAGAAGCGCCCCAAGAGCACCCACAAATTATTCAGCGACATGATACTAGGGCAGAGGCACCCAGCCAAGACAACGCCTTGAATAGTTTTCAGAATGGACCAGAAGACGGACAGCCAACCATCAATCCGTTCGCCGAGCCTACTTCATCTAGCGAAGTAAGTCCTGTTAACCCATCGACGGCTCCAGCAAATGTAGGTGGTACACCAGAAGGCGCCGCTTTGTTGAATTCATCTGATGAAACGGTCGCACCGGCTCCGCCCAATACCCCAGCTGGAGTACCGGACTTGCCACCATTACCCCCTATGCCATCGGACGCATCGAACTTGCCATTACCGCCACCACCGCCAGCGCCACCTGCTGACATGGGCGCTAGTTTGCCACCTATGCCATCAGGCGCGGTCTCGGGTGATGTTTTTGGTGATAGCGCCGCCGCTCCGGCACCTGAAACTGCTCCAGAACCAGCCGCTGCTGTTCCTGGTCAATTCAAGATACCAGGCCAGGCCTAGCACTAGTCCCTTACGATGAAATGATTGATAGCGACACGATCGCCAAGTTTGTTGATCCATTCATCGGCGTCGGCACGTTGCGAATGGTGCGCGCGCATGATCTCGCACACGCGGTCGTATTGCTCGCGAGCATCAACTGTTTCATCTATCTCGTCCGATGAGCGACCAGGCTCACGAAGGGTCCAACTAGTATTGATGTCAGAAAAATCTTCCTCGGCCAGGCAGGCTAGACGTACGCGCGTAACGGGAAATCCCTCCATCTTTAGCTTGTAATATGCTAATAGGGCACTACGCGCGGCGACAATATGATCGATATGGCCCGTAATCCCATTAGTATCCATGGATATGAACTCGATTTGCTTGTCGGAGTCCTTGTCGACAGTGTCTTTGACCATATTTACGATACGCTCGGTTATTTCTATATGATCATCGTTGTTTAGGTTGCCGTCCACGTATTTGAAACAATGCTGGTTTTTGGCGCCGATTAGCTTGCCCGCATTGTGCCATTCCTCGAGCCGCGTTTCGCTAAGGTCTGCTACGTTGTCGGGATTCATGCTGTGTTTGCCACAACCGTCCGTCAGACACACTAAATGCAATTCACTACCGTTATTTACTTCCTGTAGCAAAGTGCCAGCGGTCAAAAAAGCCTCGTCATCTGGATGTGCGAATATTCCAAAAATAATTTTTCCCATATATCGTAACTGCTCCTTTGTCAGTTTTTTGACATTTTTGTCGTCGTCACCCTCTATAACGGCACGGAATTCGTGACTACGACTCATATGGCTATTATAGCTTTTTGTTCTTGTGGGTCCAAGAACCAAGACCCCACCTTTTGTACCGACAAAAGGTGGATAAAAACTCGTGACGGCTTCGCCACGCGGTAAAAATCTCGTGATTACATCTCGGGTGCCTGCGGAACTCCCCGCCAGCTGGCGGATCAAACATCCTCGCCACGCCATGATGTAATCTCTCAATTTTTTCCGGTGTCTGCAGATGTCACATTACGGCTACGCGCGAGTCCATATGGATATCCATATGGAAAATCATATGATTTTTTACAGGGGTAAATCACTAGTTTTTGTGTTATAAGTTAACTTGTTATGAACAATATTTTACTTTCTGATATGTGTCCGTGCATCCAAAATTAGTTTTTATTTTAGCAGCCTCCACTCTAGGTATAATAAAAACATGATACATAAAATTAACCCTCTGCTTCTCTCGTCGTCCGATTTGTCACAAATCACAGGATTGACCATAAAGGACTTTGTAAAGAACGACCTGGATGAAAATTATACCGTTGAGTTAAAAACTTATTCTAAGACAGATACATCTTGTCTGTACAAAATTAGAAAAGCGGTCGCGTCTTTAGCAAACCAACAGGGCGGTTTTGTAATAATCGGCCTAAAAGATAAGAAAAACTCTAGGATCAGCACTGACATAACTGAACGTATAATCGGACACAGCATAAAGGGAGAAATCCAAAAATGGACAGACGATGTGTGTGGAAAAAATCTATTAATACCGAGAGTGAGCTATCGTGCAAAGAACTTAACTATGAGTGGTCGTGATGTTGCAGTGATTGCGGTTGAGCCGTATCTTGCTGGACCTGTAGGCGTAAAGAAGTCCGAGGATTCGTTACTAGAATTTTGGATTCGCGGAAATGGTTCCGATATACCAATGGATTATATGGATTTATCAAAGAAGTACCAAAACAATCAATCGGGACTTATATCTGCATCATTCATAGACTTGATGGATACCTATAGGGACCTGTACGAGTTACACAAAAATCCACCAAAACTAGACGCTTTGAACCCCATAAGAATCGTTTCATCGGTATTAGACGATCGTATGTCGTTGTATGCCCTTACTAACTATAACCATAAGCTTATCAATCATATAAATAATCTTCGAAGGACTTTGCCTGTAATCAATACGGTGCTGGATTTGGGTAACTCGTCTCATACAGAAGGAAAAGTTATTGGTAACTCCGATGAATTATCTAAACAAGTTGGACATTGGGCAGACATTGCATCAAAAGAAATAATATCTGTTATATCGGAACTGTACTTTCAATTTCCTGAAATCGGAAAGACTTACATACAGTCACTCGAGAATGAGTATGACCTAGACATTAAGTAAAACGTGAATACACACTAATTTTATATTTAGAGCCTATCCTTTTTAGGCGTCATTTTTTGTGATTTGTGTTTCCTCGCGCGATAGCCGACGGGGTCTGGGGTATCTACAGGCTCCCAAGGACTGACGGACAAAAACGTCGGAATAATTCGTGGATTCATGCCCAAACGACTAACTAGAATATAGTTTGGGACGATCCCCCTTGCGGGGTCGACAATCCACGACCGGCGTTTTTGTTTGTTAGTTCATGGCGAGACGAAGCCACCCCAGGGGTTTGTCCGCGTTTGCCTCCAAATGCGGTGACCTGGTTCTGGGTCATTCCAGAACAAAGGGTTATAATCGGTTCCAATGACCGATGGAATTATTTTGATTGACAAGCCTGCTGGGATGACTAGTTTTGGCGTGGTCGCGCGTATCAGGCGGGTACTTTCGGAGCGCGCCGGCAAAAAAGTAAAGGTGGGGCATTGTGGTACATTAGATCCGTTCGCGACAGGATTGTTAATCTTGTGCGTAGGAAAAGAGTGCCGAAACGCCGGTGATTATATGAAGCGTGACAAGGTGTACGAGGCCACTGTCCGACTGGGGCAAAATAGTAGTACGGGCGACCCCGAGGGCGTTATTACGGGGAGTGGGGAATTGGAAATGGGAAATGGGGAGCCGGATAGAAAAAAAGTAGAGGCGGTTTTGAGCGGATTTACGGGGGTGATAGAGCAGACTCCACCTATGCATAGCGCGATAAAAATTGATGGGAAGAGGGCATACGACTTGGCTAGGCAGGGCAAGGAGGTGGAAATGCCGTCACGCAAAGTCACCATTCACTCTCTGGAACTAGTGGAATATAAATATCCGAATGTGAAAATCCGGACAAATGTCAGTAGCGGGACGTATATACGAAGCTTGGCGAACGATATTGGCAAAAATTTAGGTACTGGTGGATATTGCACGGAACTGAGGCGTGTTTCGATAGCGGACTGGAACGTGTCGAACGCGCAGACCTTGGCTGATTTTGGCGTGACCGATTAATAGAGGGGTTATGACTTGCATTACCTCTGATTTTCTGCTACAATACACTACTGATGATTACAAAAGACAACAAATCCAAAGCTATTTCGAGCGTACAAAAGAACAAGCAGGATGTTGGTAGCGCCCAAGTCCAGGTGTCTGTTTTGACTGCTCGTATCAAGGAAATTACAGAGCACCTACAGGTGCACAAACAAGATCACAAAGCACGTCGCGGTCTGATTCAGATGGTTGGCAAGCGCAAAAAGTTGCTAGGATATCTAGAAAAGAAAGATTTCGAAGGGTACAAATCCCTAATCTCCCATCTCGGACTACGTAAATAAATATTGGCGGCCCTACGGGGCCGTTTTTATTTGATGTAAAATATATACATGAAATGGTGGCATAGGATAGCTAGATATCCGGAGGTTTTGGTGTTAAGCTTGGCGGCCTTGCTTACTAGGCTTTGGAACCTAGGCTACCCGAATGACATAGTCTTTGATGAAGTGTATTTTCGTGAGTTCGCGTCGAATTATTTGAGCGGACAGTATTTCATGGATATACATCCACCCCTTATCAAGCTACTGATAGCGGGGATAGGTGGAATATTTGGGTTCACGCCAGAGCAGATTGCCTCGGGTGACGAGGCTACCACGGCTTTACGCATGTTGCCCGCCTTGGCCGGGGCACTATTGGTTCCACTGGTGTATGTGATTGTACGCCAGCTAGGCGTTAGCAGGCACATGGCAACCCTAGGAGGGCTACTGGTGCTACTAGATGGCGCATTACTGGTGGAATCACGGTTTGTACTGATGGACAGCATGCTGTTGTTGTTTGGACTGGGCGCGGTTAGTTGCTATTTGGTGATGCGCAAAGCCGAAGGTTCGGCGAGGTGGGCATGGTTGATCGCGTTGTCCGCGTGCGCGGGCGTAGTCGCGAGCACCAAGTGGTCGGGTCTGGCCGTTATATTTGTTTTGGCACTTGCATGGTTAGTTGAGGGCCTGCGCAAAAAGCATGATCGGAAACGAATGATAGCAGAATTTGGCGTAGTAGTCGGCGTGGTTGCTAGTATTTACGCCAGTTGCTTCGCTCTGCACTTTGCGCTTTTGCCGAAAAGTGGCGAAGGCGATAGTTTCATGTCGATTCACTTTCAGTCCACGTTAGTCGGTAATCGCTATCACGACGTGTTGCGACCAGCCAATTATTGGGACAAATTGATAGAAACAAATGGAGTTATGTATGGTTCGCAGAGTTCATTAGAGACCGTGGGACATCCATATTCCTCCAAATGGTTTACGTGGCCGATGATGGCGAGAACCGTATACTACTGGCAGGGCGATGAGGTTGATGGCAAACAGGGCCATATATATTTGTTGGGTAATCCTGTGGTTTGGTGGGGAACTACGAGCATGGTTTTGACGGCGGTAGCTATGTTGGCTCTAGGTCATAAATTCATTCGACGCAGACGAAAGGTTTTACTTTTTCTAGTTGCGGGCTATGCGCTGAATCTTTTGCCGTTCGCGCTGATAAATCGACCTATGTTTTTGTATCATTACTTTTTCGCTCTATTGTTCGCGATTTTAATCTCGTGTGTATTGGGCGGTATTCTGTTGGATGAATTGGCGAAAAGAAAAGGCAAAAAAATAGCCATGCGCGTTTATTGGGGAATAGCGATCGCGGTGCTTGTTAGCTTTGTATACTTTTTGCCTATCAACTATGGTTGGCCACTGACACTACCCGAACTAGAGCAGTATATGTGGCTGCCTAGCTGGCGCTAGTCTTCGTGCATAATAGCAACTATACAAAAACGTCCGTCTTCGGGACGGTGGCCTTTTAGAAATTCGCTATGTGAAAAATAGTTGACGTCAGTAGTTGTATCGTCTTTCGTGATACTGATGCTCGTAGGCGGGATACCTGCGTTTAATAGTTGTTCCATTGCTACGTCCTGAAGGCCACGACCATCAAAAGCTTCCATAGGATAGTTATCTTTGCCCGCGGCGGGGGATAGCCACGCGGTTAAGTTGTTCGGGTTCACGCCATACTTGTCGACTAGGTGTTTGACACATTTTGTTCCACCGTGTTGTTCCAGATTTTGCCTACCAAGGTGTGAAACCATCACGATATTTTGGTAAGTATCGTGAATGACAGCACCGACACAGTCGCCAAGAGGCAAAAGTACGGCATGCTCTGGTTTGGTAACGACTACGGCATCGGCGTCTACGGTCGAGTCACGCAGTATCCCATCACCCTTTAATTCGTCCGTTAGCTCTAGATATCGACAGTAATCATCCCCGCCATAACTGAGTGTGTGTAGGGTGGTGTTTTCTGGCGATAGTCCGTTCTTTTGTAAAAAATTAGTTCGATTTGTTTGTGCGACTGATTGATCGCCATCCTTTGATTTCATGGAACCATCAGATACGGTTGAAGTGAAGATGTCTAGTTTCATATATAAAATTATACAACTTTAAGGTATAATATGCATATCACTCACGCGATGTAAGTGGTGGATATAGGACTTCGGACGAACTTCTGTACCCGTTACTTAGTCGCTCTAACAAAGAGTGAGTAAGGAGAAAACATGTCAATCATTAATCCTCATGGCAAGGATATTATCAAGGTAAGCACGCAACTTGCGGGCAAAGAGTTGACCCTAGAGGTAAACCGCGTAGGTTTTCGCTCCACGGCTAGTGTTCTGGTAACATATGGCGATACCGTAGTTCTAGGTACCGCGCAAGTAGGCACGCGACCTGTCGTACTAGATTATTTCCCATTGAGCGTTGATTACGAAGAAAAATTTTATGCAGCTGGCAAGATCAGCGGTAGTCGATTTATCAAACGCGAAGGTCGTCCATCTGACGAGGCAATTCTGATTGGTCGCATCATCGATCGACCAATTCGACCACTATTTCCAAAAGGTTACCGCCAGGAAGTCCAGGTGGTTGCTAGCGTTATGTCGATGGATCCAAACTTCCGTCCGGACATGATTGCTATGATTGCGGCATCTAGCGCATTGATGCTCACGGGTACGCCTTTTGACGGACCTGTTGCTGGTTTGCGCGTAGGTCGTGTAAACGGTGAATTCAAGGCATTCTTGACGCCAGAAGAGCGCGAAGCAAGCGATCTAGACCTAGTAGTAGCCGGTATAGAACGGGGAATTACTATGGTTGAGGCGGGCGCCAACGAAGTGTCCGAAGACGTAATCGCTGATGGCTTGGCGTGGGCGTTTGAACAATATCAGCCTGCTATACAGTTGCAACGTGAACTAGCCGAAAAAGTAAAACCTGTTCCACAAGAATACGAACTAGTTCTACCGGACGAAGATATTCAAAAGGCCGCTAATCAGTGGACCGCGGGAAAATTAGGCGAAGCCCTACACAAACCTTATCCAGAGCGAAACGAACTGGTAAACAATATTCGTTGGGAATTCCACGAAGAAATGGCAAAGCAAGTTGGCGAAGAAGAATACGCCGAACTACGCGATGAATATGACGAGGCATTTACGAAAGCCTTGCACGAAGACGTACGAAAAGGCATCGTAGAACTAAGGAAGCGACCAGATGGACGTGATTTGGATGAAATCAGGCCACTTTCTAGCGAAGTTGGCGTATTACCACGTGCGCATGGTTCTAGCATATTCACGCGAGGCGTCACTCAGGGTATGAATATCGTGACGTTGGCTCCACTAAGTTACGCGCAAATAGTCGACACCATGGAGCAGACTGATTTCGAACGGACATACATGCACCATTACAATGCTCCAGGGTATACAGTTGGCGAGGTAAAGCGATTGGGTAGCCCAGGACGACGAGAAATTGGTCACGGCTACCTAGCGGAACGCGCGTTGATACCTGTCCTGCCTAGCGTCGAAGACTTTCCATACGCGATTCGTTCGGTTACCGAAATCATGAGCCAGAACGGCTCGACGTCTATGGCGGCTACATGTTCATCATGCTTGGCTTTGATGGACGCAGGCGTGCCAATCAGTAGTCCAGTCAGTGGTATCGCGATGGGCCTCATGATGGACGGCGAGACACCGTACGTTTTGTCTGATATCGCCGACGCCGAAGATTTCGCCGGCGACATGGACTTCAAGGTCACAGGTACCAAAAACGGTGTGACCGCAATGCAGATGGACATGAAAGTTCACGGACTACCTGTAGAAATATTGCGACAAGCAATCGAGGCTGCAAAGCCAGGTCGCGAACATATCTTGAAACATATGTTAGAAACCATGGCTGGTCCTCGTGAAAAGATGAGCCCATATGCTCCTCGTATTGAAAAGATAAAGATCAACCCAGATAAGATCGGTGCCGTAATCGGTAAAGGTGGCGAAACCATCAACAAGATTACCAAGGAAACTGGTGCCGAAATCGATATTAAGGATGACGGACTGATAACTGTCGCGTCCGCCAACGGCGAGAGTATCGAAAAGGCACTAGAGTGGATCAAGGGTCTGACGGAAGAGCCAGAGGTAGGCAAAACCTACACGGGCAAAGTCGTAACGATTAAAGAATTTGGTGCGTTCGTGAATATAATGCCTGGAATCGACGGAATGGTTCATATCAGCAAACTGTCTGACCAGCGCGTGGAAAAAGTAGAAGACGTCCTAAAGGAAGGTCAGGAAGTCAAAGTCAAGTTGATGGAAATCGACGACCGCGGACGACTAAGCCTATCCCTAAAAGACGCCGAATAGACTCCAAGTTTCTCTATCTACGAACATTTGTTATACTTGAAATATGAAAAGCACGAACGTTTCGTGGGCGAACATGCGTGGCTTTACGATAGTCGAGCTGTTAATAGTGGTCGTTGTAATTGGTGTACTGGCCGCTATCGTAATTGTTGCCTATAACGGAATTACGGAACAAGCTAGGGTTGCTCAGGCAAATTCCGAACTATCTAACTTCAAAAAAGCGATGTTGGCATACAAGGTGGTTTATGGTGAGTTGCCACCGACTGGTGACTCGTGGAACTATAATACCGATCCACCGGACTGCTCTAGGTTCGATGCTGTAGTGGCCGCTTTGAACTCAGCAGGTTATACGGGGTTCAAGAGCGAGGATCCGTGGGGGAATTGCTGGGGCTATGATGATAATGACTGTAATACGGCCTCTGCCGCCGGCGCGAATACCTACATAGAAAGTGTTGGTCCTGATGGCGTTAACGGTGGCACGGACGACGTCGTGCTACACGTCAGTACAAAAGCATCGGCGGGGTGCTGATAAATATGAAAAAGCAGGCTGGGGATGGGCGTGGATTCACAATCGTCGAACTGCTGATAGTAGTGGTTGTGATTGGCGTATTGGCGGCGATAGTAATAGTTGCTTATAACGGCATCACGGCCTCGGCCAGGATATCAAAAGTTCAACAGGATATGTCGGCGGTCAACAAACAAATTTTGCTGTATGAAGTACAAAACGGTAGCTATCCCGTAACGGGGGGTAGTATGGGCTCGGGCGGTACCGTATATATGGATTCCAATTGCCCTTTGGCATCTGGGACTGTCACGGCGCAATGGGTACCCGGTTTGGGCGTGAGCCTACCGCAGAGTGATCAGGAATTGGGTGGAATAGGCAATGGCACGGGATGCTACATGTACATGAGCAACGGTACCGATTACGTGTTGAGTGCCTGGAACGTGCTACCATCTCCATCTACCGATACGGGCTATCGTCGTTTGGGCTTTCGAGAAACCACACATTCGCCACAATATTATCTATGTAATCACGTGAACATTGGTGGTGGAAGCTATAACATCAATAACGATTACTATAAACGCTCCGTTACGTATACAAATATTACCTCGTGCAACGAGACGCCACCAGCCGGCGCATAGTATTTGCCTGTTATACTATTGGAATATGGGAAAACAGGCAGATTTGGACAAGGTGCGTCAGGCGATTCTGAATAATAACATATGTCCAGAATTAGCGTCTGGCGCAACGAATCTAGTTATGGGGGATGGGAATATCGATGCGGACATCGTGTTTATCGGCGAGGCACCTGGTAAAAAGGAAGATGAACAAGGCCTGCCGTTCGTGGGCGCCGCAGGAAAATTCCTCAACGAAATGTTGGCCGCCGCCGATATGGACAGAAGCGACGTGTTTATAACGAACATCGTAAAATACCGTCCGCCAAATAACCGCGACCCTTTGCCAGAGGAAAAAAAGGCTTTTTGGCCGTATTTATTAAAGCAATTACAAATAATCCAACCCAAAGTGGTAATTACACTCGGCAGGCATAGCATGGAATACTTTTTGCCAGATATGAAGATCAGTCAGATACATGGACGGGCAAAGCGCATACAATTTGGTGATGATAAGTTGGTAATAATACCCTTATATCATCCCGCGGCAGCACTATATAACGGTGGAATGCGACAGACACTTATCGATGATTTTTTAAACGTACCAAAGATCATCGCCAAACTTGAGGGCTAATAGAGGGCATGTTACGCTAGAAGTATGTTTGATTTTGTTTTTGATGGAGGAATGTGGTTTCGGATACTGCTGTATGTAGCAGTGTTGGCCGGTATACAGTTAGTTGTGCGCGATTATATTGGTCGTGTAGTAGAAAAAGCCGTACGAAGTAATAAATACAAGAGTAAGTCAGAAGAACGACAGCGCGAAAAAACCCTGACAGGTTTGTTTAGGACTGCTTTGACCGTTGCGATTTGGCTCATTGGCGTGATATTGATACTAAACGAGTTCAATGTGAATTTGGCGGCGCTTGCCACTGGCGCGGGACTTATCGGTATCGTGATTGGCTTTGGGGCGCAGAGCACGGTAAAGGATTTTCTGAGCGGTATTTTTATCATTCTGGAAAATCAATACAGGGTAGGTGACGTCGTTACAATTGCGGGACATAGCGGACTCGTCGAAAGCGTCAGTATCCGCATGACGAAACTACGCGATCTGGACGGTAGCGTGTACTATGTGCCAAACGGTGAAATTAACACCGTGCAAAACATGACCATGGAGTATTCAGGCGTGGTCATAGACGTTGGTATTAGCTATGATGCCGATGTACGAAAAGCAGAAAAGATTATCAATGAAGTTGGTCAAGAAATGGCCGAGGACGAAGAATGGAAAGATCGCATTATCGAACCAATAGCCTATCTTCGCCTCAATAGCTTTGGAGATTCCAGCGTGAATCTAAAAGCCGTAGGTAAAACAGCAACCCTAGAACAGTGGAATGTGGCGGGTGAATACAGGACACGCCTAAAACAGGCCTTTGATAAACAAGGAATAGAGATCCCTTTCCCTCAGCGGGTTATTCACAACGCAAAGAAATAGCGAAGGCGCTTGCATAATCAAGTAATCTGTGATACAATAGAAGCAACTATTGGGGAATGTATATTTCAGAAACGACCGATTCCCAAACTTATATAGCTAAATGAAAAATATAGAATTAATTAAATAAATAAATTTGGGGTCCCCATGCGCGGGTGACTCCAATAAGGAGAAATAACAAAAATGGGTCAACGTAGACTCGCCAAAGCTGCTCCTGATGATCAAAGTAAGCGACCATCTAACCAGCAAAGGCAAAAATCCAACAATACCGTATTGAATAATACCAATACGCGAAAAGGCGAAGTGTTTCGTGCGCAACGTCGAATGTCAGAAAATGTAAACTTGCGCGCTAGCCAGCACATGATCAACATTCCTGTTAACAAATCAGAGTTTAATGGCTATGGTGGACAGCAATTTAGTATGGCTATCGCCAAGAAACGACCGCCAACAAAGGGACCTGTCGTCAAAGTTATACCTATCGGTGGACTGGGCGAAATGGGTATCGGCAAGAACATGATGGCTATCGAATACGAGGATGACATCATCATCATCGACTGTGGCTTTTTGTTCCCGGGCGGTGATTATCCAGGCATCAACTACATTACGCCAGATGTCACGTATCTAGAGCAAAACAAGCACAAACTTCGCGGTATCGTGTTTACTCATGGACATCTCGATCATATCGGCGCGGCGCGACACATACTGTCTAAATTACAGGTTCCTGTATATGCTAGCCGCTTTACGCTAGCTATGATAAAGCGAACCATGGAAGAATCCATGGATGGTTATGAACCTGAGTATCATGAGATGGATCCTGAAAAGCACGAACGAGTGCAATTAGGCGATAGCTTCAATATAGAATTGGTCCGTGTCTGTCACTCCATTCCGGACGCCTCTGCTGTTGTTATACGTACGCCACTCGGCGTTCTAGTGGACACCGGTGACTGGCGATTCGAAGAAAACCCCGTAGATGGCGTCAAATTTGACCTTGAACGTCTGACGGAAATTGCAACCAAAGAAGGTATCTTGCTATTGATGAACGAAAGTACCAACTGCGAGGACGAAGGTACTCATCAGCACGGAGAGTTTGATATCAAGGAAAGTATAGGCGATATATTTACCAAACACGTAAATAGCCGAATCATAGTATCAACTTTCTCTAGCCAGTTACATCGTCTACAGATGATTATGGAAGAAGCCCACAAACATGGCCGAAAAGTCGCGATTGCGGGATATAGTATGATCCAAAACACCGAGGTGGCACTACGTACCGGAACTATCAAGATTCCAAAAGACACCATCGTAAAGATGGAAGACGTCGTAAAGCTTCCGGACAGCAAAGTTGTAGTACTATGTACCGGTTCACAGGGTGAATTCAACGCCGTTCTCAACCGAATGGCTAGTGGCGCGCACAAACACCTAAAGGTAAAAGGTAGCGACATCATTGTATTTAGCAGTAGTGCGATTCCTGGTAACGAGAAATACATCGTGCGTACCGTGGACGGTTTGATGCGCGAAGGTAGCGAAGTTATTCGTGATCGAAAAACACACCTTCATGGCATCGGACGTATTCACTTGTCTGGACATGGCTATTACGATGACCACGTAAGGTTAATCAACGCCCTCAATCCGACGTATTACATGCCAATTCACGGTGAATTCCATATGTTGGTACACAATGCCCGCCTAGCGGAAAAAGAATGCGCTATTCCGCGCGACAATATCTTTGTCTGCGATAGCGGTGACGTAATCGAAATAACTCCAAATGGCGTTAAAAAGAATGGCCGAGTACCCGTAGGCGGTATCATGTACGATGACAGTGGCGCGATTGTCAGCGAAGTCGTGCTAAAAGATCGTATACATATGGCAAACGAAGGAATGTTCGTTGTAATCCTAACGGTACAAAGAGGTAGCGGACGTCTGCTGACCAGTCCCGACATCATCAGTCGTGGATTTATATACCTGCGTGATAGTGAAGAATTGATGGGTATGATACGACAGTACCTAAAGCAAAAAGTTGCTCGTAGCCTGTCTGGTAAAAACATCGACATCGATCAGATCAAAAAGGAAATCAAGGACGAGATTACACATATCTTGTATGACCAAACACGTCGGACTCCTATCGTTATCCCCGTGATAAACGAAATAGGTGGTGGTTCGCAAAATCGTCAAGATAACGGCAAACCACAGGCCAACAGGCCAAAAGTAACGCATAACGCGGGACCGAAAAAGTTTCCGCCAAAGCAGTATCCGGACACCGAAACGGTAGATCCGGCGTTACGTGCACCAAGCGAAACTCCATCATTCTAAGATCTAGAATAGAAAAAACCTCGACGCGACAGCGACGAGGTTTTTTCGTTGCTGGCGTCGAGGCGTACTGTCAGCCACAGACCTCGTGCGGTTCCACCGGCACGAAACGCCTGACTCGAGGCAGGGCTACTGCATTCTTGTCGCCGAACCACATGTCACGGAACGCGCGATAGATCAAGAGCGGCTCCATGTCCTCGCCGAGGTGCATGATGAACGGCGTGTTGTCGGGACGATTGATCATCTCGACCAGATCCTCACCGCCTTGTCCGCGCAGTTTGATTGCGATCGAGGTCCTGACCAACTGCAACTGCAGGTCGATCTCGGCCGGCAGATCCCTCATGCTCAGACGCAGGGGCCAGGGGTTGGGGTAGTTATCCCAGCTGGGGTAACCGTAGATTGACGGATGACCATCGACGAAGTCGATGCGCAGGAAATGTTCCTCCTGGGCATTGCCATGGATTTCGAACACGTCCTGTGGGTCATAGACCTTTCTGGATACGAACACTTCACACTCCTAGAATATGGTGGACAGTAAGTTAATTATAAAATTTTACAACAGATATGTAAAACATAAGCCTATTGCAAAATGTAGTAAAATTTGCTATAATATACAGAGTAAAAACCAGTATAATATAAAAAGATGGCTAAACGCAGACGAAAAACAAAAAGAAAGGCCGTAAAAGAGACACCATCGCATGTCTTGCCTGCTGGCTTTTGGCAACAGGTATTAGCGCTCGGGCTCATCGCGATTTCAGTGTTGCTAGTGGTCGCGTGGTTTGGCGTTGGCGGACCGGTGTTGGACTGGGTGCAAGAAGCCGCGTTGGCATCGATTGGCTATGCCGTGTTCGTTATTCCGGTGCTATTTACATATGTCGCGGTCGAGATATTTCGTGCCGAACAGAACAAACTACCTATGGTTATGAAATTCGCGACAGGATTGCTGTTGATATGGGTGGCTGGTTTGTCCGGCCTCGTTTTTGGATCTACACAGGGTGGTTGGGTAGGCCAGAACCTCAACGAACTAGTATTGGCACTAGTCGATAGTCCGGTCGCTATATTTATCTATATACTTCTGGTTGTACTAACGGTATTGTTCGTTGCTAGGATTTCGCCCTTCGCGATGATTCAGAAATTATGGCAGTTGATACGGACGGAAAAATTCGATGACGACAATATAGAAATCATGAAACAGGCGTCTGAGGGCGATGACAGAAAATCTATGAAGGAATTTAAGATGAATGCCGGTGTCGAAACAGTAGATGATTCTAAATCGCGGTCAACGCTAAAAGATAGCGTAAAGCAGGACAAAGCGGCCGAAGAGCAATCAGCATTGGTTTCTGTAACCGATCCAAACTGGAAAGCACCTAGCTTAGAACTGCTAGAGAAAAAGCAGAGTCCAGCAGACGCGGGTGACGTGACGCAGAACGCGCAAATTATCAAAGACACGTTGAGCGAGTTTAGTATCGACGTGGATATGGAAGGCGCCAATATTGGTCCGAAAGTTACACAGTATACCTTGAAACCACCTAGCGGGGTCAAGTTGACGCGTATCACGGCACTAGAAACGAACATCGCGCTAAACCTCGCCGCGCAGTCACTACGTATTGAGGCGCCGATTCCGGGTCAAAAAGCCGTAGGTATCGAAGTACCTAACCGCAAGGCGGCCGACGTACGATTGCACGGAATACTAACGTCCAAGCAGTGGGAAACGGCGCGTGAACCGCTATCATTTGGTGTTGGGCGTGATATCTCTGGCGAGGCCGTGATAGGTGAATTGAACCAGATGCCACACCTATTGATTGCCGGTCAGACTGGTAGTGGTAAATCCGTCATGATCAACACATTGCTGACCAGCCTGCTATATCGCAATAGTCCTAGTGAAATGAAGCTGATACTCGTGGATCCAAAACAGGTAGAAATGGCTCCGTACGAAGATATTCCACATCTGTTAACGCCAATTATTACCGAGCCGGAAAAGACAATCAGCGCGCTGAAATGGGCGGTGAACGAAATGGAACGCCGATACAAGCTATTAGCAGCCGAAAAAGTGCGCGATATAAATACATATAATAAGAAAATGAGCGTCGGCAAGGGCAGGATTACTGTAAAGGACGAAGAAGGCAACGAACAGCAACATCAGGAAGGTGGCGCCATGCCATACATCGTGATTGTCATCGACGAGCTAGCAGACCTAATGATGGTCGCTGCGCGCGACGTCGAGGCGCTAGTGGTTCGTTTGGCGCAAAAGGCACGTGCTGTCGGTATACATCTGGTACTGGCGACTCAGCGTCCATCCGTAGACATCATCACTGGTTTGATAAAGGCCAATATCCCTGCGCGTATCGCGTTTACCGTGGCTAGCCAGGTAGACAGCCGTACTATTCTGGATCAGGCCGGCGCCGAAAAACTGTTGGGCAAAGGTGACATGTTGATTCTGACGCCTAGTATGAGCAAGCCAAAACGTATCCAGGGCGCATGGGTAACGGATGACGAAGTCGGCAAGATAAACGACCATCTGCGTATGCAATCAGCGCCACAATACAATGACGAAATAGTTAGCCAGCCGGTACAGCTGAATGGAAAAGGTGGCGTAGTCATGAACTTTGACACGGATACCAGTGGCGATCCTACGTATCAGGAAGCCCTACGCATAGTCGTGGACACCGGCAAAGCCAGTGCTAGCCTGTTGCAACGACGCCTAGGTATAGGCTATGCCAAGGCCGCTAGGTATATAGACACCATGGAGGACCAGGGAATAGTCGGCCAAGCCAGCGGAAACAGTAAACCTCGCGATGTATTAGTTACCAGCCTAGATCAGCTAGATGGTGGCGGTGATGACGACGAACAGGCTTAAATAAATCCCAGCCTTGACCACATCTGTTATTCGTATTACTATTGCGGATAGTTAATAAAGGTGGGATTTTGTGATGAACAAGAAGTGGCGAAAGATATTATTGTTTGCGTTACCTCCGGTTGTTATTATCGGTGGATTTATATATTGGTTGATGTGGACCGGCACGACCGATGATATTGAGGCGGTGGCTGATCAGTTCCAACCTGATAGTTCGTGGACACTAGTGCAGAGTAGCTCGAATCCACCAGCAACAATATGCGCAAGTGCATGTCCAAGTTTGACGCGTAATTGGACTACGAAGGAACCGGTAACTCAGGACGATCTAGTGGATACGGTCAATCGTTCTGGGTGGGGTGGTGTAAAGATTAAAAGTAGTTGTAATCCAGAAGATGCCGCCAGTAAAGGCAACGTCTGCGGAATGTATGGACAAGTTGATCGCTATAAAGTTGACATATTTGTATTAACGGGTAGCTCTAAATCCGATCCGCCCACGGTAAGCATATACTTGAGATAAAGATCCTATACGATGTCCACCACGCTAATCACCGCAATAAAAACACTTATTTTATCAACGGCGTGTTTGTTTGTTGTCCAAAATACGCAGTCATCATATGCACTGGAAGTTGACAAACCTTGTAAAAAGGTTGAGACAATTTTTGCTAGAGGATCTGGCAGGGAGCTAAAAACTAGTGAAAATAATAAATTTACTGAGGAGTTGGACAATAGATTAGAAGTATCTTTGCAGCCGAATCATTATGAACTCGGGGCTGGAAAATACGGTGGTCATAAATATGAAGCAGAAGAAGTAACTGGTTGGCCAAATATAGTAACGGTTGGCTTAACGGCACGCGTTAGCGCAGGGGAAGCGGGTGAGTATTCCGAGAGCGTACGGAGTGGCGTAATAGAAATGCATCATTACCTAAATCAACGCTATGAAAAATGTAAATCACATGGATCCTACTACATCCTAGGTGGCTATTCACAGGGTGCACATGTAATTGGCAATGCGCTGCGTGAGATCCCCGACTACATAAAGGACAGGATTGTCTTTGTTGCTATGCTTGGTGATCCAAAAACGTATTTTCCAGAGGGTAATGGACAACCTTGGTCAAATGCATCAACTCCATGTCGCAATGGTAAATCCTCATGGTCCGCCTATAGGGAGACACTAGGTAGCTGCTGGATGAGGCAAGGTAGTTTGGGCGCGAGAGATCCGTATGTGCCATCTGATATGGTGTCAAAAACTGGCGTCTGGTGTCATTCTGTAGATGCAATATGCGGGAGTGGTTTCTGGCCCTGGCAAGATGAAGGGCATGGTACTTATGCAGACCCCGGCAAAGGAATAGAGTGGGCCGCATGGAAGGCGTCGCATTTATTAAAACAGGCCATAGAAGGTAAAGAACCGGGAGTGCCTACGTATCCGATTGACACCCAATATCATTTCGGCATGGGAGTGAACGGACAGAACGTTGTTTTTCTGATTGATACATCAGAGCAGTCAGGTTTGGACCTTGGCGAAATTCGTCAAAAATTACGTGAACTGATTCCGAAAACAGTCAATCGTAATGGAAAGTTTTCGGTGATGACGTATACGGGCAATTTTATTGGTGGAGATCTTATCAATACGCATATATTAGGACTACCATTCGATGCATATCCTTTTGATTTTTTCATGGATAACGACATCGTTAACTATATTGTCTTGGGTGTGCCAGGTTCGCCACAGGGCGCAACATTGTACGCCCTAAATCATTCAATGAATAGTCTGGATTGGACGTATGGTGCAAGCAAGTCGTTGATACTCATTACCGGTAATCCCAGGGTAGAGGATCCGGACAGGTATCATACAACTCGGGACATTGTTGCTCGCACAGCCCTGGCCATCGATCCTGTCAATGTCTATCCGGTGGTGCCGGACGAATATGCTGACGAGTACGAACAACTGGCGCTGGATACATCTGGTCAGGTAGTTCCGTTTACTGACGATATTGCGGATGCTATGGACAAAGCCTTCGACAAAACTCAAAACCGCCCAGTACCGTTTCTGACGAATACGGAATATTTGGCGGACGTAGGTCAAGAAATCACTTTTGATGCCAGCGATTCGTATATTATCGAGGGCACGATAACCAAATATGAATGGGATTTTGACGGTGATGGAGTGTTCGAAGAAACGACTACAAATCCAGTGATTAATCATACCTACACTGAACTTTTTGACGGCTATATGCAGGTTCGCATGACAGGTTCGAACGATACAATTGCGAATATGTCGGCAGTAGTAAAAATCGGAACGTACGAGCTACCGGCGGCATTGGCTAGTGCGCCAGAAAATCTGAATATAACTGTAGTCGAGAGCGTTGAGGGTGTTAGTACGCTAAAACTTACATGGGATTCGGTCAATGACCCGCTGACAGACAAACTGATGTTGAGTATAAACGGCACGTCTATGGGTGTTATGGAGCATAGTCGAACAACAATCAATGTTACCGATATCGACAATAATCTGGATTATGACTTTGCCATCACGGCGCTGACTGTAGATAACACACCAGGCGAGTCTGTTTATGCAACCCATGAGGCAACGATACCTTTGGATTTGCCATATGGTTTATTCAGCGCAAACGATACCAATGAACAGGGCCACGATAACAACAATATTGTTACGGCTTCTACGGCATCTAGCAACCCTAGTGACCAACAATCGCAAAAGCCGACCATATTAGGGGAAGAGACAGTAAATGGCGAAGAGACCAAGGCAATGGTCAATGATAATTCATTTGAAATAGCATGGTACTGGTGGTTGATGATAACTACATTGATTGGTGTTACGGCATGGTTGCAGCTACGACACTATCATTCCAAACGCGAGCATTAGACTATTGACTTTTTCATATTTTTTGGTGTAATTAGTCCAACTCGATATAGTGGGCTCTAGAGAGTACTTTTAGAGCTTTGCTATTCAAACTACTATCCTAGGAGGTGCCAATTGATGGGCACAGTTGTTCTGGCGAACGTGCTGTTTGTACTGGCGTTTTTTGCGCTATGCATCCTGATATCGTTCGTCGCGCGCAATCGTATCTCGTTGGAGGGCAAACGTGTCTTTCTGACGGGTGCCGGTGACGAGCGTGGCTTGGGCGCCAAATTCGCAAAGGCGCTGGTGGATCGTGGCGCTACGGTGTTTTTGGTGGATATCAATCCAAACGTGCGGAGCGTTGCTGCTAATCTGGGCGAGCGTGCTTGTGCGCATGTCGCGGACACCACCGATCTGGTTCAGATGCAGGTAGCAGCCGAAGTTGCCGTGCACTGGATGGGTGACATCGACATCGTCATCGCGAACGCCGGCAAAGCCGACGTGACGACGCTCGAAAACGACCCCGAACGCTATCGCAGTGTCTGCGCCGTGAACGAACAGGGCACGTACAACACCATCTATGCCTGCAAGCCGTTCATCAAGGGCGAGGGCAAGTTCGTATTGTCCAACGCCTCGAACGGCGGAATTGTGCCCCTGATGTTGATGGGTGCGTACAACGCATCCAAGGCGCACGTCATAAAGCTAGCAGAGTGGTGCAATCTCGAACTCATCGGTACGGGTGCACGCTCTGGCGTGCTGTTACTTTCCGAACACACCAGCCCGATGGAGGACAACTTCAAAAAACCCATCCCCGGATTGTTGATGAAGACGAACCGACTGCTGGGGTTTGGCCACAAAGAACGCGACCCGAAACATGCCGTCAAGGGAATGCTGAGAGCAATCAGGGGTAGGCGACTGTATACCAGCGTCCCGCGTTATTCTGCGTTGGCCAGGTACTTTCCTGCCCATGTCGGATGGACCGCGCGTCAGATGCATCGCAACATCCAGCCCGTAGTCGACGCGTCACGTTTCGAGTACGAGAGCAGTCAGTAGTCAAAAAAACGCGAAGCCATTAGAGCTCGTCGGAGAGACCCGCCGATTCGTCGGTGCCGTCCTTCGGCGGGCTCTCTTCATTTTTCAGAACTTTATCCAGGTGTAGCGCTATGTCCGCTAGTTGCGCTAGGTTATAACCACCTAGGCCCTTTTCTGAATCGTTGATTGGTACGATCTGTGATCTATCGACCTCTACGTCCTGGTTTGGCATATCCAACGGGCGGGCCAGGCGACCGGTGGTTAGCAAGCGTAGGGATTTGGAATCCCATAGCGAGTAGTACCGCATACGCGTGGTTGTTTGGTCGTCGTTGACCACGTCGGTATCAGCGAAATGCAGGCTTTTGATAGCCTGGTCTGTGCTGTTTTGGCGCATAAATACGGTGGTCCGGATGATTGCCTGGGACATATTTCGTACGATTTCGTCCATTGTTCGGTCGCGACGCATTTCTATCGTGATTTCGTCGGGATTTTTGGGTTGGTCTGGTATTGGCATGACACTATATTAACACCGGATTCCTTCATTTGGTCGACGTATTTCTAACTATGAACGACTATTAAGCTAAAGAGCTAGGGTATTCAAGACATCTTCGCTTTAGGAGATGTCTTTGCTACTATATGCTTATGGTTGATAAATCTAGCAGTATTGCAAAAGTGAAGACAAAAGCCATGGTCACTTTAATTGTTATGGTTGCAGTCATAACACCATTGTTATTTATTCTAATTAGTCACAACGACAAGACTAGAAGCGATAGAAATCTAGAAATCATACGGGAGGCAATAAAGAACAAGGACCCCTCTGTATGCGATGACATACAGGGTGGCATCATGGAGCAAAAACCTCCAGATACAACTCCCGGTGGACCAGATGTAGTTTCTCGCACAATACCAGAGAGAACAGAGGCACAGGCCAAAGCTGAATGTAAAGAGGATGTCCGGCGAGTCCAGGGTATTCGTCAACACGAAAACGAATAAATATTACTCTGTATTGCAAACAATATACCACGCTTCGCACAGTAGCTATTCTTGGTGCATTAAGCCCGCCTTGCTATAACCGATCAAGAGCCCGTTGGAATATCTAGTGAGGGGCTAGACATTTACAGAGGTATAAGGTATAATTGTATCTGTTATTAACTCAAGTCTCGTGCAGAGCGACGAGACATCCCGCGACAGTGGGATTCCGAAGGGAGAAATCTGTGAAGGAATACGAATTAACCGTATTGATTCATCCTGATCTGGAAGCAGATCTGGACAAACCTCTAGACAAGGTCAAAGCACTCGTAAAAGATGCTGGTGGCGAAATTGTCAACGAGGACAACTGGGGCAAGAAAAAGCTTGCTTACCGAATAAAAGGCGAGGATTTTGCCGTTTATGTATACATGGACGTCAAACTACCAGCTGACGCGCCTCTAAAAATCAGCAACACGCTGAACATCACTGACGAGGTACTACGATATCTGTTGGTAACAGTCGACGAAAAAGGTCGCGCGCTACTAGCAGAGGATAAAAAGCGTCAATCAGATTCTAGCGAAGACAGCGAAGAGAAAACTAACGATAACGAAAAGGAGGAGTCCTAAGGGAAAAGAGCAGCCGGAGTCGGCGGATTTACTCCGCGACACCGCGCGATGAGAAAAACCGTAGGTTTGTCTCATAAGCCCTTGGGCGAATAAGGATATGGCAAAGAGTATCAACCAAGTAATCTTGATGGGCCGATTGACTCGTGACCCAGATATGCGTTCGACATCTAGTGGTAAAACTGTAACCAGCTTTAGCCTAGCTGTTGATCGACAGACCCAAGATGATCAGGCAGATTTCTTTGACATTACTGCCTGGGAAAAACTAGGCGAACTAGTAAACCAATACCTAAGTAAGGGTCGACGATGCCTAGTGCAGGGCCGACTACGCCAAGATAGCTGGGACGACAAAGAAACCGGCAAAAAGCGAAGCAAGGTAGAGGTAGTCGCAACCGACATAACGTTCCTAGACGGACCTGGTGGCGACAACAACGGGGGTGGATCGTCTGCTCCTGCTAAATCCAATAGCAAAAAGTCTGACGACGTAGTAGTCGACGACATAGATGACAAACCGATAGATCTATCGGAAATTCCATTTTAAAAAATCGCGTATTGCACATTCATTGCGGCGTTGAAGCCCCCGGTCTTCACTCGCTGTATGTAAAAATACAGCTTCGTTCCAGTCCTCGGCTTCGCCTTGCACTGAACGCACACTACGCAATTTGACGTTAATATAAGTAAAGGAAATTGAACATGAAACGATTTAAAAAAGACGTACCAGCGTATTTTGATTACAAAGACCCAAAGGTTTTGATGCGATACATCAATTCTTATGGACAGATTGAACCTATAGCAAAGACTGGTTTGCCTGCCAAACAGCAACGCCAGCTAGCTACGGCTATCAAGCGTGCGCGCCATCTAGGCCTATTACCTTTCGTATCACGAGGATAATACCCAATGAGACACATCGAGCAATCCGGATGGAGTATCGATGATATAACTGAAGCCTTCGACGGCATTATTGCGCCGGAAGAGGTGAAGTCTGTCATGGAACGGTTCATAGAGCGCAAGCGAGCTGAAGAGCAAGAGGTGGCTAGGATGCAACGAATGATCGATATTATCGATGAGTTCGACGAAGTATTATTGCTTGAGCGTGAGGACGGCAAAATCGTCAAACCTGACAGTATGCTCTATACGGCTGCAGACTATCTACACAATCTGCGTGGCCAGCCAATAATAGACGACTTGGATGAAAAAGCGCGACTACTCTCGCTCTATATGTTGGCTACGTTTGACGGGCCATATAGTGGAGGCGAGATGGTAGATCAGTATATTGAACATCACCCCATTCACGCATCTATGATAAAGATGTTAATGAAACAATATGTCGTAGAAAAGTTCGGTCAGGAAGCATGGTCATCGGATTATGACAATCTGGATTTCTTTGACCTGTTTGACCAGATGAGGCACTTTGATGGCCAGCCCCCCACGGAGATACTCGAGAAACAACCACTGGTAAAACAAATTTGTGATGAATTGGCGGAACAAGGTTTTGGATTCAGGATAAGAGGAAGGAATAAATAGTTATGTATCAACCAACGGATTTGAAAAAAGGGACAGTTTGCCAGATAGACGGCAAGCCATACCGCGTGATTGAATATGCGCAAAAAGTAATGGGACGAGGCGGTAGTATCGTTAATGTTCGTCTGAAAAACTTGATAGACGGAAGTGTGATTCCCAAAACCTTCAAAGGCCAGGACAAGATAGAGCGAGCAGAGGTGTCTAGCCGACCTGTACAATATTTGTATTCAGATGGTGATGACTTTCATTTCATGGATCCTTCGACATTTGAACAATTCCAGTTGAATGCCGATATGGTAGACACTGCCTCTGACTATCTAAAGGAAGGCGACGAGCTGAACCTGCAGTTTTTTGACGGTACAGTGATAAACGTAGAACTGCCAAAGAACCTTTTCCTAGAGGTAACTTATACAGAAGACGTAGTAAAAGGCGACACGACCAGCAGTGTGCTCAAGGACGCCACTCTAGAAACGGGCAAGGTAATCAAGGTGCCGGCATTTATAAAAACCGGTGATGTTGTATCCGTGGATACCGCTACTGGCGAATACCGCGAACGAAAGAAATAGTCATGACAAAGATGCGACTAGACCAGTTGTTGACTCAAAAAGGTCTGGTTGCCTCGCGCTCTCAGGCAGAGAGCTGGATTGGTCTGGGTAAAGTGTTGGTTGATGGCAAGGTCGCGACGAAATCGGGACAGTTCGTTCGGGAAGATGCCGATATCCAACTAACTGTGGACGAGAAATACGTTAGTCGTGCTGGGCTAAAGCTCGCGAGTGTCGCGACATTGCTGGGCGTAGACTTTAAGGACAAAACTGTACTCGACGTCGGCAGTAGCACTGGTGGTTTCACAGACTACGCATTGCAACACGGTGCCACAAAAGTAGTTGCCGTGGACGTTGGAACCGATCAACTACATCCTAGCCTGCGCGATGACGAACGTATTGAACTACACGAAAAGACAGATATCCGTGACGTAGGGATTAGGGATTTGGAAATGGGAAATGGGAAAGCAACGGACAAAAAAGTTGTTTTGTCTGAGCCACCTGACATTGTCGTGATAGACGTTAGCTTTATCAGTCTTCGTGAAATATTGCCCACTATCTCTCAACTCCTAACTACTAATTCCCAGATTTTAGCGATGGTAAAACCGCAGTTCGAGGCTGGACGTAATCAGGCCCATAAAGGTGTGATAAAAAATGATTCAGTACGTCGTCAGATACTACGAGATTTTGAGATATGGGCGAAGTCGCTATTCGTAATAATTGACAAACGTGACAGCGAAGTGACGGGCAGTCGGGGCAATAGGGAGCGTTTTTATCTATTAAAGTCATTGGGGTAGTTAGCTACTGCCATTTCTTGTCGCAAAGCTTTTATGCTTTAATTGATTTATGGGCATCACCAAAAAGTCAGGCTTTACAATCGTAGAACTGTTGATAGTCGTTGTCGTGATAGGTGTTTTGGCTGCAATAGTCATTGTTGCTTATTCGGGTATTACGAGCGCGGCGCAGGAGGCCAAGATAGCTTCTGACTTGAAGAATATAAAACAGGCCGTATTGAGGCTGGAGTTGGATGTCGGGGCGACGGTATTTGGTTGTCCGGGTAATGGTTCGACGTATGGTCCTGAAGGTACTGCCCAGGCAGTGAACACGGGGTTGGTGAGCGTTCCCACTTCTGGGACTGTTAACGAATCTTGTACATGGAGCGCAGGAGCCGTTGCTAGCTGGGATGGCCCCTATATGCCATCATCGCTAGATCCGTGGGATAGGGGTTATAGAATAGATCTAGATTATTTCCTTTGCGAGAGCGGTACGGCACAGTTGATTGCCGCGGCAATCTCTATGGGTGAAAACGGCGCGACTAACTATCCAACTAGCGCGACTTCGGGCGCTTGTACAGTCGCCGCGAGTGATGATGTATATCTAGAATTATGGAGGCCATAAAAATGAAGAAAAACCCTGGATTTACACTGGTAGAAATAATGATTGTGGTTATAGTCATCGTTGTATTGGCTCTTATCGCGTATGTTGCCTACGATACCGTTAGTCGTGATGCTCGAGACTCTGCGAGGATCGCGACCTTAAAACAATTGGAATCAGCGATAGAGCTGTATTATGCTGATCACGAACAGTATCCTACGATTGCACATGGCCGTGGCGACGAAACATCATGTGGGTCACAAACAGAGAACTGGGGGCATTGTGATCGGTGGAACACTTTGATTAATTTGTTGACTCCGTATGCCGAGGTGGGTTCGCCCGAGGATTATTCTAGTGCCACGAATGGCAATTATTACTATTCCTATGATAGTCAGTCCGATGATGGGTATCAGACGTATGGACTGATGGTCTATTTAGAGGGCAGCGGCGGGGCAAATGATGGTGGATACTATTCCAACGCATACGAATTGGGTCAAAACCCGGAATACTGCGTGGATACCTATTCGGGCAGTAATGAAGATTGGTTAAACACCAGTGGTGCGTACAATCAGCGTTGCCTCGGGGGTAATTAGTGAAAAAATCGGGCTTTACCATCGTAGAGTTATTGATAGTCGTTGTCGTAATTGGCGTGTTGGCGGCTATAGTAATAGTGGCATATAACGGCATCACGGTTTCTGCGCGAGATTCATCACGTATTTCGGCAGTTAATCAATTAGCAAAGGCGATTGAAATATACCATGTCCAGACTGGCCAGTACCCAGCAATTATTCATGGTTTAGGATCGGAGACATCCTGTGGGTCACAGACAGAGAATTGGGGGCACTGTGATCGTTGGAACACTCTTGTGAGCTCTTTGTCACCATATGCAAACGTGGGGCAACCAGGAGATTACACGTCGGCCACGAATGGAAACTACTATTACACTTATGCCAGTCAATCCGATGATGGGTATCAGACATATGGGCTGATGGTGTATTTAGAAGGTGACGGTGGTGCAGATGATGGCGGTTATTACTCAAATGCGTATGAGGTAGGGCAGAACCCTAGCTATTGCGCGCAGACTTATTCTGGCACTAGCCGGGATTGGCTAAATAAAAGCGGTGCGTACAATCAGCGTTGTGTAGGTGGCAATTAGACGTTGAATCGAAATTCGACGACGTCGCCCGGCTTCATGACGTAGGTTTTACCCTCCGTGCGGACTTTGCCGGCAGATTTTGCCGCTTGTTCGCTCCCTGCGGATATCAAATCATCGTAATCAACTATCTGCGCGGCGATGAAACCTCGTTCGAAATCGGTATGTATGACGCCCGCGGCCTGTGGTGCGGTGTCGCCCTGGTGTATGGTCCAGGCTCGGACTTCCTTGGGTCCGGCAGTCAGATAGCTTTGCAGTCCTAGTGTGTCATATGCGCTGTGTATCAACTGTTGCAGGCCGGTTTGCTCGACGCCATAGCTCGACAGTAGTTCTTGGGCCTCTACGGGCGATAGATCTTTGATTTCTTCTTCTAATTTCGCGCAGATATATACGCATTTCGCAGGAGCCACCAGATTTACTAGCTCTTTCTTTCTATTGTCGTCTGTTAGAGTGTTCTCATCGACGTTGTAGGCGTAAATTACAGGTTTTGCAGTCAGCAAGTTTAGGCCAACTAGCTTTTCGCTATCTAGCGAAGGTAGCGCGGATAGGGGCGTGCCTTCCTGCAAATGGCGCATCAGGCTCTCTAAGTAGTTTGCTTCTTCGCGTTTCGCGGGCAGGGCCTTGGCTTCCTTTTGTACTTTTGGCAGGTGTTTTTCTATGGTCTGGATATCGGCCAGTATTAGCTCGGTATTTATAATCTCGATATCAGACTTTGGGTCTACTCGATCAGCTACGTGAACGACATCGCCTTCAAAGGTGCGCACCACATGTACAATTGCGCTACATTCGCGGATGTTTGCAAGAAAAGCGTTGCCCAGTCCCTCGCCAGCAGAGGCTCCAGCGACCAGTCCGGCGATATCGACGAATGTAACGGTGGCGGGGATGACTTTTTCCGCCGAATACATCTTTTGTAGCTCGACTAATCTATCATCTGGTACAGGTACTATTCCGGTATTTGGTTCGATAGTGGCAAAAGGGTAGTTAGCAGCCAAAATATCACCACCAGTCAGGGCGTTGAACAATGTTGATTTGCCGACGTTTGGCAGGCCGACGATGCCAATTGATAAACTCATTACCTATTTATTTTAACAGAGGTGAGTATTTTGCCCAACAATTGCGACGCTACCATCAATCATGATATGAGTTTTGACAGTTCAGGGAACACGATCGGTATCCATATAAACAACATAAATGCTACGCTAACGAATACACCTACCATGTATAAAATGTAGCGCCATGAGTCATGTCGTGACTCTTGAACGATTTTGCGTTGCTCTTCTTTGCTCATGCGTTTCCATCGTTCCTGAACCTCGCGGAAGTTGGGCAGTTTGCGTTCGCCTATGCCATGTCTCGTGTCGGGCATGAAAAGCATCGCGAAAATAACAAACTGCATACCTGTCAGATACGCGGCCAGATCTTCTGGCGAAATTCCTGGGTGTATCGCAAAAGAGATACCGAGTGTGATTTCTAAAATTATTACTGCCAGTAAGATTTGCGTCTTTGTTTTTAACAAAAGTGTCATAGCCGAAGTATATCATGCGATGACATGTGAATAACGACTATGATAACAGTAAAGTATTATATAACTTTTTATATAATAAGTTATATAATACTTTTACTTATGCTACTTCTACAGACTACTTTTTATTTAATTTCCACTAGTTCTATATCAAAAACTAGATCACTGTTCGGTGGGATGTTTGGGGCAGGACTGCCACTGCCGTAGGCCATTTCTGCCGGGATAACAAGTCGGCGCATACCACCAACTTTCATACCAGGTACGCCCTGTGTCCAGCCGGCTATCACGCCACTGAGCGGGAATGTAATTGCCTGACCCATGTCGTGGCTGGATTGGAATATAATTCCGTTTTTGCATAGCGCACCAGTGTAGTGGGCGGTGATTGTAGCACCCTCTGGGCACACCTCGCCATCGCCCTCGAACACATCGATAACCTTTAATTCAGCAACTGAATCTACTGGCGTGAAATCTTTTAGTTTTGTTCCTTCGTAAGCCATTTGCTTTTACTCCTCTGTTTTATAACAATCAAAACATCGTGCTTGGTATTCGACGCCACCATCGTCAATAGTGATAGAGTCTAGACCACCTAGCACCAAGTTTCCATTCAAGTCTAACATCTGTGTGAATTGAGCGTTGCGAGAATCATCGTGACAGACATCGCAGAACGCGGTCATTTCTATATGCTTGTCGGGTTTTAGCTCTAGTAGGCGTCTGACAATAGGGAACATCTGGCGACGGTAATCGATATCCAGACCGCTGATGACAATATGTTTTTCCTGGCGACGCCACTGTTCGATCATATCCGCGTCATCTTCTGGCAGCATATGTATTTCGTCGACGCCAATCACGTCGAAAGATTGATTTACTTCCTTTAGCGAACTGACGGTTATTGCGGCTACCTCTATGCCTAGGCGTGATTTTATACCTTCTTCGCGAGTATTTTTATCTGGGTGTATGAATAGAACGTCTTTGTTCGCATGTTCAAAAGGCTGTGTTTGGGCCAGGAATTCGGCGGATTTTCCACTTTTCATTGGTCCCGTTATCAACGTAAACATTTAATAATCATAGCATTTGTTCGTGTTGAATAATGTTGTGTTTTTCTTGTTCAAATTTGCGCCACGGGGTATACTGACCATAGGAAAGCAAGAGCATTTTGGTATGAGTAAAAAACGGCGGTATAGAAAGTTACGAGGGTTTATAAACCAATACAAAAAACCTGTGTTGATAGGGGTCGTTGCTCTGGTTGTTTTTGGTATTTTAGTAACAGTCGCCGCGCTCTTGTCGCAGAACAATAGCGAAGACGGGTCTGTTTATACACAGCAAGAGATAGAGGATAGGGATGCTCGCAAAGCCGAATCCGAGCGCTATGGAGCTTTGATAAATAGTGCCAACGATGCGCTTGATAAAGGTGACACAAGTGGTGCCGACAAGGTATACGAGGAGGCTATAGAATCGGAGCAAGATGTGGTTAGAAAGATTCTACTATATAAGGATCAATCCCAGGTTTTGTATAACAATGGTAAGTTTCAGCAGGCCATAGACATAATGAAAGAAGCGGACAAGTTGTCCGAAGACAAATTTATAGTTGCCGATTGGCTTTCTAGGCTATATGAAGACCAAAAGAATTATAAGCAGGCCGAGAAATATTACAGACTAGCCGCCGAATGGGCTGATAGCGAGACTAATACTGCCAAAATCAGCAAAGAATATCTAGAAAAACAGGCCGACAGGGTCGCCAAGCTGAGGAAAGACTAATGCAAGCGTTGCGGAGGTGGGCACCATGGGCAATAGTGGCAGGCATGTTCGCCGTGGTTGTGTTTGGTATAGTCAGCACGAACGTATCGAGGGCCCAACAACAAGTGCAGTTGGAATGCCACACAGCCCTGGTCATAGATAGGTCTGCATCCGTAGGAACTAATAACCTAATAGTTATCAGGGATCAGATACGTCGCCTTTTCGAACCGGGCGGACTATATGATGATTTGATTCGATTGGCATTTTGGTCGTTCTCTTCCACGACTAACAGGACATCCAATTACGACGCACCGTTCCACGGGTTTGTTAGTTCTCGTGGTGTACACCCCGGATTTATGACGCAGTTGAACGCGATTGTTTCAAAAGGCGGCACTAACTATGAGCAGGGTTTTGCATTTGACAGGGGCATACCTAATACCTACGACAACATCGATTCGATAGTGGATCAGGCCGATATCATAGTATTTATGACGGACGGCGAGCCAAATACCCCAGGCGTTGGCGATAATAATAGTCGGGCTAGACAGGCCGCGCGAGACGCTGTTTTGATCCATAAGGCAAATGGAAAATCCATCGTCGGTGGTATCATTGGTGACGCGAATCCAGCCAGTTTGAATTTTGTTATAAATGGCAGTAACGGCAATTCCACTAATACATTCAAGGTTAATAATTTTGATGAACTATACGAAATCCTGGATACAATCATCCAGCAAAAGTGTTCAGAGTTAATACCTCCCGATGGTCGCGAATATGCATTGACGCCTAGGGTGGAAACGGATGATAGGATTTCGTCGGGTACGGGTAGTGTGTCCTTTCGGTACAGCGTAAACAACAGCAGTGACACAAGTTCTAGCTTTGATACGGACTGGTCAATAAAGAGAGTTATGGTCCCCAGGGGCCAGTCGGTAGAACCGCTTATATTCAGTAGTCCGCCATATAGGGATGGATATAGTTGTGCGCAATTAGAAGCGCTGGTAAATAACAACGGCACATGTACAGATGTAACGAGTGGTAGCCGTGTGTTTGGTCCAGGTGCGAACGACATGACTCTGGATGTGGGCAATGCGGCGAACGTGGTTATGAACGACTCTTGGCCGGTGGGAACAAAGCTGTGCTTTGTTCTAACCGTAGATCGGCCAACACATCAAAGCAATCCTGTGGATAGGTATAGTAGCGCGGCGTGTACCACTGTAGGCAAGCGTCCATTGGTGCAAATATGGGGAGGTGATTTGAAGGTAGGGAGGTACTTCCTAGATAATCCCGTAGACGATAGTTTGCGTTTTGACGTGGTGGGTAATACCATAGCGAAATCGGATGGCAACACGTATGGAAGCTGGGCCGAATACGCGGTCTTTACCCCTGGTGTGGTGTCTGGATTCGCGACCATGGCAGGCTTGAATGGTGGTTACTCTTCCACGCAACCTACGGCTCAGGAATTGTGGAGTTCGTTGACGTTTGCGAATACAGAGGGAGAGTACGGATTGTTCACCGAAGAGGCGGGAACATTAGGTAGCGTACCGGACGTTGTAGACGCGATATTGGCCGGCGCACCAGATGCTGCCAACATAGGCGAGGGGGACCCACCTCTTGATCTAAATGGGAACGTTGCAAATGGCGTGTACCGAAAGACGGATGGAGACCTGACTATTAGAGGCAATGGAACCCCTCAGAATAGAATAACGATTGCTCAGAATAAGTCCCTCGTGGTGTATGTAGAAGAAGGAACCGTCACTATTGCAGGTAATATTGAGTATAACGATGGTCCATATACGGATATTCGTGACATACCGCAACTGGTGATAATTGCACAAAACATAGAGATCGAAGAGGATGTCACAAGGGTCGATGCCTGGTTGATTGCATATGACGAGAGCGGAAGTGAAGATACCGGCAATATAAATACCTGTAACATAGGAGGCCCTCTCACGAGCGAAGTCTGTAATAGTCTACTACGTATCAATGGTCCGGTCATGGCAAGGACATTGGACTTGTTGAGGACTGGTGGTGCAGGGGCGGGTGGCGCCGCTGGTGATCCGGCCGAGATTATCAACTTACCAGCTAATACCTACCTTTGGTCTCATACAGAGGGGCGAAGCGATTTACGTATCCAGACCACGTACACTACAGAGCTTCCGCCATACTTTTAGAAAAAAGGGTTTCATAAGTTAAAACGCTTATGTATAATATAAGACATTATGGCAATGATAAAAGGCGTGGGCGACTTCTTTGGTCTTGATATTGGCACATCGGCCGTCAGAGTTGTTCAATTAGCGCCAGCTGGACAAGGTCGTTGGAACCTGCGTAATTACGGATATGCTCCGATAGACTTGAAGACATCCATGGCCGATTCTGCCGAGGCTAAACGACGCTTGGGCGAGGTTATCATGACTGTTGTCGGTCAGAGCGGCATAAAGACGAAGAATGTTGCTATCGGCTTGCCTGCCAGCAAGTCTTTTATAACTGTAGTGGACATGGCCATTTCGAATGACGCCAAACAACGTGAGGCCATAAAATATCAGTTGGATCAGTATATTCCTATTCCTATGGACGAGGCCAAGATAGATTGGGCTATTTTGGGTCAATCCCTGCACGATCCATCGCAACAGGAAGTGTTAATTGCAAGTACACCCGTTACATACGCAGAGGATAGGCTAGAACTAGTCGAAGGTTTAGGCTTTGATGTAATTGCTGCCGAGCCGGATCCTATTGCTATGATTCGGTCCGTGATGGCGCCAGGCGCCAAGGATGCGCAAGTTATCGTGGATCTAGGTGAAGATTCCATAAATGTCGCGATTACCTACGGCGATCTGCCTAGGTTGGTGCGCACAATCCCAAATGGATTAGGTACTCTGGTTCATGCGGCAGTACAAAATCTGAACATTCAAGAAGATCAGGCTCGACAATTTATCACAAAGTTCGGTCTAGCAGGCGATAAGCTGGAGGGTCAGGTGATTCACGCTCTAGAAAGCACCTTAGACGGTTTTGCGTCTGAACTATCGAAATCCGTAAAATTCTTCCAGACCCGATATCCATCTATTAATGTCGGGAGCGTATTATTAGTTGGCTATGCCAGTACGATTCCGCAGTTGGATCAATACTTCGCGAACAAGATTGGAATTCCGGCTATGTCTGCAAACCCGTGGCAGATGGTTTCTACACCTAATGATCAGCAATTAGCTGCCGTAGGTCCAGAATTTGCCGTGGCCTTGGGATTGGCGCAGAGGGAGAATAGGTCATGATTGAAATCAACCTAGTTCCAGATGTAAAGCAGGAATACATAAAAGCGCGAAGCGTACGTGCGCTGGTTGTTAGTGGCGCGATACTAGTAGGTATAGTGTCGGTTGGCATAGTGGTGCTGATGGCTCTTTATCTATTTGGAGTTCAAACTGTCCGGTCTACGATCGCTGACGGTGAGATAACTAGCAAGAGTAAGGAACTGGCTGGAATCAGTGACATAGAGAACACACTGACCGTTCAGCACCAATTAACTAAATTGAGCGAACTACATGACCAAAAGAATATGACCTCTAGATTCTTTGATCTTTTGGCGGCAATAAATCCGGCAGATCCTAATAAAGTTTCCTTCTCGCTTGCGCGATTTGATCAAGAAACAGGACTAGTTAGATTAGAGGGGCAGGCCGCCAATGGTTATATAGCGGCAGATGTATTGAAAAAAACAATACTAGAAACCTCCATTAGTTATAACGATCCTAGCGGTGAGGCTAGAGAAAGCAAGCTAACGGATCATGTGTCTACCTCTGAATTGAGTTATGGAGAAGACGCGACGGGCAAAAAAGTCCTTCGATTTACCATGACCTTCCTATATGAACCTGCGTTCTTCTCTAGGACTTCAACGAACGCGATTATTATCAGGCCTAATTACCAGAATGCTACAGACTCGGATAATCGATTACCAAAGAGTTTGTTCGAGGACAGGGCAGTAGATCAGGAAGGGGGTGACCAGTAATGGACAAACCTAACGGCGGTGGACTAAGGAAGAGACAACAGATAGCCAAGTCTAACCAAATGATGTTTTTGTGGATTATAGCCGTATCGGCGGTTGTCGGATTTTCGGTTGTTCTAATAGTATTTTTGGCTCAACGAATCTGGTTTGGCGAGTCGGTCATCAGGGAGAAAGAGAACACAATATCTGTTTTGAATAAAAACCTTGAGGTAGTGCCGGATCTGCAAGATAATGTTCGTCTGTTGAACACCAACGAAGCTTTGATCTCATCACGTCTAGATGCTAACCACTCAGCGTTACAAGTGGTATTAGATGCCCTACCTGCCGATGCCAACTCTACGGCTATGGCATCATCGCTTCAAACGAGGCTTCTTACAGGGGTCCCAGGCGTAACAATTGAATCCTTGAAGGTTGAACCAGTAAGCGGATTGGAAGTAGATAGTACGAACACAAGTATTAACTCTAGTAGTGACCCAGCCGAGAACGCGATAGGCTTTTCGTTTAGTATTAGTGCCAACAATAGCCGACAGGATGGCCTACGAAAGGTGTTGCAACAGATAGAGAAATCAATTCGACCATTTAATATCAGTACGTTAACGATAGAGAGTCAAGGTAGTCGAGTATTTTTATCTGCAACAGGATCGGGGTACTATGAGCCAGCTCAAAAAGTTCAGCTAACTGACAAGGTGGTAACACAATGAAAAAGAGTGATATAGCAGCGTTGATATTCGTGGCGTCAATCAGTGTTATTATCGCGTATTTCGTTGCGGGTGCCTTTATCGGTAATCCTGACGAAGATACAACGACCGTAAAGACACTATCAGAGATAAGCGCCGAAGTAGAAGAGCCAGATCCGTCTATTTTTAACGAAGATGCAATAAATCCAACGGTTGAAGTCTTTATCGGCGACAGTAAGTTATAGGGGGTTTTGTCGTGGCACTTCTCACCACTGACATGCAGGACAAGCTGATAACTCTGTTGAGCGAGGAGGGGTTAGTCCAGAAGAGCGTTCTAGACGCGGCGGTTGCCGAGTCTAAGCAAAGTAAGCAACCTCTTTTCGCGATGCTTACAGAGAAGAACATTGTTGATGACGAGATGCTGACGCACGCGATAGCTCAGATATCGGGCGTGCCGTACGTCAATCTGACCAATAGCCTAATAAATCAAAAGGTATTAGATTTGATTCCCGAGGATGTTGCCGAGCGTTTCATGGCCGTCCCTTTGGCTGACGTTCAAAATCGCCTAGCGGTGGCTATGGTGGATGCTAGCAATGTCCAAGCTGTAGATTATCTATCCAATAAGGTCAGCAGGCCTTTGAAGGTGTTTATGGCCTCAGAAGCTGGCGTAAGACATGTACTGGACCAGTATAAAACTGACTTGTCGTCTGTTGATGCTGCTGCCAAGGAATCCACGGAAGAGGCGGCCAAGGAAGAAAAGGCCAATATCAAGACTATTGTCCAGGATTCACCTATCAGTCGCGCATTGAGTACAATCCTAGAGTACGCAGTAAAGAGTAGAGCGAGCGATATACATATAGAACCATTAGAAACAGCATTGAAGATTCGTTGTAGGGTAGACGGGGTATTACGTGAAATTATGCAACTACCAAAAGCCATAGAACCGGCTTTGGTAAGTCGAATAAAAATTTTGTCCAATCTAAAAATAGACGAACATCGAGTTCCGCAAGATGGACAGTTCGCGGTCAAGGTAGCGAATAAAGAGGTGGATTTGCGTATAGCTATTAGTCCTGTAGTCTGGGGCGAACAAGTAGTTGTGCGTCTACTCGATAAGAGTGGGTCTTCATTCAATATAGAGGAAATGGGCTATGCAGGCCGTGCCCTACGGGCTATTCGCAAGGGTATTCATAGACCAAACGGTATGATTCTGACATCTGGCCCCACCGGTAGTGGTAAGTCAACCAGTCTGTATGCGCTCATCCAGGAGATTAAAGATGACACTGTAAATATAGTGACCCTAGAGGATCCGGTAGAGTATAAAATCGGTGGGGTAAATCAAATTCAGGTAAATAGTGACGTAGGACTGACATTTGCAAGTGGTTTGCGATCTATCCTGCGTCAAGACCCTGATGTCGTGATGGTTGGAGAAATCCGCGACGAAGAGACGGCAAACTTGGCCGTACAGGCAGCCCTAACGGGTCACTTGGTATTCAGTACACTTCACACGAATAGTGCCGCTGGCGTATTGCCGCGCCTCCTAGATATGAAGGTGGAACCCTTCCTGATTGCCAGTACCGTCAATACGATAATTGGACAGCGTTTGGTGCGCAGGGTGGCTCAAAAGCGCGATACGTACCAGTCGAGTCCAATAGAAACGCAAAATATTTTAGCGACTGTTGGACACCTCCTCCCCAAGTCGCAAGCTGAAGTAGCGCAAGTTTCTGCAGATTTGGGCTATAAAGACTTGCCACTTGCGGGTCAAAACGCTTATACTTTAGTTAAGGGTAAAGATACCCCTGCAACTCCTCGGGGTTACAGTGGTCGGGCGGGCCTTTACGAAGTAATGGATGTTAGTGAAAACATCCAGCGACTTATCGTCAACCGCGTGACTAGTGGCCAAATTCAAAAACAGGCAGTTGCGGAAGGTATGATTACCATGCGTCAAGATGGATATCTAAAGGCGTTACAGGGTATTACTACCCTAGAGGAAGTAAATCGGGTAACGGCGGATACCGCATAGGGAGACGAGAAAAGATATGCAACAAGGTCAAGAACTTAGAATCGAAATCCTCTTGGAAGAGGTCGTTCGTCGTCGTGCCTCGGACTTGCATCTGCAAGTAGGGTTGCCGCCAATGTTACGAGTGGATGGATCGCTGGTTCCTATAGCCGGCTTTAATCCTTTGGATGAACCTGCTGTCGAAGGTCTAATTTTTGCGATACTAGACGCCGACCAACAGCAGATATTGGAAAAGGATAAGGAATTTGATTTCAGCTTTGCGTTTGGTACTCTTGGACGTTTCCGTGTAAATGCATATCATGAACGTGGTAATTTGGCCGCGGCGTTACGATTAATACCTAATGAGATTAAATCTGTCACCGAATTGGGATTGCCGCCTATCGTTTTGAACTTTGCTTCATATCCTAGGGGCCTCGTCTTGGTTACCGGACCAACGGGTAGCGGTAAATCAACCACCCTGGCCGCTCTGGTGGACAAGTTGAACGCAGAAACATCACAACACATCATCACAATCGAGGACCCTATCGAATTTACTCACAAGTCAAAGAAGTCTGTAGTTGTACAGCGAGAGGTCCATTACGATACATATAGCTTCTCGGCTGCGTTGCGATCCAGCCTTCGCCAAGATCCAGACGTCGTGCTGATTGGAGAGATGCGCGACCTAGAGACTATAAGTGCCGCGATTACTATCGCCGAAACAGGCCACTTGGTATTAGCGTCATTGCACACTAATAGTGCTGCCCAGTCTATCGATCGTATGATAGACGTGTTTCCGCCCCACCAACAGTCGCAAATACGGGCACAGCTAGCAAATATATTGATGGCAATATGTTCACAACGACTTGTTCCTGCAATTGGGGGCGGAAGGGTAGTCGCGGCCGAGGTGCTAGTGGCTAATCCGGCGGTTCGCAATATCATACGAGAAGGTAAAAGCCACCAGTTAGATGCCGTAATTCAAACTGGAGCGGATAGTGGCATGCAGACAATGGACAGGACTTTGGTTGGGCTGGTTCAGAGTGGCGTAATCACCTACGATGAAGCGCGAAGTTTCGCCGTTGATTTGTCTGAGTTTGAAAGGCTGATGCGGGGTTAGTTATTAAATGCGTAAGTTTAATTATGAGGCCAAAGATAACACTACGAGCAAAGTAGTAAAAGCCACTGTTCAGGCGGAGTCTGAAAACGAAGCGGCCAAGCTATTGGTCGCACAGGGCTTTACCCCTCTTAATATCAAAGAAGCCGATTCTGACGACAACGCATGGAGTCGTTTCACGAGCAGGGTTACTACAAAGGACAAAGTCATCTTTACTCGTCAGCTTTCTACGCTGATTGCTGCCGGCCTACCATTATCACAAAGTCTACGCACACTAGTTGATCAGACACAGAACAGGCGCCTCAAAGGTGTTATACAGGAACTTATTGCATCTATTGAGGGTGGTAAATCCTTGCATGACTCTTTTGCTAAACATCCTGACGTATTTGACAAGCTATTCCTTGCTCTAGTCGCGGCAGGCGAGGCATCGGGTACGTTAGATGAAGCGTTACAACGGGTAGCTACTCAGCAAGAAAAAGACGCAGCTATCACATCTAAGATTAGAGGCGCGATGACTTATCCGGTTATTGTCATGGTAGTCATTGTTGGAGTCATGGCATTTATGCTCTTTACCGTTGTTCCTCAGGTAGAAAAATTATATATAGACCTAAAACAAGAACTGCCGTTGGTAACACAGATAATTGTCTCGATTTCACAGTTTTTGACACAATTTTGGTGGGTGGTAGTAGGAGTGCTTTTAATTGGTGCGTATCTGTTGGCTCAATATATCAAGACAGTTCCGGGCCAGAAGTCCATGGACTCCCTAAAATTATCGGCACCCGTATTTAAGAATTTATTTCAGAGGTTATACATGGCGCGATTCGCCCGAACAGGACAGACTCTTCTGAACACGGGTGTAAGTATGCTAGATATGTTGGCAATATCTAGCGAAGCCGTGAACAACAGTATAATTGCCGCTGAAATAGACAGAGCCGCAGAGAAGGTAAAAGGTGGCAAGGATTTGTCCGCCGCCTTATCAGTAGAAGCGCATGTACCTGAACTAGTTCCTCAGATGATACGTGTCGGAGAGAAATCTGGTCGAGTAGATGAAATGATGGGCAAGACAGCGAATATCTACGAGAACGAATTGGATGAGGAGATAAATTCATTATCCACTGCTATAGAGCCTGTTTTGATGGTTGTGCTGGCGTTAGTTGCTGGAGGCATGGTAGCGGCTATCCTATTGCCTATATATAGCCTAGTAAATACATTGCAGGTATAGCTGGACAATTGTAAAATATTTGTGTAGGATAAGCATGAGAAGTAAAAAATCAACCAACATCGTTCATCGGAAAGGTGGGAATCTAATGAACAAAAAATATAACAAAGATGGCAAAAAAGACGGATTTACGATTATCGAAGTCGTACTCGTGTTGGCTATTGCCGGATTAATCTTTTTGATGGTCTTTGTGGCGCTACCCGCCTTGCAACGTGGTCAAAGGGATGCACAAAGGAAATCGGATCTCACTAGGGTTTCAGTACAGCTAACCCAGTACTCATCCTCTTCTAACGGTCAGATACCTACTAACGCGACACAACTAAGAACGTTCATATCAGGATTTCTTGATGGCGGTGTTCAGAATGACCAGGCTAATGCCAATACGGCAGGTGACGAATATGTCGATCCAGTAGAGGGCAATTACGTGGTTCAATTTGAACCATCGAATCTTGCTGATGGTCAAATAGGATACTGGCCACGCCATGAATGCGATGTTTCTGCAGACGAAGGCGTCGTGCAAACTAGCTCAAATCGACAGTACTCGTTTACTATAAAGCTTGAAAACCAAACAGCGCCTTTCTGTATCGACAATAAGTCGTAACAGACCGGCATATATCTGATACAATTAAACTAGCATGAGCATGTTATCATTCGCGCTAGTATTAGGTTTCTTGGGTCTGTTCTTCGGTAGTTTCGCTGGCGCCATGGTATGGCGCTTGCGGGCATTACAGCTCCGTGAAGACAAGAATGCCGGTGAAAGGGTTGCTAAATCAGAGTCGGCTCAAGTAAAACACGTAAAGAAAGCAACGCTAGCGGATGACAGATCTGTATGCTTGAAGTGTGGTCATAAGCTCGCATGGTTTGATTTGATACCAATAATCAGCTGGCTACAGCTGGGAGGTAAGTGCAGGTATTGCCACAGAGCTATAGGCTGGACTGAGCCCCTACTAGAGCTTTCAATGGCAGTACTCTTTGTGGTTTCGTATGTGTTTTGGCCATATCCTCTGGACTCGACTATTGCTATCTTTCAACTTGCCTTGTGGATGATTGCTGGGGTGGGCCTAGCTATTCTGTTTGTTTATGACAGCAAGTGGTTCTTATTACCCGATAGGGTGATGTTTATTCTAGTAGGGTTAGCGGCTTTGTATAGCCTGACTACTCTAAACGGACTAGAGAACCCTCTACCGCAGCTGATGAATATTGGCATGGCCGTTATTGTGCTAAGTGGTCTTTATTATCTAATTTATGTATTTTCACGCCATCAATGGGTAGGATTTGGCGATGTGAAGTTAGGTTTGGTGCTGGCATTGCTATTAGCGGATTGGCGCCTAGCGCTATTGGCGCTGTTTTTGGCTAATTTAGTAGGCACATTAGTTATGTTGCCTATGATGTTAAACGGTAAGCTTAAGCGAGGGGCTCACGTACCATTCGGGCCGTTTCTGATTGCAGGGTGGCTACTGTCGGGTTTGTTTGGCATCCAAATAATAGACTGGTATCTGTTATTCACTATGGGCGCAGCATAAAGCTTGTGCTATAATTTAACCAAATGAGAAGGGCATCCATAAGAGGGTTTACGGTTATTGAGTTAATGCTCTTTTTGGGTATAACTAGTGTCTTATTTATAGGGTTAATGGTGGGGGTAAATTCTAATATCAATCAACAAAGATACCGCGAGAGCGTATTCAACCTGTCTACTGATTTACAGGATCAATACAATGAAGTTGATAATACTCGTAATGAACGTGACGAAAACTGGCGTTGTGTTGACGGTAACGTGGCTGAAGATGCAACTAGCGGAGAGGCTAGAGGCACGTCTGAGTGCGTATTGTTAGGTAGGGCTGTTGAGATATACGAGGACGGTACCAAGATTCGAACACTGTCAGTTATAGGTGTCGAGCCAAGCGACCCAGAGGAATCTAGCGACATAGGTGTATTAAACGAACATAATCCAAAGCTTTCGACGTTTAGTGAAACTGATGACTATCTAGATTGGGGCGTTTCACTAAAAGGAGAGGACAACAGGCCTTCAACTCTATCTATGTTGATACTAAGATCACCCGCTAGTGGATTATTGCGTGTATTTGCATCCGAGAATCCGCTACCCAGTGATTTGTCTACTATGATCAACGCAGCTTCCACTAATGATGTATCCGTATGTATTGACGGTGACAGAGGTACGCTACCGAGATATTCCTTGGTAGTTAACCCTAGTATTGCCGGTCCCGACGGGATTGTTGTACAGGAAGGTTTGGATGGCGAGGGTAATTTGGTATGCTGACAAATTCACGCAATAGAGGCGACACTGTTATTGAAGTTCTATTTGCGATAACTGTTTTTAGCCTTATTGCAATAGGCGGTATGACACTAATGAATAGGGGTGCTGCTTTAGCGCAACAGGCACTAGAGATTGGCCTAGTCAGACAACAAATAGACTCACAGGCAGATGCGTTGCGTTTTCTGAGCGTAGCATATTCGAATGACTACGGTAATAATGGCGAGGCGACTGATTTGTGGAAAGAGGTGGTGGAAAATAACAATGCGGAAGGAGGCGCTGAAAGATTTGATGAAATCGTTTCGCAATCGACGGGCAAATGCAACATACCGAGCGCGGCAAATGGTGCCTTCGCGTTAAATATTAAAAGACTAGACACCGACCCTGTATTAATTCCAACAAACGACACGGCTACATATGCAAAGATAAGATATGACGGCTCTTCAGCTGTGGCAGAGGGGATTTGGATTCAGGCAGTACGTTCTAGAACTGATAATGACAGACCAGGATTTTACGATTTTCATATCCGTGCATGTTGGTATACACCAGGCCAGGCAAGGCCCGTGACATTGGGAACGATTGTGAGGCTATATGAACCGCGCGGTTAGTAATAAAACATCAGGATTCACTATAGTTGAACTATTGCTGGCTATGACGTTCGTCGCCATTCTACTATTAGTAATCGCAATCACGGTTATTCAAATAGGCAACATGTATAATAGGGGTCTCACGTTACGAAGTGTCGACCAGTCGGGCAGAGTAATAACGGCGGATATCAGGCGTACTATTAATCAAAGTCAGCCATTTAGTTTGGAAAATAACTATTTATCACAAAAGAATCCAGATAGTGAGTTAAGTGAGCCTGATGGGGGTAGGCTGTGCACGGGTACTTATACATATGTGTGGAATATCGGAAAAGCAATCGCGGCAGGCTCTCCTGTGAACGTATACGATAGTGGAGAAGAGGAAATAAGGCTAGCACGAGTAAAAGATAATGGGGGTGTATATTGTCTATTAGCAAACGCCACTGAGCCAATAATTAAAGATGACGCAGTAGAATTATTGTCAGGAGGCGATGTTAATTTAGCTATCCAAAGTTTGTCTATAGAAGAGATACCTAGTACGTTCAATGTCGGCCAGGCACTTTATAGAATAGTTCTAGAAATTGGAACCAATGATCAAGATGCTATCAATCAAGATGTTACGTTAAATTCTATTGATACTTCTTGCAAGCCACCAAGCGATGATGATTCGAATCTGGATTTTTGTGCAGTTAATAAGTTCGACTTTACCGCATTAGCCGGTAGTAAAGGGGGTTTGTAGGTCATGCGTCGTATGAATGGTGAAAGAGGTGCCGTGGCCCTATTTATTG
The DNA here is from genome assembly GCA_964641025.1 of uncultured Candidatus Saccharibacteria bacterium. Taxonomy (GTDB): domain Bacteria; phylum Patescibacteriota; class Saccharimonadia; order Saccharimonadales; family Saccharimonadaceae; genus UBA2112. The sequence continues at coordinate 115,259 of CAZXJP010000002.1, forward strand.
TAATATTTTCGGCGCTATTGATAACTACCATTACGGTGGCATTTGTCAGGATTATGGTTCAAAACCAACAGCAGGCTACTACCATAGATTTATCTAAAAGCGCTTTAGATTCTGCCTTTGCGGGTGTAGAAGACGCAAAACGCGCAATAGTTATATATAGGTCAAACTGTCTTGATACGGATGGGGAGTTGATTGTAACCACCGAATGCGAGAATCTAGATAGGGCTATAAAGAGCCAGGGATGCAAAACTATACAGGAGAGTGGCATTGCTGGTTCACCCGATGATGATGAAGTCTTGGTCCGGCAGAATGAGGGCGACGAACTGTTGAATCAGGCCTATACTTGCGTAAAGATCACGCTCGATACCCCTGATTTTGTAGGCACTCTATCGACGAACGATACTAGACTGATACCACTACGAGCTACGGGGGATGTGGATAGGGTTGTCGTCGAGTGGTTTTCACAAAAGGACTTACAAAATGCGCTGTCTGGCGGTACGGGTGATAACATCAATTTGACCGATAATGAACAGTTGCCAAAAGAGAACGACTGGCCGGCCAATAGGCCGTCTATAGTCAGGTTTCAGTTAATTCAATTTGGCGATACTTTTAGGTTGTCTGACTTTAATAATAATTCTGGTGACAAGGTAAACAACGGTACGCTGTTCCTGATGCCTAGTACCATATCAGAAGATCCTGATGGAACGATCAATCTAGACGATAAGGTTCGACGTTCAAAAAATACAGATGTATTACGCAGGGTACAGTGTAACGATGAATTCTCGACTACTAGCTCGGGTAGCCAGTTTGCTTGTAGGGCGGTGATACTACTTCCTGATCCCATAGGTCCAGATAATTACGAGAACAGAACTGCATATCTGATGATTGATCAAATATATAATACCGATACTACTTTCAGAGTCAGCATGATGCAGGGTTCTAGTGACGTTGCATTCAGCAGTGTTCAGCCAATAGTTGATTCTACGGGAAGGGCTAACGATCTCTTCCGTCGCATTCGTAGCAGAGTGGAGGTGGAAACCAGTAGTATTCCTCCGGTGCAGGCTGCGGTAGATATATCAGGCAGCCTATGCAAGGCATTCTTTGTGACTGATGACGAGGACGATTACACGCCTAGCACCTGTTCAAACTAGTCACTGGTTTCACTGTGGAATTTTTCGAAAACTTCTCTTAGGTGCTCGTCGGTAACATGTGTATATATTTGAGTGGTACTAATATTACTGTGCCCTAGCATAGATTGAACTGACCGTATATCGGCGCCATTCATCAGTAAATTGGTTGCGTAACTGTGTCTGAGCGTATGTGGACTAACGCTTTTTGTTATTCCGGCTAATCTAGCGTATTTACTGAGTAATCTTTGAATACTACGACTTGTTAGGCGTCTAAAATCGCCACTATTCGATGTCTTTGTGTTGCGACTGTAATTTAAAAACAGGGGTGGCAGATTATCACTGCGCTTACCGAGGTATTCGTTTATGTGCGCTGCCGCGGACTCGCTTATGAAGATAGGTCGGTCTTTTTGACCTTTGCCGCGAACCATAAATTCTCGGCGTTTTGTATTAATTTGATCGCGGTCTAGTGCGACAAGCTCAGAGACGCGTAAGCCGCTGGAGTATAGCAGCTCTATAATCGCTCTATCGCGCAACCCTTGTTCGGTTGAAGCGTCTATGCCATCTAGTAATCGTTTTATCTCATCATCGTACAAAAAGGTGACTTGTTTCCGAGCTACCTTAGGAAGAATTATCTTGTTTGGAGCCAAGCTTGGAATGTCGCGTGATGATAGGTAGTGCAAAAACCCCCTAAGTGCGATTAGGTGGTAGCTCTGGGTGATAGTAGAAAGTTCGTCTCCGCTATGGTTTTTGTATCTATTTAGCCATAGACGATATTTTCGGATTGTTTCGGTAGTAATTTTTTCTACTTCAATGTCGTCCGTAAATTCTACAAATCTCTCTATATATAGCCTGTAGTTTTCGGCTGTTTTCGATGATCTACCTCCCTCCACTTCGAGGTGCTCGACGAAATCTACCAGTAGCTCGGATGTATACATACTATCAAATATAGCGTAGTCAGACGAAAACCGGTAGAATAATAACAATGAGCTTTTTGGACAATATAATTTTGGGGTTAATACAGGGACTCACAGAGTTTATACCTATTAGCAGCTCTGGTCACCTGGTGGTAGCGCAGAACTTTCTATCAGGAGCTTCAAATCACCTATTTTTGGAGTGGATTAATATCGGTACTATGTTAGCCCTAGTGGTGTATTTCTGGCGTAAAATTATAAAAATACTAGTAGACATAACAAAAAACAAAAAGTATAGACTAGCACGCAATATACTGTTGACATCAATACCTGCTGGTATCGTAGGCTATTTGGCTGCGGATTTTATAGAAAGCAGCTCATTTTTTGGCAGTATGACTGTTGTGGCGGTAATGTTGGCCGTTGTTGGCGTGTTGATGATTGTACTAGAAAAGCTGCCGCGTGCTAGCGAAATGAAAAACGGCGAAACTCTGACTATACCGAGAGCTATAGCTATAGGCGTCGCACAAATGATTGCGCTTATACCGGGCACCTCGCGCTCCGGCTCGACGATTATAGCCGGGCGACTACTAGGTCTCAGTGCGAAAGAAGCTGCAGAATATAGTTTTTTGGCCTCTTTGCCGATTATGGCAGGAGTTACGTTGAAGGTCTTTATGCATGATCAGGCCTATCTGGTAAATAATCTAGGACCGCTTTTGGTGGGTAATCTGGCGGCATTTATATCTGGTTTAATCGCCGTGGGCTTTTTAATGAATTATTTATCAAACCATACGCTCGCGTTGTTTGGTTGGTATAGATTGGCTCTTGCCTCTGTTATTGTGGGTATTCTTTTGTTACAATAACATTCGGTAAATAAGGAGATTTATGTCAGAAAACATTCAAAAAACATTGGTATTATTCAAGCCAGATACAGTACAACGTGGTCTGGTTGGTGAAATTCTTTCTAGGTTTGAAAGAGTGGGTCTGAAGATTGTCGCTACAAAGATGATAGCGCCCGACGAGGCACATTACCATAAGCACTACGAAGAAATTGGTCAAATGATTACGCGCCGCGGTGAGCATGCGTTTGACGTGACACTAAAAATGATGATCGAAGGTCCTGTCATCGCTATGGTTTTCGAGGGTGTTGAGGCAATTGCATTAGTACGAAAGTTAGTGGGATCAACCGAACCAAAATCATCAGCACCGGGCACAATAAGGGGCGACTACTCGCATATGAGCTTTGGTTACGCAGACTCTACGGACAAAGGTATCCCTAATTTGATCCATGCGAGCGGTGATGAGGCGGATGCCGAAAAGGAAATTTCTCATTGGTTTTCTGACGACGAGCTGTACGAATACCTGACGGCACACGAAAAATTTACCAGATAGAATTGTCTTGTATAATAGAGTAGAACTTGCGAGGTGTTTATACCTTGCATCTGCCTCGGTAGCTCAATTGGATAGAGCAGATCCGTCCTAAGGATAAGGTTGCAGGTTCGACTCCTGCCCGGGGTACCAGAATAATACGGCCAGCTTGCTGGCTGTTTTATGTTTTACCCCTGATACATGGTAAAATATAATCATGGCAGAGAAGAAGAGGGTGGTCCGGGACTTTGAGGGTCAGAGGGATGGCGAGAATCTATTATTCGTTTTTCGTAGACATATAGTTGCAATGCGAAAGGGTTTTTGGTTATTAACCTTGCCATTTCTGATAGCATCTATACCGGTGTTTATATGGCCAACTCTTGGCGTGGTATATTTAATATCCCTGTCTGGTTTTGTGCTGGGGGGTATCTTGTTCATGTATCACTTCCTTATGTGGTATTTCACCATATATATAGTTACCGATCAGCGTATCAGGCAGATTACACAAAAGGGTTTTTTTGGAAAAGATGTAATAGATCTAGGCCTTACCAAGGTGCAGAGCATCAGCTACAAGATTCCTGGATTTAGCGGAGAAGTACTAGGCTTTGGTACAATAATAGTTCAAACATATGTAGGTGATTTAGTCATTAACAAGGTTGAACATCCAGAAAAGATATATAACAAATTGCAGGATGCAGTATCGGCTGCAGAGGATAAACGGGACAAGAATGAAGAAATTGACGAATAAATTGCGTAGAAGAAAGACTAACGAGTCTGAGCATAAACGCATCACGAACGAGACCGTTGCCGAACACCGTGAACGTGTCCTGGCAGGAGGCAGAAGGTTCAAATATCCTGTTCAATATGCCAGACATAAATTGGTAATAAACGCATCTATAATAGGCGTGTTGGCACTTATTGTTTTGGCAGGTACGCTTTATTGGCAGCTATATCCTGCACAAAATACTAGCACTTTCTTTTATAGGGTTACGCGTGTTTTGCCGTTGCCTGTTGCGGTTGTAGATGGAGAGCCTGTGCCGTATAGCAGTTATCTAGTCGGCTTCCGTTCCCAGGAACACTATTTGCAAAATAAGGAAGGCGTAAACCTAAACACCGATCAATACCGTTCTCAGAGAGACTTCATTAAGAGACAAGCTCTGGAAGATGCTATAGCTGATGCTTATGCTGCTAAACTGGCGCGGGAGATGGGAGTATCTGTCAGCGATGCAGATATAGATGCTGCATTGGATAGGCAAAGAGAATCCAGAGACGGGGTTACCTCTAAGGAGACATATGATGCTATCGTCCTAGACCATTTCAACTGGTCACCGGCAGAGGCGCGTGAGGTGACTGCGGCTAGATTGTTACGGCAAGAAGTAGCATATAAAATAGACGAAACCGCGAACAAACTAGTTAAGCGTGCACAATCCTTAATCAATGGCGACGGCAGTTTCGGTGACGTTGCGAAATCCTTGAAGTCGAGCGGTGGTGTGGATGTTACATCGGGCACTACTCCGTTGGTCCCTGCCAATAATCAAGATGGCGGGCTGGCAGAAGCGGCGTCACGGTTATCTATAAATCAAATATCAAAGCCTATAAAGTCTACTACAGGTGATGGGTATTATTTCGTAAAACTGCTGGAGAAGGACGATAAAAATCAGGTAAGCTATGAATTCATTAAGATTCCACTGACGGAATTTTCAAAAAGGTTAGTAGATCTTCGTCAGAACGGTTTGATTACAGAATATATATCAGTGCCATTACCGGATACAACACTCAACAATAACTAAAGGAGGAAACATGCATAAACTACCAGACCTAGGGTATGGATATGACGCTCTGGGAAAGTATATCAGCAAAGACATCATGACATTGCATCATAGCAAGCACCATCAGACTTACGTGGATAAGTTGAATGCTGCACTAGACAAACACGTTAATGTGAAAGAAAGGTCCGTCAGCGAACTATTGACAGATCTCGACACGCTGCCCGAGGATATCAAGACAGCAGTTCGTAATAACGGCGGTGGTCACTATAACCATACTCTATTCTGGCAGTGGATGTCACCTGATGGAGGCGGACAACCAAACGGAGAACTATCCGAAATAATCAACAGTCGGTATGGTAGTTTTCAAAATTTCGTTGATGAATTCACACAAAAAGCACTAGGCGTTTTCGGTAGTGGATGGGTGTGGTTACAGCCTGATGGAAGTATTATCACGACACCAAATCAGGATACACCGCTAATGTTAGGTATGCCCGAGCCACTTCTAGGCCTAGACGTGTGGGAGCATGCCTACTACCTTGATTACAAGAATAAGCGTGATGATTATATCAATGCCTGGTGGAACGTGGTGAACTGGAATTTTGTTCAATCACGTATGCATTAATCCGAATATCAGTGAGATATATTTATCCGGGGCCCTTCATTCTCTTTCTCCTTTATTTCTAGTGGCTCATCGGCCGGTGGTCTTTTATCGAAATCAAACATATCCGCAGGCTCCTCTTCGTCGAGGTGCACAGAACTATTGCTGGACGACGGCGGTAAGGGCAGGTCGTTTCTATGGGGTGGAGGTGTCGGTCCTGATTGTGTTTGGCTAGGTTTTTCGGCCGGTGTCTGATCTTTCCAATTAAATCCATCATCAACTACGACTGACTGAATACGTGACACTGGTGCACTATCCATTTCAAATCTTTTTCTGCGTATAGTAACGAAAATAACGAAACCTACACCAAGCATGACCGCGCCAACTGCCATAATGCCAATAAATGTCAGTAATGATCCCCCTGAACCAGGACCCTGATCAAGGATAGAACTTTCTAGGTCGAAAGGATATGTCTGCGTCTCTGGTGGGGCATCACCGGGAGGTATGTCGCTACTTTGAACGGTGAAGTTAATGCTTAGGGTTGATGTTGTCGTGGTAATCGTACCGGAATAATCACCTGCCGCGAGCGCTAGGGCTAGTTTTCCGTTGGTATCTGTTAGATTATTGATGTTGCCGATTTGAACAGTTGCGCCTTTTGCCGCGATGCCATTCTCTGTTATGTTTAGTACGACCGGATATCCCAGGGTGTAGATTGCGCTGCTGTATTCTCCCTCTTTTCCATCACCGCTACCCGTTATCGTGAAATAGTATCTCGATCCGGGGATCAGATCCTTTATATCGGCAGTAAAAACACCGTTTTTCTTTGTCGCTTTCGTTGTACTAGATAGATCGGAGGAGTCCTGACCATATTTAATGGTGGCTTTACTGGATTTCAAATTGACCTTCCATGTTAACGTTGCCGTCTTGTAACTCGAGTCAACCGTTACATCTGTAACATAACCGGACGGATCCTCTACCTCTTCAACCTTTTCTTCCTCGTCAGATGTTGCGGGAGCTGGTTTTGAGGATACCGTGGGTACGGGGGACGGTGACGATGAAGGCCTAGGGGAGTTATCGGTTATGATGTAGCTACCATGATTCAGGGTGGTTGACTGACCGTTTACCTTGCCACCACTGAACGTAATTTGAGCAGTTCCAGCGGCTATCGCTTTGAACTTGACTGTGAAAACCTGAGCGATTCCACTATCCATGTTGGCTTTCGAGGCGTTGAAGCTCAGTTTTCCTGAACTTTTTGTCACAGAGTGCGAACCGTAATTATTACTGGCGCTACCACTGCAACTATTCGATCCGGTTTTTATCGATCCCGATACTACCGAAAGCCTGCTAGATGTGTACGTTACAGTACCCGCAGCAGTACCTGGGTTAGATGGGTTATCTGCATAGCTTTTAATATCTATACAAAATGTGGTACCTTTTGGCATCTGCGAATTGCTGGGCGTGTATGAGACTAATAGCTGATTTGACGCCGCGAATACTGGTTGACTAGGAAACAGGGCTGTGACAAAAATCAGCCCGTACAAAAAACTTTTTCGAACTTTGTTTTGCATAATTTTTTTGTTTTTGTAGGATATTCCCATATACAGATTATCACGCTAACGGATGGTGGTCAATTATTTTACCCCTGTTCAAACTAAAATCACCCGGCCTGGGTGATTTATAAATTCTGGCGGGCCCGACCGGATTCGAACCGGCGATCTTCTCCGTGACAGGGAGACGTGATAGGCCAACTTCACTACGAGCCCGTATTGTTGACTTCAGGTATCATAACAGCTTTTCGCCTCTGATGCAACGACTATAAGTGCGTTTATTTCTCGTCTTTGAAATGCTATAATTATGCTACGAACTTAGCGGATTCGCCGCTGTAGCTCAGTTGGTAGAGCGGCGCTTTCGTAAAGCGTAGGTCTCCGGTTCAAATCCGGACAGCGGCTCCAATATATTATGAAGAATAAAGTATTAAATCAATTTCAAGAGATTGCGAATGACAAGCCATTGCTCATAGCTTTGGCGCTCTTTCTCGTAATCTGTGTTGGTATTTTGGTTTTCTTGGCGTTTAGTATTTCACCGAGCGAACGTCAGATAGCCGTGCATTACACTAGTTTTGGCACAACGAATTTTTACAGAGATAAATGGTATTATTTGCTGGGCTTTGTTGGATTTGTCGTGGTTATGGCGGTAGTTCACTGCCTCTTAACCTATAAAATGCTGCGCGAAAAGGGCAGGGAATTGGCAGTCGCATTTTCATGGCTAGGCGTGATAATGGCAGTTATCGCTGTGGGATTCTTGGTACAAATTATAAAGATAGCGTCGATTATCTGATATGCGGGATATAGAGATACCGATGGGAAAGCGTACGCCTATGTATCGCTTTTTTGAAATGGTCCCTGCTGTCTTTAGTTACGGTGCCATTCTGTTGCTAGTGGCTCTTTCCATATTTAATCCGTCTTTAGCGGCTATATATTTATTGGTAATTATCATAACAACGCTAGTGAAGGCCATAGGAATAGCCTATCACACTACTAGGGGTAGGAATGAGATTGAGAAAGCACAGAGAACGGATTGGCATACGAGGCTTGGACACCTAGAAAACCCAAAGGAGCATTTGGATTTCAGTGATGGAAAAAAATCTTTTCGTCCTGGAGAGCATTTGGAGAACCTACACGATATCGTCGAAGAGCCAGATAAGTATCCAAAACCCTCTCAGTTGTATAACGCCGTTATCACCGTCATGTATAACGAATCATATGAGGTTCTACAACCAACAATGCAGTGTCTGGTGGATACCGACTATAACAAGGATCAAATGATAGTTATACTGGGGTACGAAGAAAGGGGTGGACTCGAGGCGGAAAAGACGGCAAAGCGAATACAAAAAGAGTTCGCAGGTCAATTCGGAGCTTTCGAAATAGTAAAGCACCCGGATGGACTGCCTAATGAAGTGCGTGGTAAGGGCGGAAACATAACATACGCAGGTAAATATCTGAAGAGTTGGCTAGATAACAAAAAAATTGCGTATAAAAACGTTATGGTGACCACGCTAGACTGCGATAATCGCCCGCACAGAACGTATTTTGACTATGTTGCATACGAGTATATTGTGCATCCCGATCGAAAGCATCTATCTTACCAGCCAGTTAGTCTGTTTCTAAACAACATATGGGACGTACCTGCGCCTATGCGGGTGGTAGCCACGGGTAACTCATTTTGGAACATAATCAGCTCCATGCGTCCCCATGTACTGCGTAACTTTGCGTCACATTCTCAGCCTATGGATGCATTGGTTGAAATGAACTTTTGGAGTACAAGAACGGTCGTTGAAGACGGCCACCAGTACTGGCGCAGTTACTTTCATTTCAATGGTGAATACGGAGTGGTTCCCATTTTTGTACCTATCTATCAGGATGCCGTACTGTCGTCTACTTACTGGCGAACGCTCAAAGCACAGTTTATACAACTGCGTAGATGGGCATACGGAGCATCCGACGTACCTTACGTAGCAACCAGACTGTTTACAAAGAAACGTACAGTACCGCTGGGCCCGGGCTTGGCGAGATTGATTAGGCTGCTGGACGGTCATGTCACTCTGGCTTGCATTGCAATATTAATTGCGATAGGGGGATGGATACCATTATTTGTCAGCATTGAAGCGTCTCAGAGTATAGCGGCTCAGCAGTTACCGGAAATTATTAGTCGAATACAACAGTTTGCGCTCATCGGCTTATTCATTACGATCTTCTTTGCGTTCAAAATCTTACCCCCTCGTCCCGAAAGATATAAGAAACGTAGAAATTTTTGGATGTTGGCACAATGGGTATTAATGCCGTTTACGGCCATTATTTACAGTTCGGCGTCTGCATTTACGTCGCAAACGGCGCTATTATTAGGAAAGTATTTCGATAAGTTCGATCTAACAGAGAAGGCGACCGTCTCGCACGACGAAAAACAGGTAAAGTAATCCAGATTAGGCAGAGCCTAGAGGACTATCTATTTTTAGCAGGCTTACTTTGGCCGTTCCGCTTTGCCTCGGTCCAGGTGTGGTTATATTCAAAGGACAGATGGAATTTGGCTAGCTCTGATTTGCCGTTGCTGTCACCGGTGTTTGTTCGGGTTTTTGTATCTGACTTCTTAGCCATAATTTCATTATAGCACAAGCATAATAATATGTCAATGCACGTAAAGAAACCTGCGTATATCACGAAATGCATAAATAATTCATTTTTTGATATATATTTATGTGGAAAAGTCGTGTATAAAAACAGACCCCTGACAGGGTCTGTTCATAAATTCATGGTGGGCGATGAGGAATTCGAATCCCCGACCTTCTCAACGTCAATGAGACGCTCTAGCCAGCTGAGCTAATCGCCCATAACTAGTGTATTCTAACAGATACGGAGAGGTGTTGCAATAACGGGGATATGTACTGTATCATTGTTATGAGCGTAGAAGCGGCGTAACTACCCGCGGAGCTTCGTGGGAGTGGAAACGTACGTAACGTTCCTCACAAGTGCCTCGTACAAGAGGAAGTCCGGTGGAACCGTCCGCAACTAAGTGGACCCGAGACATGCGATGAGTAGATTTAATCGATTGAATCTATATATCGCATGTTTTTATATATAAAATAACAGAGGTGAAAAATGAGCGAAGAGAATATTCAGGCAATGAGGCACAGTTTGGCGCACATCACGGCATCGGCTGTCAGTCGATTATGGCCAGATGCCAAATTTGGTGTGGGCCCAGTTGTAGAGAACGGTTATTACTATGACATTGACCTAGGTCCTCACAAGATATCTGTTGACGATTTCGAGAAAATTGAGGATGAGATGCGGAAGATTATAGGTGAGGATCAAGATTTCGAACATTTCGATATGCCCATAGATGAGGCAATATCTTGGGCACGTGATAATGGACAGCCATATAAAGAAGAGCTTCTGAATGATTTAAAAAGGAGTGGTACGACTGTTGCTAAAGACTTGGACGCTGACGAAATGGGCACGATTGCCGAGGGTGATGCTGCCATGGACAGAGTTTCATTTTATAAGAATGGTGACTTTGTTGACCTGTGCAGGGGTCCACATGTTGCGAATACGGGTGATGTAGGTGTTTATAAATTGATGCGAGTGGCTGGTGCTTATTGGCGCGGTAGCGAGAAAAATCCGCAAATGCAGAGATTGTACGGGGCTGCCTTCGCTAGCAAAGAAGAGCTGGATCAGTATTTAGAGCAAATAGAATTGGCGAAAGGGCGTGATCATCGGAAGTTAGGACAGGATTTAGATTTATTTTTCATCTCTGAGAGTGTGGGCAAGGGCTTGCCACTGCTACTACCCAGGGGAGAGAAGGTGAAACATACGCTGATGACGCTAATGAGACAGGAGGAAGAGGCTCGTGGATATACATATATTGCTACCCCCGTTCTAACCCAAGAAGAATTGTATAAGCGATCCGGTCACGCGGATTACTATTTAGAAAATATGTATTCTACCGCTCCTGATGAAGAAGGAAATAAGTTTTATATTAAACCCATGAACTGTCCGCACCATCATATGGTGTTTGAGAGACTGATGCCTTCGTATAAAGACTTACCTTTGCGCCTATCTGAACATGCTGGTCTGTATAGGTATGAGCTGTCAGGGACACTGACCGGTCTAATCCGTATGCGTGGCCCAATAACACAGAACGATTCACATATGTATATGACAAATGATCAGGTGGCGGATGAGTTTACAAAGTTACTAGACTTCTTTAAATACATATATAAAACTTGCGGAGTTGTAGACTATTGGTACAGGTTGTCCTTACCTGATTTTGATAAGGGTAAATATGCCGGTGATAGAGAAAAATGGCAGCACGCCTCAGAGGTGATCAGGGAGTGTCTAGAGAGCTCGGGCGAACCTTATATGGCAGTGGATGATGAGGCCGCATTTTATGGTCCAAAATTGGATGTACAGATAAAGAATGTGCACGGAAAAGAAGACTCCATTGCGACTGTGCAGATTGACATTTTGGTACCTGAAAGGATGGGTATCACCTATGTAGATGCTGAAGGAAACAAGCAATTTCCGGTAGTGATTCACAAATCCATCATGGGTGCATTCGAGCGATTCATGGGGTTTTTGATAGAACAAACTGGAGGTTGGTTCCCATTCTGGTTAGCTCCCGAGCAGGTGCGCATTTTAACTATCAATGATTCCGTACTAGATTACGTAGAAGAGATTGAAAAGGCTCTGAACGCTACCGTGCTAATGACACCAGTTAAATACAATGAGATTCGATTTAGCAGAGATGCGCGCAATGAATCGTTAGGCAAGAAGATAAAAGAAGCAACGGCAATGAAGGTTCCGGTGCAGCTGATTGTTGGCCCCCGAGATAAAGAGAATGGTGAGGTGAGCGTTCGCACGCAAGAAGGTGAACAAAAAGTTCCCATTAGTCAACTTAGTGAGTTCCTGAAGGGAATGTAATGAGCGAGAGATGTCTCTCTATTGGCTGGGATTGTGATGACGTTTTAATACCGTTTATATATCCGGCGGTTGAACACTACAATCGAACGTATAACGCAGACGTAGATGTCGCGCATTTTTATGATGGTCCCGAGCACTGGGGCGTTGAGGAGCTTAGTATAGCCGCGGAGAGAGTTCAGGCTTATATGAGAGATAAAATCGTGAATAGCCCTCAAGATTTTATAAATCCGAACCCTGACGCTATTGAGGTGGTACATAGTCTATCAAGGTTTCACAGACAGTTTATAGTTACCGGCAGGTCTGATTTTATGCAACCGATGACGAATGAAATGGTGGATACGCATTTCGCGGATAAATTCTATAAGATCATACACACCAATCATTTCGACGAGCATATTAGTCGCACGAAGGGGTCGGCCTGTCTAGAAGAATGTGCCGATGTATTGGTCGATGATGGTCTTCTACATTGTGAATCCGCCGTGGAAGAGGGTGAAGTGGAGGCAGCGTTGTTGCTGGATGAGCCGTGGAACAGAGACAGGACCCTACATCCAAAGATTATCAGATGCGCTAATTTATGGGTGGTTAGGGAAGAGATACAAAAAATTGCCAGACGCTGATTTTCGCAAGCAGGTAGAGACCCTGATAGCAGAAGTACCTAAAGGCCAGGTGACTACATATGGCGACCTTGCCGCCATGATCGGCAGACCACGAGCGAGTAGGATGGTTGGTGGTGTCGCGCACTTCGGTAATAGCGAACTACCTTGGCACAGGTTGGTCAACAGGTTTGGGGGGCTGGCTAGCGGATTTCATGGCGGACGACGTGTACAGGAGCAGTTGTTAGAAAATGAGGGTATTAGTTGCACGAACTATGTTGTAGATAATTTTAAGGAGGTAAGATGGCGACCCAACCTTTGATAGTTATTGTTGGTCCAACGGCCAGTGGTAAAACAGAGTTAGCTATTAACATCGCGAAAAGGATAGGTGGTGAAATTATATGTGCGGATAGCAGAACGGCATACAAGGGTATGGATATAGGTACAGCCAAGCCCACACAAGAGGAGCAGGAAGAGGTAAAGCATTGGGGGTTAGATCTTGTTTATCCAAATCAGCGCTTTACAGTTGCGGATTTCCAAGATTACGCGAAGCATAAGGTGCGGGACATTCGCGGCAGGGGACTCGCCCCCATTATAGTGGGTGGAACTGGACTGTATGTAGATGCGGTAGTTTTTGACTATAAGCTAGGGCCAAGGTCCAACGAACGATTACGTCAAAAGCTAGAAAAAATGACGATTGACGAGCTGCAAAAATATTGTTATGAAAACAACATAAATTTGCCCGAGAATAGCAAAAATAAAAGATATGTTATACGAGCAATTGAACAAAAAAGCGTAAACAAAAAGAGAAAGTCCAGACCAATTAAAAATTGCTACATTGTAGGAATAACTACAGATAAAGACATTCTACTTGAGAGGATTAACGAGCGAGCGACTAAAATATTTGATCAAGGCGTGGTCGCTGAATCACGAGAGTTAGCTGATAAGTATGGATGGAATCATGAATCTATGACTGGTAATATATATCCATTGTGTCGTCTATATCTGGATGGAGACATATCCCTAGAACAGGCAAAGGAGAAATTTAAAACATTAGACTGGCGATTGGCCAAACGCCAGATTACGTGGTTGAAGCGTAATGAACACATCAATTGGCGTACTCTTGATAAAGCAGAACAATATATTTTATCGTTATTCGAATCTGAACAATAATCATGGTATAGTGGTTACAAGAGAGAGGTTTGGAGCATGATTGACGCGTTATTTGGTTCAAAAACTAGAGTAAAATTGTTGTACCTATTTCTTAGTAGCCCCGGTAAGTCTTTTTATGTTCGCGAAATTACGCGTTTAGTGGGCGAACAAATTAATTCTGTGAGGCGTGAACTCTCAAACATGCTGAACGTAGGAATAATTACCAGCGATAGTGCTGACCACAAGTTGTACTACGAGGTTGATCAGGAGTATGAACACTATAAAGCGTTAAGGGCAATCTTTACGGACGAAGAGTTTGTAGCTACCAGTTCGCCTGACAATGGAAAGCAGAGAAAAACATCAAAAAAGTTGGCTGCAGCGTCTGGAGAGGGTGCCGCGTGGAGATCATCCGTAGCAGGCGTATCTGGTGTCAGAGTCGCCATAGCCTCAGGATCTTTAGTAAATGGTTCAGGATCTAAGGTTGATTTATTAATCGCTGTTGACGGTGACACCTCCGCCACGCGTAAATCACTACAACAAATTGAAAAGGGCGAAGGTCGTGATTTGAACTATAGTATACTGCCGTATGATGAGTTCTATTATAGATTGAGCATTCGTGATAAATTTATTACAGACATTATAAATAACACACACATGGTAGTGGTGGATACCGATAATATGCTGAAAGGATAATATGTTTGACATAGAGTATAAAGGTGGAAACAGTGTAAAAATTAGCACAAAAAAGGTAGATTTTGTATTTGATCCAAAACTATCGATGTTAGGTCTGAAGGATGTTTCCATAAAGGAATCGGTGGAGCTAGTCACGGAGGAGCGGTTTTCGGTGCAGGATGATGCGTCAAAACTACTTATAAACGGTCCTGGTGAGTATGAAGTTGCAGAGGTATCCATTAGTGGTACGCGGGCTTTGAGGCATCTTGATTCTCCCGAGTCTGAACCTCTTAGCACAATCTATCGTTTAGAGATAGCTGATGTCAGAATTGCAGTATTAGGAAACATAGCTCCTAAACTAAATGATGAGCAGCTAGAAAGTATAGGTGTTGTGGATATATTAGTCATTCCAGTTGGCGGTAATGGCTATACTCTTGATTCTGTCAGTGCCTCAACTATAGCGAGGCAGATTGATCCCAAAGTCGTTATACCGGTACATTTTGCTGACAGCGGTATAAAGTACGAGGTGCCACAGGATGAGGTAGATATGTTTGTGAAGGAAATCGCAACCCCAGTTGAAGATGCGGGATTAAAATATAAGATTAAATCATCGTCTTCTATCCCTCAAACTCTTACTGTAGTGAGAATAGACAGAAGCTAGAGTATTAAAAATAAAATACCCCCGAACTCGAGAGTTATCGGGGGTATTTTATTGGTAGCTATTTATTTAGACGGGCTTAGTACGCCCTTTTTCTTCAGTGTGCGTATAGCCTGCGTGCTAAGAGTCATAGTAACCTTTTGGCCGTCTACAATGAATGTTTTCTTTTGCAGGTTTGGTTTGAATACGCGTTTTGTGCGTCGCAAAGAGAAGCTCACATTGTGGCCGAACTGCTTTCCTTTACCGGTTAAATCACATTTTGATGCCATAATTTTTCTCCGTAATCTGTACCAGTTTACGCTATTTTTTGGTATCTGTCAATGCTCTTACAGATAAAACTGGTGTTATAATGGTGATATGGCAGAGGAAGTTATTCTAAATGTAGTAGTAATAATAGGCGTAGTTCTGTTTTCTATGACTTTGCATGAGGTAATGCACGGGTTTGTGGCCTATTGGTTAGGAGACGACACCGCAAAGCTACAGGGTCGGCTAACTCTGAATCCTGTAAAACATATAGATCCATTCCTGACTATTTTACTACCTGTAGTGCTGTATATAGTAGGCGGACCAATATTTGGAGGTGCGAAGCCAGTGCCCTTTAACCCGGCCAGGGTTAGATATGACGAATGGGGAGCCGCCTTAGTGGCTGTATCTGGTCCCATGACTAATTTAGTTATAGCGTTCCTTTTGTTTGGAGTAGGTGTGGTTACGGGTGTAACGGCTGGTGCAACGGGTAGTATAGTGGAATTAATATTCTTTTATGGAGTTATTGTTAATCTTGGTTTCTTTGTCTTTAATATGATTCCAATTCCACCCCTAGATGGTTCTCGTGTCATGTATGCATTCGCACCTGACTTCGTTAGAAGGGGTATGGAGATTATTGAGCAATACGGCATAATGCTAGTATTCTTGCTAGTAATTCTTGCTAGTTCGGTAATTGGGCAATTTATGTTTGCGGCGATAAACTGGCTATTAGAATTATTCTACGCAATCTATATGGTTTGATTGAGTTATAATAAAAGAGTCCCATAAAAACCGCGGTACGTATGATTTTCCTACATCATACATATTGGGATTCCAAATGATCTACTTTCGAGGAAGTAGTTTGAGGAGACCCACCTTGCGCAAAAGCGGGGAATATCGAAGTATCGTGGTTCTATGGGGCACAGACCGCACGTCGGGATGTGGCGCAGTCTGGTAGCGCGCACGGCTGGGGGCCGTGAGGTCGCTGGTTCAAGTCCAGTCATCCCGACCAAGAGTAATTATGAATCAACGTATATCCGTTAGAGCACTGGTAAGTAGGGACGACAAGACCTTATTGTTAAAGCGTTCAACCGGTAGGGAGTCTATACTGGGACTCTTCGAGATACCTGGAGGCAGGGTAGATTACGGAGAGCAACCCGAAGATGCTCTCAGGAGGCACCTGCACGACGATGTAGGTCTGCATATAGATAAGTCTACGCTCTTTGATGTAGTTACATATATTGATCATGATGATAGGGACATACAATATGCTGTGATTGTATTCCAGACCTCAATAGCAGGGGGGCATCACGATTTGAAATTGAGTGAAAACTACAGTGAATCTGTTTGGCAGTCTATAGGCGAGGTGCAATCATCATCCGTTACTGATCTTACCCAGTTAATACTAGGGATAATACATCAGGAAGACATAACCGACAAAAGTATTAAGAGTTCAAAAAAAGAGCAAGTCGACACAGGATTGGCAGATGTAGTTATTTTTGCGGATGGCGGCTCTAGGGGTAATCCCGGACCATCTGCTTCGGGTTTTGTGATTATGGACAATAAGAATAACGTGCTTGCTAGGGGTGGCGAATATCTAGGGATAACTACCAATAATCAGGCCGAATATCACGGAGTTCGTCTAGGGCTGGAAAAGGCGTTAGAGATGGGGTTAAAAAGTGTAGATTTTCGTTTAGACAGTATGCTGGTAGTAAATCAAATGAACGGTGTTTACACGATTAAGAACAGGGACCTCTGGCCAATAAACGAAAGAATCAGAGACCTCATGTCAAAATTCGATCATGTGTCGTACCACCATGTTCCCAGGGATATGAACCAGCTGGCAGATAGCGAGGTAAACAAGACCCTTGATGCACATGACAAAGGCGCTAAATAATGGTATAATGTTTATGCAGTTCGTTAGACAGTCGCCCCAATTTATATTGGGGAGGAAAGTCCGGGCAGCATAGGACATGACAGTTGTTAACGGCAACCGGGGGTAACCCTAGGGAAAGTGCCACAGAAACAAAACTACTCTATAATTTTAGAGAAAAGGTGAAACGAGTGGGGTAAGAGCCCACAGCGTCGTCTGGTGACAGGCGAAGAAGGTAAACCCTGTCTGCTGCAAGGAGATCTACGCCTAGGTGGTCCGCCTGTAGGTCTATAACCGCTTGATCCCGCCAGCAATGGCTGGACTAGATAGATGATTGTCCACGACAGAACCCGGCTTATCGATGGACTGCAAACAAAATAACCCCATAATGGGGGTTATTTTGTTTTTGCATAAATTGTATTAGTTTTTTGTGCTTTTTACGACCTCACCGAAGGCCTTTGGCTCGTTTACCGCGAGTTCTGATAGAATCTTACGATCTAGTTCAATTTTGTTTGCCTTCAAACCGGAAATGAGTTTACCATATGTTGTGCCATTGATTCGGGCCGCTGCGTTGATTCGTGTAATCCAAAGACTTCGCAGGTCTCGTTTTTTGTTACGTCGATCACGATATGCGTATTGTAGGGCACGTATAACGGCTTGCTTAGCTAGTCGAAATGATCGCGTACGATTATGTTGCATGCCCTTGGCAGCTTTAAGTATTTTTTTGTGTTTCGCTCGTGCTGTTACACCTTTTTTTACTCGCATAATTTAGACTCCTAGTGCTCGTTTAACATTTTTTGCAATAGAACCGCCAACGGTAGCTGATTTGCCGATTGCTCGTTTGCGGCTGGCAGTCTTTTTTGCAAGCATATGACCACCAAACGCACGGCGACGCAACAGTTTTCCTGTACGTGTCTGCTTTATTCGCTTGGATGTACCCTTATGGGTTTTTAGTTTGGGCATTACTTACTCCTTATTACTACACTCAGGTTTCTACCTGCCATTTGTGGTGTTTGTTCAACGACAGAGTCGTCTTCCAGTTGGGCCAGAATTTTATTTATCAAATCGTAGCCTAGTTCTTTATGAGCCATCTCGCGACCTCGGTAGAATATTTGGATCCTAACCTTGTTACCGTCTGCCAGGAAGCCACGAATCTTACGAAGCTTGATTTCCATGTCTCCAGTACCGATCTTGAGACCAAAGCGCATTTGCTTTAGTTCGCCCTGCTTGCTGTTTTTTCGATTTTTCTGTTGCTCCTTCATCTTTTGGTACTGGAATTTACCCCAGTCGATTACTTTTGCAACGGGCGGGTTAGCTCCAGGGGATATTTCGACCAAGTCAACACCGGCGTCCTCGGCAACTTTTAATGCCTCCTGTCGAGTCATTATGCCGAGCTGTTCGCCGCTCCCTCCAATCACACGAAGTTCATTTGCTCGAATGGCTCCGTTGATGCGAATGGTGTTACTGATCTTCTTCTCCTTATAGCTTTCCCTGTCTAATGACAGCTTTGAGCGATTACTCGTACCCAATAGTAACAGAAGTTGCAAAATAATTCAAGAGGTAACGCTTCTGTATTGCAGGGCCTCGCTAATATGGCTCTCCTTGATGGTCTCCGATGACTCTAGGTCGGCTATCGTCTGCGCTACTTTTATTACCTTGAAGTAACTGCGAGCACTCAGTCCCAGTCTCTCGCCGGCCAGTGAGAGTAGTTTTTTAGCAGGAGGTTCAATTTTTAACAGCTTACCCACCTGACTACTGGTTAATGAACCATTGTAAATATCACTACTTTTGTATCTTGCGCGCTGGATAGTGTACGCATTATTTATCAGGTCTAACGCTGACAAATGTTGATTATTATTCAACGATCTATTTTTTAAAAGTTCGTCATTTGGTATGCGTGATACGCTTATAGTCAGGTCTATCCTATCCATGAGCGGTCCGGAAATTTTGCGTTGGTAATTGAGAATTTGAGTTGTCGTACAGGTACACTCTTTTGACTGATCACCCAGGTGTCCGCAAGGGCAGGGGTTCATCGTAGCCACTAGCATAAAGTCGGCGGGATAAACCGATCTACCACCGGCTCTGGTGATGGATATCCTCTTGTCTTCTAAGGGCTGTCTAAGTGCCTCTAGTACCGACCTGGGATATTCGGGCATTTCGTCCAGGAACAATACCCCCAGGTGCGCCAGGCTAATCTCTCCAGGTTTAGGCTGAACGCCACCTCCAATAACGGCAATCTGGCTTGTAGTATGATGTGGCGATCGAAATGGACGCTCTTTGACAATCTCGCCATCGATTTCTCCAGCGATACTATGTAGTTTTGTCACGGCTATTTGTTCATCCGGAGTTAGCTTGGGCAATAGGTTGGTTAAAGTTTTGGCCAGCATTGTCTTTCCGGCACCTGGAGAGCCTGATAGTAAGATATTATGCCTACCCGCAACGGCGATGATCATCGCCCGCTTTGCCTGATCTTGACCATATATGTCGTCTAAATGGTGACCTGATGAAGCTAACTCATGTTGAGCGTCTACGGGGGAGTAGGTACTGGCCTGTAGAGTTGATTCTTGCTTGAGATGTAGGTATAGGTCCTTTAGCGACTTTACGCCGATAACAGTAAGTCCATCGATTAAACACGCCTGTCTAGTATTTTGTGAAGGTACGTATATTTTATTGATACCCGCATGTTTTGCGGCCTGGGCGATATTTATAACACCCTTTATGGGGCGCAAGGAGCCGTCAAGCGCTAGTTCTCCAGCAAATATGGACCGATCTGCCTCGGACTGCTTTAACTGGCCGCTACAGACCAGAATAGCAACTGCGATAGGTAGGTCAAAGTGGACGCCGTCCTTTACTAAATCCGCAGGTGCTAAGTTGATTGTTATTTTTTTGGCAGGAAATTCTAACAAGGAATTAGATATAGCGCTCCTGACACGTTCCTTTGCTTCATCGATAGATTTAGTTCCCATACCAACTATTTGGATAGATGGAAGGCCATTCTTGCTGTCGCATTCCACCTCAATTAGTGCGCCCTCGTAGCCGACCGGGGCAACTGTCATTACATGAGCTACCATATTAGGCGTAATTATAATCCCAAATCTGGAAAATAGGCAAGCATTATGCTATAATTAACAGAGGTTGGGGCTGATTTAGCTTTCGACGCGAGGACCTTAACAGGATATTTTGCGAGCCGATTTTGCACGTTAAGCATATTGTTAATTGCAACTAAACTTGCATCAGTAAAAGCCTTTGCTAAGGATCTAGTAGCTTCAGTTACAGCTCCAAAGCTAGCTTTTGCGCCAATCGCAGCCTAATACGCTCGATCGCCCGCTTCTACTAGGTGACATAGTAGAGCAGGGTGTCATATTTATGTCACTTACGCTGTCTGCGTGAAGCGGCGCAGGTAGCGGACAGCTTACCGCGCGATTTAGTGGCCGTTCTTGTTCATTTTTTAGGCCGGTAAATCGTTAATTTTAGAATGGACTATGCTCGTAGACGAATATCATGTTACCTTACGGACCGGGGGGCAGTTCCCCGCAGCTCCACCAACGAGAATGCCCGACCAAGCGGTCGGGTGTTTTCGTTGGTTAGTAAAAAAGACAACCGCCTGCGAGTAACGGTTGTCTTAACGTGGAGTGTTTTGTCTTTGTTTGTTTTTGGCCCTTGTATAATTTTTTTATTCAAGGACTACCCCTATAATATTACTCTAAACCGCTTGTGTCAATAACTATTTTGGACTTTTTTATGTTTTTGCGTTAGTCAAATAAGCCACCCCGGTGAATAGGATAGGCTAGTCGTATTTTTGTAACGATAGACAACTCGTGTTAGGTAGGGTATCTAGTTGCGATAGTCGTGCCACATGAAGATTACACACGAAACTTACTACGTGATAGCGACGTTACCACTACCCAGCCTAAATGAGATTGCCAGACTTACTGAAGCGTGCTGTCGAGCCGGCGTACATGGCGACAATAAATGATGGAATTGCTGGAAGCAAATAATTTTATAGTAATTGACGGTACACGAAGCTCATTCACATATAAGGCAGACATTCACGGCTATCGCGAATACTTGCAGTTACCCTGGATCCCACTTCGCCATACCTAACACGCACGCCAAGCTGGGGGCAACGAGTGCTTTAGTGGAGCTATCAGGATATATAGGACGTAGGTCTAATAGTGTGTGATAATTACAAAATGGTATATAAAACAACATAGTAAAAAAATCAACAACATATAAATAACAGATATAAATATATTATTCTATACGTATTATGTATAAAAAACATCAAAAACTATTGATTATTAAATATGCTTATGCTATATTCAAGTTAGGCTTCTAACAAAAACAAAAATGCCAACCTTAACAAATAGAATAGACTAAACTCGATATTGACGGAAAATCGATAGCGACAACAAAACATGCTCTACATCTTGTAGAGTACGCACCTTATAATTGGCGCTATCGATGCTCCGCCAAAGTGGCGTTGAGCGCTAGAAGAGTACCGACACGCCTAGTAAAAAATTACTAGAGTTAGTAGTTTGAATACTAGGCGTGTCGTGGAAAATCTAAAGACGTGCTCCCTTATGGGAGCGGTCAGAAGTCACGAGTGGTAGGCTGATCATTGGAGCACGCGCCCAAATATATTTAGCGGCGGATGTAGCAACCAGGTCATATAAGCCGCCACTCTGGCTCCAAAGGGGTATAATTATTAATATGTTTATAAAGATTATTTTGATTTCGGGTCTCGTCACGGCGGGGCTTCTTTTTATGCTTTTGACCACCTATGAACCGGGTGCTATCGGTGCAGTAGGTATTCTAGTTGTTTTCTTTCTAGGCTACCTGACCATACTATGTGGCCTAACCTTAGTATTATGGGTGTTAAAGAGGGCGTTAGATAGAGTGGCCTTGAGGTCAAATTTTTTGAGGTGGGTAAGTAGATTAGGGCCAAGGGAGGTGTACTATTATTCGAGCGTTCTTGCTATTGCGCCGGTTGTATTGATAAGCCTGAAGTCTGTAGGCAGTATTGGTTTTTACGAAATACTGTTAGTAGTATTGTTTGAGATACTCGGATGTGTGTATGTAGCCAAAAGGGCTACATAACAGGCGAAAACAACCGTAATCATGGTATAATTACGCTAATGAATCCAGAAAGACAACCGCAATTAGGGCCTAGCCCAGAGATACAACCACAAAATCCTAACGTTGGAGGGGAAAGCCTTGCTGAGCACGAAAAAAGTGGCGAGAGCTCTCACGAGAAGGAACAGAACGTACAACCGGGCGATAAACAAGCACCACCGCCTCCTATTAACATCCCTTTGCCTCCACCTGCGGTTTCCGTGCCGGCTCCGCAGACCCCAAGCGATGATTCAGCAGGTCCAACATTAGCAGCCGATGATGATGTAATCGAAAAAGAATGGGTAGATAAGGCAAAGAAGATAATCGCCGATACGCAAAACGACCCTTATAAACGCGAAAAAGAGATCGGTAAACTGCAGGCGGATTACTTAAAAAAACGATATGGCAAAGAATTAGGTGTCTCAAATTAGACGCTTGCGCTAAAATAGAAGTATGGCGGGTGTTTTTATCGCTGCATTTGTGACCGTATTTATTGGAACGGCATTGATATTAGTGGTGTTTTTCCAATATAAAAAGACCCTCAGGGAGGCCAAGAATTATGAGCGTGGTCTGAAAATGGTCCCGATGTTTATACATTTACCTCCGGCAAGTGATGATATTGAAAAAGGCTCAAGGGATGAGCGTGATTTAACAGAGGAGGTGCTATCGGAAGCTCAGGTTATGTACAATATCATCGCGAGTACAGCAACCAAGGGATTCAAAAGTAAGATCTACGGTCAAAGACACATATCGTTCGAAATTATAGCTAAAGGCGGCCTGGTGCATTATTATGCGGTTGTTCCTGTGGTCTTGGTAGATGTAATCAAGCAAGCTATTGCGGCAGCATACCCCACGGCTAGGCTTGAGGAGGTGAGCGAACATAATATATTCAGCGAAGCAGGCAAAATGAGTGGCGTTATAGGCGGTGAGTTTACTTTAAAGAAAAGTTTCGTTTACCCAATAGCTACATATCAAGACACCAAACGTGATGCCGCGAGAGCACTTCTCAATGCATTATCTGTTGCTACGCGCGAAGATGGGGTTGCAATTCAATTTTTGATGCGGCCGGCACATGAGGGTTGGGTAAGAGCCTCTACGGACAAGGCAAAAAAGATTAAGGATGACAAAGGGAAAACCAAGGGACTTGGAATTAAAGGAGCTAGCGGCCTGGCAGAAGTGCTATGGAAGCCACCAGAATCATCTGGTGATAAAAAGCCTGACGCAAAACAGCTAACCTCCTTAGAGGAGGAGACCGTCAAGGTCATTGAAGAGAAGACAAGGTACCCTGCTTATGAGGTACTGGTCAGGGTGGTTGTCTCATCTAATACCACAGAGCATTCTCAGGGAGTGTTAAAAAACATAGTAGCCGCCTTTGCTCTATTTGACTCACCTAGCCACAATGGATTCAAATTTACTCCGGCAAAGAGTATTGAGCAGCTCGTAACATCTTTTATCTTCAGGTTCTTTCCGCAAGAGGTAAACAGTACAATACTAAACAGCGTAGAAATGGCAACGATTTTCCATTTGCCCGACCAAAACAGTATACCTACATCTAGGGTTAAGCGTCAGATGTCTAAGCAAGTGGATGGCCCCACTGATCTGTTAGATCAAGGTTTACTACTCGGCGTTAACGAGTTTCGTGGAGTTAAAAAAGAAATACGACTTAGTGAAAATGATCGGCGAAGACACACGTATATTATCGGTCAGACCGGTGTGGGTAAATCTGGCTTTCTATCAAATCTTGCGTTCCAGGATATGCACGAGGGGCGCGGGTTTGCGTTTATAGATCCCCATGGGGATGTTGTTGAAGAATTGCTAGCTAATGTACCAAAAGAAAGAGTTGAGGATATCATCTACTTTAATCCTGGCGATCTTGATAACCCGATAGGCTTGAATTTGTTCGAACACGATAACGAGGACCAGAAAGACTTTTTGGTGCAAGAGTCAATTAATATGCTATATAGTTTGTACGATCCGGGACACACAGGTATAGTTGGTCCCCGGTTAGAGCATATATTCCGAAATTGCGCCCTTCTATTGATGGCAGACCCGAACGGAGGAACTTTCATAGATATACCGAAACTGTTAGTTGATGATGCATTTATGAAGTCCAAGCTTAAGTATGTGAAAGATAGAAACGTATTAGACTTTTGGACTAAGGAATTTCCTGCATCACAGAGATCAAATGAGGCAGGAGAGGTTACTAGCTGGGTAGTTAGCAAGTTTGGTCCGTTTCTGTCGAATACAATGATGCGCAACATCATGGGGCAGACGAAGAGCGGTTTTAATTTACGTGACATAATGGACAACAACAAGATACTACTCGTGAATCTGTCTAAGGGTAAGATGGGTGAACTAAACTCGAAGCTGTTGGGTATGATTTTTGTGATGAAATTCCAGGTAGCCGCCATGGGTAGGGCTGATATGGCTGAAAGTGATAGGAAGGATTTTTGTCTTTTTGTAGATGAGTTTCAGAACTTTGCTACAGACAGTTTTGAATCTATTCTATCTGAGGCCCGAAAGTATCGTTTGAACTTAATTTTGGGTAATCAGTTTATGACACAGCTAACCGACAAGATTCGGGAAGCCATTATAGGTAACGTAGGCACGGTAATTAGCGGTCGTATTGGCGTCACAGATGCGGAGCTAATGGTAAAGAAGTTTCAGCCAGTTTTTGATGCCGAGGATTTAACCAAGTTGCCTAACTATCAGTCGATTGCATCCGTTATGATTAATGGAATGCCTTCAGCGCCATTTAGTATGTCATTGTTGCCTCCTTTAGCTCAGAAGAATAATCAGCTTGCGGATGCTATGAAGCGTTTGTCTGCTACAAAGTATGGCATCAATAGGGCTATGATTGAAAAAGAAATATTCAAACGCTTAGAGCCACCAAGGCCGGCTGGTGGTCAAGGCGCCTTGCCTCCAGGTGCACGACGACCGGGCCCGGGTATGGTTCCCGGTGCCGGCCCCATGGGTCCACCACCTTCCAAGCCAAAGAGCGGCAGCTCATTCTTGGATGAATGGTTAGCAAAAAGACAGAAAATTGCACCAGGGACTACATCTCCATCTCTGGGTGCTCCGTCGGCTCAGAGGCCACCACAGCAGCCCTTTAGTCAGCCGCCTACTGTTGCGAACCCTGTAACGCCTCCTCCTACCCCGTCTGCGCGCCCAACTCAAACCACAGGAGCAATGGCTCCGCCGTCGGCGATGACGCCAGCACCGACACCTATGAGAAATAGCCCCTTGGCACCTCCCGTTGTACCCGTGGAGAACACAGGGGGCAACGATAACAGCACGCAAAAGAATGGGTCAGACGACGAAAGTCATAAAAAAACTACCACACCAACAAATATCGGCGACTCTGACGAGGTTAGTGTAAGGCTGCGCTAGGTTTGGTCAGGCTCAGCGTTTTCTTCTAAAAAGACCGGAAATATAATCGTATAGAGTGCCTAGTAGCCATCCTATTGCAAAGGCAGTGATTGTCTCCAGGCCTGACAATTGGAAACCATAGTGTTTCGCTAGAAAGTACAAAATAGTCACGCTGACAAGAGCGAAGACACTACCCGCCAATAGCGCATTGGGTTTCGCGACGGTGGAGCCTATAAAATCGCTTGCTTTTTCTATCGCAGATATATGTATTAACTTACTCCAGGTCTTTCTGGCAATTCCCATGTCGCCTTGTATGAGACCCAATTGTTCTTTGTATGTATTGCTCAGCTCTCTTTTAGAAGGAGCGCCCTTGTGTCTTGGTTTAGTGTCTTGCTCTACCTTCTTTTTTTCATCAGAATCACGCGCTATCTCAGAAGCCTGTTCAAGCGCTTCCTCGGTGCTGATTCCATCTTCTTCATCATCTTCATCTTTGCTTTCCTCTTGTTCTTTCAGATTATCGTAATGCTCGTTGATGCTCTCTGAGTGTTCTCTGTCCCCATTGTTATGTTCGAGGAGTTTGGATTGTGGTATCTCTTTTTCGCTCATATCTTAGAATGACCCGGTATTGAAGTTATGTCTGACCATTTTGATTTCCTGGCCCTGTTGACGAGCCCTAAGGTAAAAGAAGAGGATGGTTACTAAGAGTAGTGCTGCAAATAACACATTTAGCCCAGTACCTACTGACGGTAACTGATACAAAAATCCCTCTATGCCTTTAAGTAGAGGGCACATGATAGGTGTTTCAAGCTTGTTGCCGAATACGATCGAAAGATTACAATCGTAGGATGCTGGATTACTAACACCTTTTGCTGTAGCAGGTATCTCGGCGAGCATCTTTATTGTAAACGTACGATATTGTGATTCGTTTGGTATTAAATCTATTGTTGGCCACGATAGCGTCATGTTCTTTTCATCAAAGTTTCCGCCACCGCTATCAACAAGAGAGGAGTATTCCAGTATGTCTGCGAGTCTCACCGTGAAAGGTGCCGATACTGTATTCTCGCTGTTGTTTGTTTGTTTGATAGAGTAGGTTATCTCGTCATTGCTACTGGCTGTGAAGATATTACCATCGACGTTTTGAGTAAGGTTTTTTATGGAGATTGATTTTGATACAGATACGTTTGTAGTATCTACTGATTTCGCTATCGAGGGCGCGCCCTTGGTTACTAGACTGCCGTTTGTTTGTAATATAGCAAACCAGCCAAGTGACGATGAGTGACCGACCCATGCTCTGAACTTGGCACCTTGATCCGCGACGGAAGTGATGGGGCTAAAATAGCGAACGCCTATACCGCCGGTACTTTTTGGATAGGGCATACTTATTTCTTTTTCAGATGAGCTAAGATGTCCATAGCGACTTAGCATATATATATTACTATTTGCTCTGACTGAATCCTGTTTTGTAGATAAAATCTCCTTCCTAGTAATACCGGCCGCACTATATATGTCCTTTATATCTTCCTCATTACGTTCATACCGTACTAACAGGTCCTCCAGGCTATTTACTCCACCGCGAATGATGTCTTGCTCGCTTGATGCATTGGCCGCTTCCGGCGGAGAGAACACCGCAAAAGACTGAATCGCGACCGCTAGGGCTGCAACTATAAAACTCGATCTTCTGGTAATCTCTTCTTGTTTTAATCTTTTGGCATAAAAACCAACATCCTCAATCAGGGCAGGGCAGTAAGGTAGATTGGATACGAGTTTACGGAACATGGTTTTTATTTTTAGATTTCCTCACTTTTTAGATTACCATAAGTGTTAAGGACTGTACAGGTGCTTGAATAAATGGACAGCATTGCTGTATAATGAGGGAAATGTAAATGGTCCCGCAGTGGCCGAGTATGAGGAAAATGGCAAAGAATAGTAATGCTGATGCCTATGATGCGTCCCAAATCCAAGTTCTAGAGGGTCTAGAGCCTGTACGTAAACGTCCGGGTATGTATATTGGTAGCACCGGTTATGACGGTGTCCACCATCTAATAAAAGAAATCGCAGACAACTGTATAGATGAGGCTATTGCAGGATTCGCATCACGGGTCGATGTAACCATATTGGAAGACGGTGGAATCACTATAACGGATGATGGCCGCGGTATACCTGTTGAAAAGCATGCCAAGACTGGACTCAGTACTCTAGAAACAGTCCTGACAGTACTACATGCAGGCGGTAAGTTTGGAGGTGGGGGCTACAAAGTATCATCTGGCTTGCACGGTGTCGGCTCTAGTGTCGTGAATGCCTTGTCTAGCCGGTTAATCGCCGAAGTCGTCAAAAAGGGCGAATTATATCGGATGGAATTCGAACGTGGTGCTACCAAGATGGCCTTGAAAAAAATGGGAAAAACCGACAGGCCAGCCGGAACGAGTGTCACGTTTTATCCAGATCCAGAGATATTTAAGGAGACAGTCGAATTTGATTATAAGTGGGTGGTTGACTATCTTCGACACCAAGCGTATTTAACCAAGGGCGTGTACACGACGGTTCGCGACAATAGGACAAAAGATAGAACGGCCTTCTATTTTGAGGGTGGTATTCAGAGCTATGTTAAACATTTGAACATAGGTAAGGATGTATTGGCGGATAGCGTTTTCTATGTTGAAAAACAAGTAGAAGATTCGATGGTTGAGGTGGCAGTTCAATACAATGATACGTTCGTAGAAATGGTAAAGCCTTTTGCGAATAATGTTCTGACACCGGATGGTGGAACTCATATAGTTGGTTTTCGAACCGCACTTACTAGGGTGATAAATGACTACGCGCGAAAGTCCGGACTACTAAAGGAAAAAGAAGATAACCTAACTGGCGATGATATACGCGAAGGATTGACTGCTATTATACTGGTTAAGTTGCCGGATCCTCAGTTCGAAGGGCAGACAAAAAACAAGCTAGGCAATCCAGAGGTTCGTCGCTACGTAGAGCAGGTAATGAACGAATATTTTGCTTATTATCTTGATGAAAATCCCGCTGTTGCCAAAAAAGTCGTAGGCAAGGCGTTGTTGGCGGCTAGGGCACGCAAAGCAGCTCGTGCAGCTAGGGATAATATTATTCGAAAAGGCGCCTTGGACGGCATGAACCTTCCGGGGAAATTGGCCGATTGTAGTAGCAAGGATCCGTCAGAGTCCGAAATATATATAGTAGAGGGAGATTCTGCTGGCGGTTCCGCCAAGAGTGGTCGTGATAGCAAGACTCAAGCTATTTTGCCATTGAGGGGTAAGGTGTTAAACGTTGAGAGGGCTCGTTTAGATAGAATGCTCAATAATAATGAAATCGTCAGCCTGATAAAAGCCCTGGGTGTTGGCATTGGCGATCAGTTCGACATGAATGGTTTACGATACCATAGAATCATTATAATGACAGACGCTGATGTTGATGGTAGCCACATATCCACTCTACTATTGACGTTCTTGTTCCGATACATGCGTGAAATTGTGGATGGTGGTTATGTCTATCTCGCAAAACCGCCGCTCTATAGTATCAACAGAGGACAAAAGAAGTCTTATGCTTATGATGAAGAAGAAAGAGATTTAATCCTGGACGGCATCATAAAGGAAAAAACGGAGAAGGGGAGCGTTCTTGCGGATACCGATGACAAGATAAAGAAGGCGGGTGTTACCATATCGAGGTTTAAAGGATTGGGTGAGATGGATGCTGATCAGCTATGGGAGACGACCATGAATCCTGAAAATAGGGTCTTGGTACAGGTAAAAGTAGAAGATGCCGAAAGGGCAGACGCAATATTCACAAAGCTGATGGGTGATGAGGTACAATTGCGCAAAAGCTTTATTCAGTCTCGTGCGCGTGATTTAGACTTAGAGGAATTGGATGTATAGATATGGAAGACGATAATACACAGCAAGAGCTAGAAATTGTAGTAGACCCTACTCATTCGCGTAGCGTAGAGAGTCGTACGGTCGAAAACGTTATGGAAGACAGCTTCCTGCGATATTCCATGAGCGTGATTATTGATCGAGCACTGCCCGACGTAAGGGATGGAATCAAACCTGTTCATCGTCGCATTCTGTATTCCATGAATCAGAACGGCAATCGCAGCAATGCGAAGTTCGTCAAAAGTGCGCGTATCATCGGTGACGTAATGGGTAAGTACCACCCCCATGGTGATAGTGCGATTTATGATTCTATGGTCCGATTGGCACAAGACTGGTCTATGAGGTATACGCTAGTGCAGGGCCAGGGTAATTTTGGCTCCATGGATGGGGATCCACCTGCGGCCCATCGATACACGGAGGCGAGGATGGCGAAGATAGCTGATGAGATGCTTGTAGATATAGACAAGGATACGGTTGATTTTCGTGATAATTTCGACGGAGAATTAAAAGAACCCACCGTTTTACCTGCAAAATTGCCAAACCTACTGCTGAATGGGCAGATTGGTATTGCTGTCGGCATGGCAACGAATATACCACCTCATAACCTGGGAGAGCTGGTAGATGCAACCGTAGAGGTAATAGATAACCCAGAAGCTTCGGTAGATGACTTGTTAAAGCATGTTAAGGGCCCCGATTTTCCAACTGGTGCCATAGTCTATGGTGGTACGCCCATGAAGCAAGCGTACCAGACGGGTCGTGGAAGTGTTGTAATTCGTGCTGTTGCTGAAATTGAAGAAACTAAAAAAGGCCGGCATCGTATAGTTGTAACAGAGGTTCCATATGGTGTAAATAAAGCAACATTGATAGAAAAGATAGCTGAACTACATAAAGAAAAAAAGATTACAATTGCAGATATTAGGGATGAATCTGCCCGCGGCAACGTCCGTGTTGTAATAGACCTAAAGAAGGACGCGTATCCCAAAAAGGTCTTGAACCAGCTATACAAGCAAACCTCTTTGCAAACGTCATACCACTTTAATATGTTGGCTTTGATTGATGGAATTCAGCCCCGTGTATTAGGTCTAAGAGAGATATTAGATGAATATGTAAAACATCGTCGGTCCGTTGTTCGCCGTCGGACAGAGTTTGAGCTGAAAAAGGCCAAAGAGAGAGCTCACATACTTGAGGGGTACAAGATTGCCCTCGATCATATAGACGAGGTGATTAAGACTATTCGTGCTAGCAAAACTAGTGACGAAGCTGAAACCAATCTCATCAAGAAGTTTAAATTGAGCGAGATTCAGGCAAAAGCTATATTGGCGATGCAACTTCGACGACTGACCGGACTAGAGCGACAAGCTATAGAGGATGAGCTGAAAGAGTTGTTAGAACTGATAAAGAAACTAGAAGCAATATTGGCAGATGAGAAAGAAATCTTAAAGATTATTAAATCTGAGCTACTAGATATTAAGGAAAAGTATGGCGATGAACGCCGAAGTCAGATTATAAATCACGAATTGGGTAAATTCAGCGACGAAGAATTAATACCGGATGAAGAGAGTGTAATATTGCTGACAACTGAAAACTACATAAAGAGGACTTTGGTCAGCGAATATCGACGTCAACACCGTGGTGGCAAGGGAAAGAGGGGCATGACCACGAAGGAAGAGGATATAATATACCAACTTGTTCCCGCCAGAACGCATGATTTCCTACTATTCTTTACCAATAAGGGTCGGGTGTTTAGGCTCAAGGCGTATGAAGTCCCCGCCGCGAGCTTGGCCGCGAAAGGTGTTGCCGCAGTTAATTTACTGCAGATGCAACCAGAAGAGAAGATAACGTCGATTATTAGGCATGAGAAGGACGCGAAGGAGGACGGCTATCTGTTCATGTCTACCACCAAAGGTACCGTTAAGAAGACTCCGCTAAAGGATTATGCCAACATTAGAACCAATGGACTGATAGCAATAAAACTAGATAGTGGTGATGAGCTACGGTGGATTCAAAAGACTTCTGGTGAAAACGATGTCATAATATCAACATCGGCTGGTCAGGCTATTAGATTTAATGAAAAAGATGCTAGACCTATGGGGCGAGCCGCAAGGGGTGTCAGGGGTGTGAGACTTCGACCAAATGATCATGTTGTAGGTATGGATATTGTCTCGGACGACCAATGTAGTCTATTGGTAGTAAGTGAAAAGGGTTATGGTAAGGCTACTAAAGTCGCAAACTTCCCTAGTCATAAGCGTGGAGGGGTGGGTATCAAAGCTGCCGTGGTAACGGCGAAAACGGGTCCAATTATCAGTGTTAGGACCTTGGAGGAAGACACTACTGAGGCATTGTTGATTTCTAAAAAAGGCCAAGCTATAAGGGTAGGACTAAAAGATATACCTACACTCGGTAGAACCACTCAAGGCGTGCGTATTATGAAAATGGGTGATGGTGATACTGTTTCGTCTATAGGATTGATGGCAGAAAACGAACCAGATGAGAAAGAGGAAGGAGAAAAATAGATAAATGGATTTTTCTCCGTATCTCTTAGCAATCGTTCTTGCTTGGATAGTCGCACAGGGTACCAAATTTTTGATCAACAGTGTGAAGGGTAGATGGGTTATTGATTACAGACAGTTATATACCTCTGGTAGTATGCCTAGTAGTCACAGTGCTTCCGTCATAGCGCTTATGAGTGTGATTGGGCTTCGTGATGGCGTAGATACGGCCGTATTTGGCCTAGTCACTCTTTTTGCAGCTATTGTGATGTATGACGCCTTTATGGTACGCAGGTCGACTGGTGAACAAGGCGAAGCCATACAAGCACTGATAAAAGAGCAGAAAAGCGGGGTTCGTTTGCCCCGTGCCGCGAAAGGCCATGAACCCCTAGAAGTCGCCGTAGGTGCTCTTATCGGGCTAGCAGTAGGGCTCGGAGTGTTCTTTATTTATCAATAGATAAAAAAACACTTGACGTCAATGTGATTTACAGGTATGATTGATATCAGTCTGATTGCTCGGTCTATTATTTTGACCAAAAGAGCGACACCCAACTAATGCGAGTTGAACAGATGGTCTAAAGACCTCTTGATACATGAAAATTGTACCAGTGGAGTTCATTGACATTTTAGTTGTGCAATATCATCGTCAGTTTATTTGAGTCTGATACACTATAAGTATCATTTTTATGGAGAGTTTGATCCTGGCTCAG
>CAZXJP010000003.1:0-75127 GCA_964641025.1 uncultured Candidatus Saccharibacteria bacterium
ACTACAACGGCTCACTGACGCTCGAATCGCCAGCCACCGTGGTTCGTTGGAACAACCTGCGAGGAACGCACGTCGAGGCCTACCGCGAATGGCAGGCCGAGGAGGCGACAAGCTAGAGCTCCGCGTCATCAACAACCAGCAAAAAAGTTTGCTCCGGTCGTTGGTGACCGGAGCATTCTTTTTTAGTCAAAACCCTTGTGTTATCAGGGGAAAAACGTTAGCATAATAAGGTAATGGGTGACGCATCTTCTGGTCGTGGGAGGTTTTTGCGTAAAATAACGCACATCTTTAGAGGTAAGATATCTACGAAAGTTTTTATCAACTTTGTGCTTATTGGTCTCGTACCCCTAATGACCGTTAGCTTCGTGTTGGTTACGGTGGCAAATGACCAGTTGCTAAAAAATGCCAGCGAAAAACAAGAAGCAGTCGCGACGGATATGGCTCGTCGAGTGGACAACTATCTAGCGAACAATATAAATTTATTAGATTTGCAGGGTCGGCAGTTTTCGAATGAACAGCTTGATGATGATCGGTTGACTGAAAATCTGCGCATACTATTTGATCAAACTGCCACGTTAAAGAATCTGACTTTTCTGACCCAAGATGGTCAACGCAGAGAGTTAGTGCGTCAATCTGACGACACTATTGCAACTACGGTGTCAGACGACGAATCCGGAGATCAAACGGGTGCTTTGAACTTTTTGCTAGGAAAACAATTCCTGATAACAGTAGCTCGTGACGCCCAAAATAATTCTCAGATAGGTATAGCAATTCCTATCCTTAGGGAATATAGCGATCCTACCGGTGGACTTTTTGTTTCACAGGTGGCTAAACAATCCGAAGACATGATCGGAGTTATCGCTGGTTATTATGATGCAGGCGCCATGCTAGAATCCGTAATATCATCAAAAATTGGGGACGGAGGATACGCGTACGTCGTAACGAATACAGGCGAATTAGTCGCCCATCCGGATCGCAAGTTCCTCTTTTCTCATACGGAATTAAAACAAACCCAAGCCGTCAAGCAATTTATTGGCGGGAACAGGGACACCGGTGCGAGTCTATCCGAAAAGAACATTGAGGTCATCAGTACCCCGGCAGAAACGTTAACAAAGTGGGGCGTGATTGTTCAAGAGCCTGTATCTAGCATTTATGCTAGTGTAAACTCTTTTATTCAGATGGCCGCAACTATCGGTATAAGCGCGATCATTCTTTCTATTTTGGCCGGATTGTTCTTTAGCCGTCAACTAGTAAGACCCATCCGTAAACTTTCAGAGGGAGCTAGACAACTAGGCAGAGGGGAGTTTGAACATACCATAGAAGTAAAGACGAAAGACGAGCTACAAGACTTGGCTAATACATTTAACCGAATGGGCATGAGTATTAAAAAACTGATTGGCGACCTGCAGGTCAACAATATGCGTTTGCTAGTAGAGCAGGCGAAGTTAAATAACATTATCAGTAGTGTAAGTGACGGCGTGGTAGCCCTAAATAGCAAAGGCGAGATTGTGT
Source organism: uncultured Candidatus Saccharibacteria bacterium (assembly GCA_964641025.1). Lineage (GTDB taxonomy): Bacteria > Patescibacteriota > Saccharimonadia > Saccharimonadales > Saccharimonadaceae > UBA2112. The sequence continues at coordinate 1,513 of CAZXJP010000003.1, forward strand.
CATCTAATCCACCAGCCGCGAAAATGGTCGGTTTGCAACCTATGAATATCGACGGCAAACCACTTTCCGAGGTATTCAAATGGGAGCACGACGAGAAGCCTTTCACCCCAGACCTAGAGACCGTGGGCACCCAGCAATACAAAGATCTGACATTAAAAAACGATAAAAGTGTTGTCTATGTGGACATTATGGTTTCTGTATTAGAAAACAAAACGGGAAACGTATCGACAATAATAACAATCCATGATCAGTCAGAAAGCCGAGAGCTAAGTTTCATGAAGTTAGATTTCGTGGCAATCGCGGCTCACGAGCTACGTACACCACTGACAGTCGTTCGTGGCTACTTGGACATTCTAAATACTAGCGCGGCCACCCAGTTAAATGTATTCCAGCTCGAAAACTTACAAAAAGCCATGGTCGGCGCTAATCAGCTACGCGAATTAATTAACAAGCTCTTGAATATAGCCCGTATCGAACGCGGTGACATGGAAATATTCATCGAAAAGCTAAACATTTCAAAACTAGTAGAAGAAAACGTAGAGCAACACCAGCCAGTTGCGGATCAAAAAGAGCAAAAAATTACATACAGTACCACTCTCAATGGCGACATATATACTCCAGCTGACACCGCTTCTATAGTCGAAGTACTAAACAACCTAATTGGCAACGCGCTGAAATACACGCCAAAGCGAGGCGAGGTAAAGGTCAGCATGACATCCGTAGGCGAGTTTGTCCGCGTCGAAATAAAAGACAATGGCCCAGGGGTGCCGGATGATATGCGAGGAAGGTTGTTCACGAAATTTTATCGAGCCGAACGAAGCTTGATAGCCGGCAGTAAGGGTACTGGTCTGGGCTTGTTCATATCCAAAACGATAGTTGAGTTACAGGGTGGACAAATAGGCATAGAGCCCGATCAGGGTCACGGTTCGGTATTCTACTTTACACTGCCGGTTTATGATCCTGCACGAGATGATGAAAGAGTAGCAAAAAACGCACAAGGAGGGGTTCGTGGCTGGTTCAAGAAACGTACTACTAGTTGAAGATGATGTAATGATTCGTGATATGTATCGTTTAGCATTGGCTGACGCTCATTATTTAGTAGAGGTCGCCGATAGCGCTAATGAGCTCTATGCCAAGCTGCCAAATTTCCGCCCAGACGTAATGTTTTTAGATATTATGTTGCCTGGCGCGTCCGGCCTAGAGATACTGAACGAACTAAGAACTAATCCTAAGCACGGGTGCATGAACACGAAAATCATTATACTCACGAATTTAGCGCAGCGTAATGTTGCGGACAACGCCATGGAACATGGGGCAGACGGATACGTAATAAAGGCAGATATACTACCGAAGGATTTACCCACGGTCGTCCGTTCTTTAGAGGAAACAGACAAAAATCATTCAAAATCAGGACAAGATTCCGAACCTGACTCGGAATTATAAAAAAATAGACACGTATATTACTCTTGTGCTAAACTGTTAGCAGGCACTGAAAAAAATAAAAACATGCAAAAAAACATCATCATTGCCATATTCCTACCAATACTTGCTCTGTCGAGTTTGTTTTCTGCGCCATCAACAGTCGTCGCTGGTGCAGTAACCCAAACGGAGTTTTGTAACGTAACTGTCACCTTTAAAGCGACGGTTCCTAATAGTGTAGAAGAAGGACAAAATTTCACGGTCACAGGCATATCCGTACAGCCGTCAAAAAGCTATCGTTTCAACGTGTCTTCGTCGGTATTCGAAATGACCGCGACGAACACGTCGTCACCAAATTATTCCCAAAACTTTGCCTACACCAATCCTAGCCCCACTACAGGTCACAGTACTTATGTAGGACATTATCCTAATTGGTCTCATACTGCCAGCGGCAATGCGGGTAGCAATGTAGTTATAAAGCTGAAAAAATCTACTACAGTAGTGCAGGGATATGGAAACGTTGTCTGTAACTTCAGCAAGACACTGGCAACCATCCCAATTACCGCGGCCACACCCGATCCGCCGGATCCAGATCCATCACCATCGCCAACACCGAGCCCGTCTACCTCACCATCACCGACACCCGACGGCAACGGCGGAGGTGGTAGTAGTGGAGGAGGCGGTGCAAGTAACGGAGGCACCGGAAGCTCTGGCGGTTCAAAAACGCCAGGATCAAAATCCGATGGTAAAAAAGATGATTCTAAAGATAGTAAAAACGAAGACCAACCAAAGGATATAGTCGTAGATGACAATGGTGAGGTCGTAAATGGCGACGAACTGTCGGTGGTACCCTTGGCTATATTGGTCCGTGACGAAAACGGAAAAATAGTCCCCAACGCGGAAGTGACCTTAGATGGTGGCGAAAAGCAGAAGACCGACGAAAACGGTAGAGTGGTATTTTCGAACGTGTTAACCGGAGGTCACAGTATAAGTGTTTCATATCAGGGGAGGACAATTAGTAAGGACCTGGATTTGAGCACAGAAAACTTTGGCGAGGTAGTGGAGGTAAAATTACCCGGTGCAATGTTTACTTTTAGCCCGGCGTTTATAGCGATAGCAGGCGCAGGATTAGCTGTAATAGGAGGCGTCATGGGATTGTGGCTATTTAGACGACATCAAAGAAGGGCCGCAATAGAAGATGCGGTATTTGATGTGCCATCTAGGCATCTAACGTACTTACCAGGAGTGATGTCTGGATCGGTCATTGAAAGTTCATCCGGCAACTACACTATGCTGACGCCAACCCAACCTTCCCAACCTTCCCAACCTACTACGCAAAACAATACCACTCTCACCACCCAGCCTGGCGTTCCTCCTCCTATGGCACAGCAATCGCCACCACAGACAACCGCTCCTGGAGCGCCCGGTCCCGTTGCTACAACCGTACCAAACAATCAAACACCAAAGACGCCGAATGTCACGCAACAAACCGCAAGACCAATGACCGCCACGCCACAGATCAATCCGGTTCAGCAACCTGCTGTGGCGACACAGCAACAAGCGCCAGTAACGCCTACTTCGTCCGCACCTCAAGTACAGTCGGGTCCTCCGCAAATTAGCCAAGTTCGATCTGCAGTTGCAAGCCAACCTTTCAAAAAAGTCATTATGCCATCATCTACTGGAGCACCCGCGCAACCAATCCAGCAGAACGTACCGACGCAGTCAGTGAATCAATTCTCTCGTCCACAACAAATACCCCATTAAAGTTGACATCCGGAGGTCATAGTTATTAAATGGCGGGGTCTAGGCAATAGTCTAGATTCAGCACAGTAGGAAGGTAACTGCCATGGAATTTCTCGTAGGTGGAGGAATTGGCATAACGGCAGGTTTCGCGGGAACGCTCGGCCTGATGGCTCTGGTCATACCAGTTGCCGTTCTTTGTTATGCCGTACTGAACGCGAATAGGGTTACGGAACGTATCGCTCGCATGTTCGGCTTTCGACCGCGCAAAGGTGACATCACCCTGACCGAGCTCCAGAGCTCACCCGAGTACCAGGCAAAGTTAACAGAGCGCCAAAAGCGTACCCGACTGACGACCACCGTTTCCAACCAACAGAGCTGACGCGCTCCGCGTCATCGTTTCCGCAGCATTTCGCTCCGGTCGTCGATGACCCGGAGCGATTTGCTTATTTGATAAATATCTAAGTACATGGTATTAATTACTCAGAGCCCGCGATGACCGAGTACGAGAATATATCACCCCTACACGAAAGACGACCGGTATGGATTAACCAGTTGATTGATATACATGAAAAACAATCACAAAACGATGGGCGTCGATATGAATATCAAGGCAAAACTAGCGAATGCCGCTTTAAAACAGAAAAAAGCAGATCAGTATCCGCCGTCGAACTAATAGGTTCACGCGAAAATCTACGAATATTAGATATTGGCGCAGCACGTGGCGCGTTCGTTCTCATGGCCCAAGAAATGGGGCATACCGCCCAAGCATTATCTATATATGATTACCATACGAACGAATATCCTATGACAAATAGAATACTCGAGCAAAACTACATAGTAGGCAACGCAGAAAGACTATCTAACGTAAAGGGCTTGCTAGGTGGATACGATTTGGTGATTAGCAACAAGACTTTTTGGCTATTAATAGACCCTCTAGGAACCCTAGAACAAGCATACGACAAAATATTGCCTGGTGGCACGATAGCCGTCGAAAACTTCCCCCTAGGAAAAGGTGTAAAGCCAGCCGGACGCGATACTAGTCAACTAGATATTGATACTATTGGGGATTTGACGGTGCAGGCCGGTTTCGCCGAGGTGTCAATCAGTTCGAGTCAAGACGTTGGGCATGGAGCTAACTTCGTAGACATAGTGGCAACCAGGACGTCGTCTAGACTGGCAAAAACCGCGTTCTCTATGGAATATCAAATGAACGGCAACTCTTGGCAGTATGCGCCCGTAAAAAAGAACTGTTAGAATATAGTGTATGAGCAACCATCTACCTCAGAACACGTCAGGTCCCGATGTACGCAGTATGCAGAGAGTATTGGGCGAAATGTATAGTTACTTTGGACTGCAGGAAGACGAATTTTTAAACCGCGCCCGTGACAATGGATGGCAAACCGAACCGTCATCAGAAACCAGCATAGTGTATCCTAATATCGATGACGTGAACTATCGGCGCCTGAAATACACTATCGCAGGCGGGGTAGTTGTACGTTTGGCTAGAGGCTAACGTAAATATAAGCGTTTCTGATATTATTAACCTATGAAACGATCTAGGCGCAAGCGACTAAAAAAACTTCGTGAATTACGAAAGACACATCGAAGATTATTAATAGCTGTTTCAATATTGTTCGTCATGACTGGCGTAGCCTCTTTCGCGTATATACTGGCCGATAGTATCCAGTCCTCACAGATAGGTAGATTGGTGACGTTTTTTGATCGCGGAGAAGAAAGAGTTGTATTAACGCATGCTAAAACGGTGCGCCAAGCACTAGATGACGCCCAAATACCAATTGCCCCTCAAGATGTAGTAGAGCCGTCTATAAACAGCAAATTGCTAGACACCGACCCAGCTATTATCATATACAGATCGCGACCAGTATTAGTCATCGACGGGCAGGTGCGGCAAAAAGTAGTCACCGCAGAGGCTACCCCTAGACAGATCGTGAAACTCGCCGGCCTGGACAAAATAGGCAACCTCGACAAGGCAACCTTTACCACAGGGGACTTTGTAAAAGATGGCGCCAGTACGATACTTACAATCAAGCGAAAGTCAGTAAAACCAAGCAAGGTCGTTTTTCAACCAAAACCCAACGCACTGACCAAGTCCAAAGGGGCGCAAATATACGTAGATAGCGACGGGGTCGCCCACCGGGAAACATATTACGACCTACCGATGAATATTGTCATAAATCACTGCGGGGCGAATAACAGCTATACGATACGTGCCGTAGACGGCGCAAAGGTCGACAAAGATGGATACGTCTTGGTTGCCGCAAACTACGGAATCTACCCGAGATGCTCAATAGTCGAAACCAGCATGGGACCTGGCAAGGTATATGATACCGGTGGGTTCGCTCTGCGATATCCTCATGGATTTGACCTGGCCACGGACTGGTCATATCCAGACGGACGCTAACTAATATCTTGGACGGGGTCTAGGGAGTAGGGTCAACGCGAGCCAATAGCCATGCACCTGCATGACGACCGCCATAGCTGCGGCGAGATTCCGCGACAAAGCCAGCATCGCGAATAGCATTCCAATATTCTCGATACGGATCATTCAGACCAAATGGAGTGCTGAGTATACCTGTGTTTTCGGCCAAACCTAGTTCGCTATAAGCTACACTATCGTCATGTCGTTTTGCTATCATTTGCGCGACCCATATAGAAGGTCTGTGAATTTCGGCATCCGGTCGGTAATTACGCTGATATATAGACTCTATCTGGCCACGAATCGCCGAATTGCCAATTGTCAGAATCTGGTGCAGTTCATCTGGCGAAACCTTTGTCTTGCCCCTATCGGCAGTCACGATACGTGTTTGCAGATGCTTGTCGTCGACTAGCATCATATTCTGATCCGCAAACGATATTTCGGGACTTCTCATATTCATATATATTATAGCATAAGTACTACCATTTTGCAATGTTTTATGGTATAGTCAAGGTATCGCCATCCCTGTTGGATTGGTATAGGTTTTTCTCTGCCTCATCAGAGAACGAAGGATTAACAATGCTGAGATGGTTGAAGAACCTGTTCACGCAGGACCTGAGTCCTTTCTTGGACGAAGTCCGCGGTGGTGGCGCCGGGCGAGGAGTGCCCAAGGTGTCACGCGATGAAGTAGACCGTTGGATTCAGCACGCCAGAGACGTGGGAAGTAAACACGTCCTGGTAGTGCACCAGCACAACATCTTTGACGACGGTTTCGAAGAGGTATTTCCTTTTTACCTCGATAACGAACAGGAGCTGTCAAGAAGAGTCCACCTGGTCGACGGCAGCATGGACGGCACTTGCGTTCAGATAATCGATCTAGACCGCAACATCGACGACCAGTTGAGGAACGCCGCCTTTATCGAACTGACCCTCGAAGAGCAGTTGAAGAAGGCCAGGGAAGAACTGGCCACGAGCCAGTGGGAAGCAGCCTGCGCTCCCATGCATGCCGCCGAGTACGCCGCCAGAAACTGCAATCGGCTACGCGCTGAAATAGCGCGCCTTCAGAAACTCATCGACCAGCAAGAATCCGTCACCCCGTGATCACCGAAAACCCGAGCAGAAGCTCCGCGGCCGATGGTTGCGGGGTTTTCTGTTTTTAAAACTATGTGTAATTTCATAGAAAATAGTTATAATTATTAACATGGCAAATATACTCTTGGTTGACGACGATCTCGACCTACAGGAAATGTACAGTACGGCACTGCAAAGCGCCGGACACAATGTCGTGGTTGCCAGTAACGGCGAAGAAGGATTGAGCCAGGCGAACCAATATCAGTTCGATATTATTTTATTAGACATGATGATGCCAAAGCTTGACGGTTTAGGTTTTTTAAACGCATACGACTTGCGTAAACATCCTTCAGTAAAGGTTTTGGTATTTACTAATCAAAACCAAGTAGACCAGATAAACAAGGCTTTGGCGCTAGGCGTCAGTGGCTACCTAGAAAAGGCCGACGTTATACCGGCCAAATTGGTCGAAATGGTCAATAGTACTCTAAGCTCACAAAGCTAACGTCAGCATTTAGTAAAATTTACAAAAGATATTATTATGTTATAATAGTATTATTAACAGGAATGCGAGATGGCGAAAGAGTATTTTACAGACAGGCAACTGCGTGACTTTCAGCATTGGGAAGACCAGTTCAAAGATGTTCAGAAATTGGACGTAACAGACAGTGACATGGAGCAGATTTTCGCCCAAAAGCTTGATCCGATTGCTTGTGCTATAGCTCTGCAAAACGCGATATTAGAAAAACACCCTGGTTCACGAGAAGCGCAGGTAGCCAACGCGCAAATAGCCGTAAACGAGCTGTCGTATCACTATACCGCAACCTCACTAAACAACCCCGCTCAAATAGATATTGATCAATGGTTTACGCCGATTGATCAGGCAGTCAGCCACGATATGCAAGGGGTTATTAACGTAATCAAAAAGCACGACCATGTCCGAGTAGGTGGCAAGTTAGGATTTTTTGAAAAACACTACTTCGAAGACCTTACTTCGCCGATAGGACACCGCGCCCTCATCAGCGTGCGCCTGCATAGCGCCGCCTATCGAGATCCTAGTCTGGGCGAAGAAAACTCACTAGTGCGCCATGATAACTATCTGACTATTCCAGTCACTGCAATCGGCGACTACTACATGCCATCGCCAGAAGAAATCGATGAGTATAAGCAACTACGCGAAGAAGAATAGCGAGTACCTCTAGCTATCCCGCGCTGTATTGACTAGCATTCGTGATAACAACGTAATCGTTATAAAGATTACCGGAACATGACCAATCAGCCAAACTCTTTTTTGACGACAGCCAGGCAACAGTGTTTCCTTGACCGGCACGGTCGGATCATAAATCGGATGAAGAGATACGAATCTTTTTCTATCATGAGGATGTATATTGCTAATCGAATCATTTAGATTTTTCATGGATACACCAAAGGCGGGTGAATACTCGATGTAGTGCTTGTCAACGGTCTCTGGCAAGATGTTTTTACCACATAACGTCATGACACCGTGCAAATCACTTGGCCTATGCGCTAGCGCATGAACCACCATGCTTCCGCCGGCGCTTTCTCCTATCAAAACCACTTTTTTCCCACTAGCTCTGTCAATCGCCATATTTATATCGTCCATCTTTTGCGTAAATGTACCGTTACCCCAATCCATTGGCACCATTTCAGCAGTAATATTTCTAAAACGCCAACATCTCAATATTAATGACCGCAACCAATCATATTTACCACCAAAACCCGGTACATAAATTATGTGTATTGATTTACCCATATTTCCACCATAACACGATACACGCGCGCCTCGACATAACAGTCAAAAAGCATTAACATAATAGGGAATGGGTGAGGAGACAAAACAGTCGTCGTATAGGCGCAAAGTATCAACCCGTGTACTTAGCTATTTTTTGGCTATTGCTGTCTTGCCTGTCATTATTGTCAGCATAATATTGACCAACGCTGGCACCGAACCGCTCATAAAAAGCGCGGCGTCTAATCAGCAAAGATTATCGTCGGATGGAGCCCGACAGGTCGACAGATATATTGACACGCTCATTTCACAGCTGGAACTATCGGCCTCACATTTTAGCTTGGCTCCCGATCAGCTAGATCTACAGCTGGAAAATTTAATGTCGAATAATACCGACCTGCAAAAGGTAGAGTTCTTGACGCTCGATCGCATTTTGCAAACAGCAACAAGAGAAAGTGATGGTATTCGTATCGCGTCTTCCACGTTGCCATCGTCAGATAATTCCAGCAATAACCAAGGACTGAGCTTGATGGATAATGAGCGTCAATTAATTGGCGTATCGCATGACGTCAACAATAGACCTCTGATCACTATAGGTATTTCAGTTTACGATTCGACGTCTACCACCAATCGCCTACTAGGTAGCATTATTGGATACTACCAAACGACGAATGAAACGTGGAAATCCATACTACCGGAGTTAGATAGTGACGAAAAGATGTACGTCGTCGACACCGACAATCAGTTAGTTTACCACCCGGATGAAACAACATTGACGGTCAGAAACGACTTTAGCACCGTAGAGAGCGTCAGAACTTTCGCTGGCGGAGAGGGCGAGACAAAACAAACGGTATCCGCTGAAAAACAAGAGGTTTTGGCCAATGCCAGTCTAACCGATGCCGGTTGGAGCGTGATAATTGAACAGCCTGTTAGTAGTGTGAATGGCGCGTACATATCATTTGTTTTGACTGCGATTACGGTCACTATCGTAATGATTATTGCTACTGTATTAGCGAGTATCTTGTTTACATGGAGAATAGCCAGCCCTGTAAAGAGCCTGCTTGATGGTGTCAAACGATTATCAAAAAACGACTACAGTATACCGATAGAAATCAAAACGAATGATGAACTTCGGGAAATGTCAGAAACGCTCAACGGCCTAGGAAACAACATTAGCACTTATATAAATAGCCTACAGGCAAACAACAGCAATCTCAGCTTTGGGCAATCGCAATTACAAAGTATCATAAATAGCGTCAACGATGGAATAATTGCCATTAACGCGAGGCAAGAGATAGTATCCATCAATCCATCGGCAACCAGAATAGTGAACCACGTCGAGCCTCCATTCGTAGGACGCCCACTGTCGGAAATATTTCCATGGACAATAGACGGCAGGCCACTAAACCTAGACATTGGTTATTCAGGAACCAAGTCATACGAAGGAGTCGTGTTGGCAAAAGGCGAATCAGTACAATACATGAATTTGATTGTTCAAGTTAACGAAAGAGAAGATGAAAACGTCGCCGCCATCATAACCATGCATGACCAAACAGCCACTCGTGAACTAGATTTCATGAAACTAGATTTCGTGGCAATCGCGGCCCATGAACTGCGCACGCCATTGACCGTTATATCCGGATACTTGGACGTCATCAACCGCGAAGCGATTCATAGTTTATCAACGGAAAACATCGAGGACTTACAAAACGCCATAATTGGTACCCAGCAATTACGCGAGCTAATCAACAAACTACTAAACATCGCTCGTATCGAACGTGGAGATATGGAAATATTTCTAGACAAACTAAACCTAACGCAAATGACCGCGACGAACGTAGAACAACACCAACAAATCGCCGCCCAAAAACGACAAGTCCTGTCGTTTACTTCCAGTATCAGTCACAATGTCTTCGTACCGGCCGACCCCGCTTCTATCACGGAAGTACTCAACAATCTGATTGGTAACGCTATAAAATACACGCCGGATGGCGGCCAAATACGCGTAAACATCACGGCGACTAGTGACGAAGCCAGAGTGGAAGTAATTGATAACGGGCCTGGTGTGCCAGAAGAATTACGCGAGAAACTTTTCTCTAAGTTTTATCGCGCCGAACGTAGCATGATTACCGGAACACGAGGCACAGGGTTGGGTTTGTTTATATCAAAAACCGTTATAGAATTACAACGTGGAACGATAGGTATATCGCCAGACCAGGGTAGAGGTGGTTCGGCATTTTACTTCACGCTACCAGTATACCTACCCGAACGCGACGACGCGCTAGTAACCCAAAACATATCGAGAGGACGCCATGGATGGTTCAAAAAACGCACTAATAATTGAGGACGAGCCAATGCTTCGTGACCTGTATCAAAAAGCTCTTCGCGGTGCAGGATATATCGTCGAGGTAGCCGGAAACTGGGCGCAGGCACGGGAAAAACTCGTTCATTTCAAGCCATCGTACGTTCTGCTGGATGTCATGTTGCCCGGTGAGACGGGGCTAGAGGTTTTACAGTTTTTACGAAACGATGCTTCATTCAACTGCACGCAGGCTAGAATATTGGTACTGACGAACCTCGCGCAACATAGCGTGGCCGACAACGCCATGGATCATGGTGCTGACGGATATATTATAAAAGCCGACATATTGCCTGCTGATTTGCCAGAGATTTTAGAATCTACTAACGATTAACAAAAACGAAAAACCGCGTACCCGGAGGTACGCGGTGTTCGCCTGTAGAGGGATGTGGTTCAGAACCAGCTGTTGAACTCTTGGGTCGGTGTGCCATCGCGCCGGACGACGCGGACGTCACCGAAGTGGACGTCATTCTCGCTGACGTACCTGCTCGGCATGACCTGCAGGTCCAGCATCTCGCCCCGCAAGTTCCGCGGAACACTGGGAGCGTCGGCGAACATGACGGCGAAGCGACGTTCGGTCATGCGGGCGGGAAAGACGCTCCTTCCGCCCTGCGCGGCCTCGACCATCCAGTTGTCGTAGGCGGCGCGGACGCCGGGATCGACGATCTGAACGTCGGCGGACAGCAACAGCACGAAAGCGGCGATCGGATGCGCCAGGACGATGTCCGTGGGCGCGTACACGTTCAGGACCGCGCAGTCGGCGTACACCAGCTTGGCGATCGTGTTGATCGGTCGGCAGGTGCTCGGCTCGTCGACGCTGGTGCCTTCGCTGATCTGGTCGGCCCACTCGGGCATGACGCGCTCGATGGTATCGAGATCCCTGATGGTCGCCATGATGACTCCTGTTCTCTAGTTGTGAACTACACTACCTTACGGCTATACACTATTATAACACTAATGGCTATAAAAAGCAATAGCTGTATGTTATTCAGTATAGCGTTTGGCAATCTCTTGCTCTAGCACGGCTATCAGATGCTTCATGGTGCCTTCGGTCGGTATGTTCGCTCCGTTTTCAATAGGCTCTTCGACGGATCGAATCATCGCCAATAGTTGCTCTCGCCACTTCGGCGTTCCGGGCATCGCGTCAATCTGCATGTAGTCCGATATATCCAGTTCTTCGGTGCTGGGCCAATATGCATAATGAATATCGATAATACCATCCTTGTAATATACTTCGTAGATTTTTTCCTCTTGTCCCTGGCGTGCAAACCAGTCGGAAAAAGTTTCATCACTAGCCTCTAGTATGCGAAAACCAAAATCGGTTTCTTCTTCGGGATCGAATAGGGGATCACGAATCTGGTCATATTCATACTGGGTAATTGGGCCTAGCCCATCAGGCAAGGGAGGTCGTTCGATGATATGGTCGCCAATGCGAATTACGTGTTCGTATGGTACGCCAACAGTCAGATTTTTTAGTCGCTCTAGCGTGTTCGCCAACGTCTCGCGCGTGGATTCTGTAGGCTCGCCAAAATCAGCAGGACTGATTTCACCATATCCGCCCATTTCAGCACTACTCATATCGATAGTATATATTCATTACGGCCGAATACAAAAGCATAGACAATGTTGAGCAGAAGCTCCGTGGCCGATGGTCGCGGGGTTTTCTGTTTGGTAATTTATCTACTTTCGCAGGACTTTGTCCATCGATTTGCCTTTTGCTAGTTCGTCGACGAGTTTGTCCAGGTATCGAATCTCTTGCATCAAAGGCTCTTTAATATCCTCGACGCGCACGCCACATATCACGCCAGTTATGGATTTTCGCGCTGGATTCATCTTTGGCGCGTCGGCAAAGAATTTTTCAAAGCTGTTTTGCTGTGCCAATTGTGCCTCTAGCTCCTTGGGTGTATAGCCAGTCAGCCAGCATATTATTTCGTCTACTTCTGCTTTTGTTCGATCCTTTTTCATGGCCTTTTCGATGTATAGGGGATAGACCCTGGAAAAGCTCATCGAATATATTCGTTCATTACTCATATATCAATCATACTCCTAGACCAATCATTTTCACCGACCGGTCGCAACCCTGTTGGCTGTATTTTTCTATTTCTTGGAGCAGACGCTCTTCGTGACGTAGTGGTAGAACAAACACTCTTGGTTTCGTACTCTTTATACCGGTGAAATCATCGTAGCCTTCGACTGGTATCGTGCGTACCTCGATATAGTCAATGCTCGTACCGTTCAAGGTCTTTGTCTGAATTCCAATCGTGTCTATTTCGCAGTTTTGGACACTAGGAGCGACGTCTACGTATTCGGAATGGTTAACGAAAAACCATTCACCAGCATCTACCGGATCGGATATCGTGTATTTTGTATTACCGACCTCCAGCCGGGGCTGAGAGTTGAGGTAAAAAGTCGTTGGAGCGAACACTATAAATGCTATTATCGCCATCACTAGGCACAGTACATGGCGAGGCTCTACGGTTTTTTTGTATCGGTTCAACATGACTAGTCCGACGATACTGGTACCAATAGTAATGATAGAAAGCATCGCCCCCACTAGTCCAATCACTCCAAGCGTGCCCATAGACAAGAGATAGAATGACCAACCCAGTAACGGATTGATGTTACCTAGTATGTAAAATATGATGATACCGACGAGTATAGAACTAAACCAGAATGTAATTTGCCACAGTGTATCTAGCTTTTTACGGCCCGACTTCATAATCGATACGATTATGGCAACGGCTATTGCCACAAAAGGCAAGCTATTAACAACGACAGCCGGCAAAACACCCTTGATAGAAACGCCGATCATAGAGAGCGTAGCCGATGCAAGGTACTGATAAACCATCATGAACGCACCGAACATAATCAAAGCAATCAAACCAAATACAACGCTCAGTATGACCTTGCCCGGTCCAAACGGTTTTTTGTTTGTTTTCTTTTTGCCCATAGGATAACTATAGCAAAAAACATATGCTTATAGCATTTAATGGCATATTTGATATGATTAATCTATGAAAAAGTCACAAAAGAAACAGCAAAAGAACAAGAATCTGTACGCAGGCATAGGGATAGGTACTCCCATTGGTATCTTTCTAGGCTGGATATTGTTTGATCAAATAGGCCTAGGCGCGCTAGTAGGCTCGGCAACCGGCGCGATAATCGGCGGAATTATAGACGATAGCAAGAAAAAATAGCTGTTCCTGTGGCACAGGAACAAAACCTACTTTTTTAGCAAACTCCTCACCTTGACCGCGCTAGCATACTCCAGCGCGCCTAGGCTGAACGAGCGTACGGCCAGCCACACGCTGAATACCATGAATAGCGTCATGACGGCGAGCGCCGAGATTGTTTCGAGCATACCCATATTGCCAACAGTATTTCGGATTAATGAAACAACTGGTGACGTGACGGGGAAGTAGGTGATGAACTTGGTCACTGGGTTTTCTGGGTCGGTCAGAATCATCGTGATGAACCAAAACGGAACGAACGCGCCGACGTAAAATACCGTAGAGAAATTGTTTGCTTCTTTGGTGGAAGGAGCGATGGCGGCCGTGGCTGTCATAAAGCCGGCGAACATCAGGAACCCAACGACCAGGAAGGCGACTGCGAACAGAATCGTTACGGGATCGAACACTATCTTTTGCAGGTCTATGCCAGCAGGCAATGTCAGGGTATTGCCCAATAATAGCGCGATGCCGTACACGACCGCGGCCATCAGCACAAAGAAAACAACCTGCGTGAGGGTGACCAAGATAACCGCCAATAGTTTGCCGACAATTAAATTGCGCGGTTTTACGTACGTCAGCACCATTTCCATGGAGCGGTTTTCTTTTTCTTCGCTGACACTGGTCAACATATAGCCAACCGAGAACAGGAACACTATGTAGAAAATAACGATGAATAGTCCCGGAACCACGTATTCGTTCAAACCAGCGGTGGCCTCGCCATCGCGATACGTCGTGACTTGGCTCTCGGCGCCGTTTTGCGCCAAGGCGATAACATCGGCAGAACCTAGACCTAGGAATATACTGGTCTTTAACATGCCATCGGCTAGGCCGGTAACCGCGCCCATCTTTGTCAGGTCGTCGCTACTCATATACACGGAATATTTGCGGTCTTTGGCGAGGGTATCTGGATACACTATCAGGGCTTCGGTTTCGCCGTTTATAACTTGTTCGCGCAACATGTCCTTTTGGTAAGACGGGCTAATCTTTAGACCGTTGCCTTGGATAATCTCGTGACTAATCAAGCCACTTTGGTCGACTATGGCAACATTCTTTAGGTCCTTTGCGAGTTCCTCTATGCGGTCCTCGCTAGCGGCATTTCCCAAATAACTGAGCCCGAAAGCAACCGCTATCAGCAACGGAGTCGCGATCATAGAAATCCAAAAACTAGGCTGTTTGACTATCGTCCAATACTCGTGCTTGATGACGGTTTTTAGTTTAGACATCTTTTGCCTCCGTGCTCTTTTCGTTATAGATAGACACGAACACGTCTTCTAGTGATTTGGATTTGAACTTTTTCTTTACCTCGGCGATACCGCCATAAGCCCTAGCTTTGCCATCCTTTAGAATCAACAGTCTGTCCGCCAAGCGTTCAACTTCTTCCATCAGGTGCGTGATATAAATTACCGCGGCGCCTTTGTTTTGTAGTTCGTCCACGATGTCGAGGAGTAGTTTGCGGTTAACTGGATCTAGCCCTTTGGTGGGTTCGTCTAGTATCAATAACTTTGGTTCGCCAATGATAGCGACGCCCAGCTGGACTTTTTGTTGCTGACCACCGGATAGCTTTTTGATTTTGGTGTTTGCCTTGTCGGCTAGGCCGACTCTTTCTAGGTATGACAACGAGAATTCGCGCGCTTGGTCACGCTTTAGACCTTTTAGCTCGCCAAAATATATCATAGTATCCAGAACTTTCGAGCGTGTGTATAGTCCTCTTTCCTCGGGCAAGTATCCGACTAGTCGTGCTTGATCTGGCGTATATCTTTTGCCATCGATATGTAGCGTGCCGTCGGTAGATTTATATATACCCAGTAACGAGCGAATAGTGCTGGTCTTGCCAGATCCATTTGCGCCCAATAGTGCGAATACTTCGCCAGGGTGCACGTCAAAGCTCAAATCCCTCACTATGGTCTTTTCGCCAATTCGCAACGAAAAATCCTTTACCGACACAATTGGTTGCTTCATTAGCATTATTGTAGCAGACAAAATAGCTAACGTCTAAAAGCAAACCGCCCACGCCTTTCCATTAGCGTGATATGATAATTGGGTGAAGAATTTATTCAATCTACTGGCCGTCGAAGTAGTGTTCGCGTTCATTATGTACTTTCCGTCGGGAGACACCATAGAAACAATCAAGGCAATGGTCGTACTACAACCGGCGCTTATAGTAGCAGGATTTGGTGATTACTTCAGAAAAAAAATCGATCCGGCTTTTCGTGCTCCGTCCACGCCCGCGGGCAAAAAGGCAACGGTGGGCATCGTCGTATTTATGCTGTTGTTTATCACATGGGGACTGTTATGGGTCGGCTTGATATTCCCAGCAATGAATCTGTAATTGATATACTATTAACATGAATAGAAAATGGGATAGTGCAAACGATGAATTACAGCGCAAATGCATAGATGAGGTCATCGCACGGATAGAAGAGATAGACGACGATATGGTTGGCGTAGTAGCCGCACAAGACGTCATAGACATAGTCACGGAAAATTTGGCACCAGGAATCTACAATAAAGGTGTAAATGATACCAAAAAGCTGATTACCGAGAAGTTAGCAGATATCGACGTCGATATCGATTCATTGACCATCAATAACGATAGAATCTAATTGAATTTATAGACAAAATATGTCATAATACACCCAACTTCAAGATTTGAAGTACGTTTACAATGCGGAAGACAGGAGTTGATAATGTCTGATGACAAGCCGTTCTCGCTGGTACTACCCGAGAACGTAGCGGACATCGGCAAGTGGGTTCATGATTTCGCCGATGAGGTGATTCGACCCGCCGCCCACGAGTGGGATGAGCGCGAGGAGTTCCCGTGGCCGATCGTGCAACAAGCCGCGCAAATCGGTCTGTACGACTGGGAGTTCATCCGAAACGGGTTTTCCGACCCCACGGGCCTGACATTGCCGGTTGCGCTGGAAGAAATGTTCTGGGGCGACGCCGGCATCGGACTGGCTATCTTTGGATCATCGCTCGCAGCGGCTGGTATCGCCGCCAACGGCACCTGGGACCAGACCCTGGAATGGGTACCTCAGTGCTATGGCGACGCCAACGACGTGAAACTCGGTGCGTTTTGCGTATCCGAAGCCGACGCCGGCAGTGACGTGTCGTCACTACGCACGTTGGCCGTATACGACGAGGCCAAAGACGAGTGGGTACTGAACGGCACCAAGGCGTGGATCACGAATGGCGGCATCGCCAACGTCCACGTCGTGGTAGCGACCGTCGATCCCGAACTGAAGGGTCGCGGACAAGCAAGCTTCATCGTGCCCCCCAACACCAAAGGCCTGAGCCAAGGTACGAAGTACAAAAAGCACGGCATTCGAGCCAGTCACACGGCCGAGGTCGTCTTGGATAACGTACGTGTTCCGGGACGATGCTTGCTGGGAGGCAAGGAAAAGCTCGACGCCAAGCTGGCTCGTGCTCGCGAGAGCGGTCATTCCGGTGAAAAGCAACCTGCCATGGCAACGTTCGAGGCAACTCGGCCCACCGTGGGCGCGATGGCTGTCGGTATTGCCCGTGCGGCCTACGAGGAATCCCTCCAATACGCCAAGGAACGCAAGGCGTTCGGCAAGCCGATCATCGAGAACCAGGCGATCGCCTTCATGTTGGCCGACATGCTGACAGAGATTGACGCGTCTCGTTTACTGGTGCATCGTGCAGCATGGATGGGAGTCAACGGCGGTTACAAGAACGCCGAAGGATCCATGTCCAAGCTCAAGGCCGGCCGTACTGCCGTATGGGTCACCGAAAGAGCGATGCAGATCCATGCCGGCTATGGCTACACTCGGGAATTCCCGGTGGAGCGCATGCACCGTGACGCCAAGATCTACGACATCTTTGAGGGAACCGAGCAGATTCAACAGTTGGTGATTGCCCGAGCAATCAGTGGCCTGCGAATCAGCTGAACGCGAACTCAATCCGCACAATCGACCAGGTGGGAAATGGTCAAAAAGCGGCAAGCAGTACGAGGTAATACTCGTCTGCCTGCCGCTTTTTAAATTGCAATTAATCTATAAAGAATTTGGATCGTTGGCGACTATATAGCCTAGGGTCGTCGTACCTGAAATCCTAATTTTCCCACACGCCAAATCACCATCATCCACGGCATCGTCGATAGCCTGAATTTCTTCGGTTGTTAGGTTATATATCACCAGGTTAACCCCATTAACACCCGCCGAACAACCGTTATAGGTATTGTTGTCATTGTCGTATCGCCAATTATTAGCGGAGATGCCATCAACATTAGGCACAGAAGGTAACAAACCTGCTAGCGTAGGCTCGTTAGAGATGAGTGTTGATAATGCGGGGTTGCCGCCACCATATTCAGACTCTGCGGGCCAGGATGTACGTCCATCTTGTATAACGAAAAATTGCAGCGCGCTCGCAACCTTTTTGAGCGCGTCACCCGTAGCTGTGGCTCGCGCAGACTGAGTAATACCGTTGTAAGCGACTATAACAATCGCAGCCAGCACACCTATGACCACCACCACTATTAGCAATTCAACGATAGTGAAACCGTTCGCTTTTCGTCTGTTCGCTGGTTTGTTCAGTAACTGACGTAGCATTACTCTTACTTTAGCATAAGCGTAAAGACACGAACAATGACGGCAAACAAAAACACCCCATGGAGGGGTGCCTTTGCAACAATCGGATCGATATTAATTAGACTAGCTCTACAGTAGCGCCAGCTTCTTCTAGAAGTTTCTTTGCGTTTTCTGCTTCGTCCTTTGAGACCTTTTCCTTTACAGGAGCAGGCGCGCCATCGACGATAGCCTTTGCTTCACCTAGACCAAGTCCAGTGATTTCTTTTACAGCCTTGATAACGGCAACTTTTTGAGCACCAGCGTCAGTTAGTTTGACGTCAAATTCGCTCTTTTCGTCGTCACCGCCAGCAGCTTCGCCACCAGCAGCAGGACCAGCAACAGCGACAGCAGCAGCTGCAGCAGGTTCGATACCGTATTCTTCTTTTAGTACAGTTTTTAGTTCGTTGACTTCTAGTACGGTCAACTTTGTTAGCTCTTCAGCTAGTTTCTTCACGTCTGCCATGATAGTAGACTCCTTATCTTCATTAAAATTGTGGTGTAGGTTGCTAGGTTTCTAAGCAGAAGCCTTTGCTTCGACGCCATCCAACAATCCATGTAGATTGCCAGAAAGCGCGTTCGTGACGTCGTTGACTGGTGACAATAGCATAGAAACGACCTGACCAACCAATTCGCCTCGCGACGGTAGTTTGGCTAGAGCCTTTACGGCTTCGGCGTCCATGACTTCGCCTTCCATGCCAAAGGCACCGGTGAATACCAACGCGGGATGCGTTTTGGCGAATTCATCAAGTACCTTGGCAGGTGCAACTTCATCCTCTGCGCTGACGGCGTACAGCAACTGACCTGTCAATAGTGACGTGTCGGTGTTTTTGTACGTTTCGCTCTCGGTCATAGCTACGCGGACTAGGCGGTTTTTGACCACCTTGATTACCACGCCAGCTTCACGAGCCTGTCGGCGCAAATCTTGCATGTCTGCAACGGTCAAACCGTTACATTGTGCAAATACTGTCAGTTTGCTCGTTGACAGCAGTTCAGAAACTTCAGCAACCAATTCATTTTTCTTATCTTTGCTTATAGCCATAAGATTGAAACTCCTTGGTTAAGTTTATTTTCGATCCGAGTTGTTAAGATTCTCGCATGTACACGCCTTGGCTTCCGCGAATAAAAAGAGGTCCTAGATACTCGCAGTGTAAACCTAGGACCAATGGTGGAAATAATCAAAATTCATTTGATCACGCCTCGGTAGCGGATTAAGTTCGTATAGAACAGCTACGGTCTTTGGTGCAATGCTGTAAAAATTATAGCAAAGATAGTTAAAAAGTCAACAAGGTTATGTCAGAAAAAGTCGAACCCGCCACATGGACGGGAACGACTGTGTTCAGTGTTTCCGCGTGGCGGGTATGTTATGCGCGTCGGCTACGCACGTTGAGTGCCAGCCGTGTCGCGCTGATGGCGGACGTCACGGACATCGAGCGTCTCCCATAGGTGGTCAAGACCCGATTAGTGAAGGGGATTCGACCCAACGAAACCGTCGGCAACGTGATGGCCAGCGAGCTAATCAATGTCTTGATCAGCTGATCCGAACCGGGTTCGCCTGACGTCGAAACCAGCGATTGTCCGGTTTTGACCCGATACACGATTTCGGGCAGTGTTGCTCGAAGTGATAACAGGGTCGAGGCCAGAATCATCGCCATGCCAAGGTTTCCCTTGACGCCCAAGCTGTTGTTGTACAGCACAGAGCGCTGGCGCAATATGGACGCCGTCGCGTTGACAGCGCCAATCGCGTCCGCGGAGGCGGTCAGCGTCAGCTCCAGGCCTGACTTTTGCCGTAGCATCTGCTGCCTGGTTCGACGCGCCTCGTCCTCCTTTAGAGCGTTGTTCAGTATCCCGAGCAACTCCTCGGCGTCCATTCCCGCGACGTCAAATTCGCGAGGAAGCTTTTTGTGCATGGGGTTCCTTCCGTAGGTCCGATTCGCAATACTGCGACATCTTTGTTATTAAAACATATTATATAATATTTATCAATGACAAACCTTGTTATTTAATGCGTTTTGTGATATAATAAGCGTACCCTGCAAATATTTGGGGGTAGTTCCGGAACAACAACCAATAGGAGTCAATCGTGGCAACTGCCAGTGTGCAACCGTTTCCGCTGAGCGTGCTCGACCGAGTCGACTGCGGAGACGCGACACAGACGATGGCAACGATCGAGGCCGCCATCTACATCGAAGGCATGATGAAGAGGTCGGCGCCGAACAACGTGGTGCTGATGCATCCCGACCAGGCGTACTGCCTGCTGGCGTGCGACAGCGTCATCATCGTCGACGACGTGCTGAACGCAACGTGGAACGCGACCTTCGAGTCCAGTGACTGCGACGAGCTGTTCGACAGGCTGGAGCGTCCGTTCGAAGTCGCGTTCGCCTGCGCCCCTGACGTACCCGAGTCTCTGCGAAACAAGGTCGTCACCTGCATGGCGATGACCGACGATTTCGTGGCACGACACAACGTCGCGTCCGACGACGTCCGAATGGCCCGCTATTCCGGCTAGTCATAAGCGCCCCCGGCGCGCGTGGCAACACCGCGTACCCTCATACGGTACGCGGTGTTTTCAATTTTGGACGTTTTTTATATAGGGGAGTATCATAAAACCAAAGGAATATTTTTGAACGAATGAGCGAAAGATACGAGCGTAATAAAAATGGCCTGCCTATACGAATCCGCGAAGGTATGACTCCGGCGAAATTAGAACAGCTGGGCCTCGATCCCGCCAAAGTAGTCGATCATCCCGTCATGCCAGATGAAAAGGAGCGCGTAAATAGCATGTCATACAAACGCCGGTCGGAATTATTGAAGCAGATGATTCGAAAGGACTCGCAAATCGACAAAAAATACGAAGCCCAGGGCGATGGCTGGTACTAATGGACAAACTCGAGTACTATCGGCCGAACTATCCGCACGACCAATGGACACATGGCACACATCAATACATAACTAATCGCCGAAACTGGCTAGAGATAGGAGGCCCGAAAAGTCAGCGAGTTCGTGATATCGATAACTATATTGATTATATAAACCATGAATCCGATGAAAACACATTAGTCTGCACCGATACGACAGTAGTTACCCACTCACGATATGTCGCCGAACAAAAATACTTCCAGACCTATAGAGCGGATGCCAGCGGACATCTTTCGGAGTATGTATCAATCCAGGCGTCTCGTGATTTCGTTGGCGACAGACTAGTGGTTCAGGATGAGGATGTTTACGTTATGTATCATCCATACAACTTGGCAGTTCGGGCGCTAGGACGCGTAAATATCCTGACCGCGCAGAACAAAGGCCATAAAACATTTTACTTTAAACAGATGATTAAAAAATCGATACCAGATTTTGACCCGCTAGAACCCTACGAGGGAATAATCATTCAAGGTGACTTTTAATTTAGTCAAATGCATTTGTCTTGCGCAAAAAATATAAATATGCCGTCGTTTTTACAACGGAATTGCACGTATTACTGTTAGGTTTGTGGATAAACGTATTTACGTTTGACATTATCTGTTCGGGCTGTTATATATAGACGTGATATCACCAAAAACAGACAAGGAATGCGAGAAAATGTCTGATTTACCAGAGAAACAAGTAAAACGACTCACATCACTGATACAAGAAGCAGAGACCAACTTGGCCGCTGCAAAGGAATTATTGATTAGTATTATTGGCGACGACGGTTCTGTAGTAACACCAAAGTCCAGCACCGAAGACGTAACCGGCAAGATCATAGAAGGCGTATTTGACGGCCAAGTCATGGTAGGACCGGATGGCAAGAACTATCCAGTACCAGCGAACTATGCCAGCAAATCAAAACTGCTAGAGGGCGACGTCCTAAAACTAACTATCGCCGATGACGGCAGTTTTATATACAAGCAAATTGGCCCAATCGAACGAAAGCAAATCGTAGGAACATTGATTCAGCACGATGGAGCATACTACGTCGAAGCTGGCGGTAAAGAATATCGAATACTGCTAGCCAGCGTCACTTTCTTCCATATCAAAGAAGGCGATCAGGTGACTATCATCGTTCCCGTCGACAATCCAGATGCTACATGGGCAGCGGTTGAAGCACCCCTGTAAGATTCGCCGTTTTCAACAGGTATTTCCACTAGACATCCACACCAAGAAAACTACAACGATTGTACCCTCGAAAAGAGGGTACAATTATATATATGAGTAAGAGGGAGAGTGGTGACGTCCGCAGGGCGTTATATCGTAAATACCGTCCACGTTCGCTAGACGAGATTGTCAGCCAAAACCACGCGACGGAAATACTGCGCCGTAGTTTGTCTGCGGGTCGTGTTTCGCATGCGTATTTGTTGACCGGACCAAAGGGTGTCGGCAAGACTTCGATTGCTCGTATATTGGCGCATGAAATAAATCAGCTTCCGTATCAAGGGGACGATTCACACCTAGATATTATCGAAATAGATGCCGCCAGTAACAATGGCGTCGACGACGTACGTGAACTACGCGACCGCGTAATGTTGGCGCCAATATCCGCAAACAAAAAAATATACATCGTGGACGAAGTTCATATGCTGTCAAAACCGGCGTTTAACGCATTGTTAAAGACTCTAGAGGAACCGCCTGAACATGTCGTTTTCATACTTGCCACTACAGATCTACACAAAGTGCCCGACACAATAATCAGCCGCACGCAACACTTTGCCTTTCGCGCGATTAGTCGAGAGGACTTAGCGCGTCACCTAAAGAAAATAGCAAAAGGCGAGGGCATAAAGATTGATGACGGAGCAATAGAGCTAATCGCCGCGCGTGGTGACGGTAGTTTTCGAAATGCTATCGGACTACTAGACCAACTATCAGGATATGCCGATGACAACGAGGGTATTACCAAGGAATTAGTCGAAAGCACGTTAGGTTTCGCCCCCGCGCAGGCGGTCGACACATTGATAGAAGCCACGGAATCCAACGATGCCAGAAAGATTGTTGAAACATTAGATAATCTAGAAAAACAGGGCATACAATCTCATGTTTTGACAGACCAATTGATAGAGACGCTTCGTGCGGAGATATCCAACCAGCCTTCGCCAGGCTGGCAGATACGATTGATCGACGACCTGCTGGCGGTCAATTCTTCGTCTCGTCCTAGCTTGAAACTGCTCACGACATTGATGCTAGCCACAACGCCCAGCCCGACGGCGACAGCCTCCGCTAACAAGCCTCCGATTAATCGAGCGGCCGAGGCCACCAAAAAACCTGTCAAGCCAACCATTATTGAGGCTCCGGTAATCGTGGTAAAAGAGAAAGTACCGGCCGAGCCAATAACGAGTAAACCCCCGAAAAAAGTAGTCAAATCGGACCAGCCTTTTGATTCAAAGAAACTCCTCGATTACACCAGGCAGAACCAAGTGGCGCTATATAGCGTGTTGTCAAAGTGCCAGTTTGAATACGACGAGGATCGTCTGACAATATACTGCGGTCGAAAGTTCAGTAAGAGCAAACTTGACGAAGCAAAGTACCAATCACAATTAGGAGAGGCACTGAATCAAATCGGCTACCCGGAAACCAACGTGACGACATTGGCTCATAACAAACCACCAGCAGACGAAAAGTTAGCCAAAATTGCCGAGATGATGGGTGGCGGAACAGAGGTAAAATTAGATGACTGACGCACAAGCAAAGATACCACCACAAAACATCGACGCCGAAATGAGCCTGTTGGGAGCGGTGTTAATAGACGAAGACGTGCTTTCCGACGTGACCGAAGCGGTAACGGCACGTGATTTCTATGATAAAAGACACGTGACTATATTCGAGGCAATGATGCGCCTGTTCGAAAAGCATAAACCGGTAGACCTATTGACCCTGAAAGATGAGCTGAAAAAGAAAAAACAATTAGACGACGTGGGTGGTTCGGCATATCTGACCGAGCTAACTAATTACGTACCAACGGCAGCTCACGCGACTACGTACGCTGAAATCGTATCGCAAAAAGCAGTACGAAGACGATTGATTCGCGCGAGTGGTGATATCTCGGAATTGGGTTACGACGAAGACAAGTCCGTCCAAGAGCTATTGGAAAAAGCAGAGACCGAACTTTTTGCCGTTAGTAACCAAAACCTAAAACAAGACTTGGCCAGCGTGGAATCGATTCTGCTAGAAAACTTTGACCGCCTAGAAGAGCTCCATAGGAACAAGGGTGCTATTCGAGGCCTCAAGACTGGCTATAAAGACTTAGATAGCATGACCGCTGGACTGCAAAGGAGTGACTTGATAATCCTAGCCGCTCGTCCAGCAATGGGTAAGACGACATTCGTTACGAACTTGGCATACAACATAGCCACCCTGAACAAAGAATCCGTGCTGTTCTTTAGCCTAGAGATGAGCAAGGAACAATTGATAGATCGTATGTTGTCGGATGTCAGTGGCGTTGATAGCTGGAAGATTCGTACCGGTAATCTAAGTGATGACGACTTCGCCAAATTGTCAGAGGCATCGGGCGAGATCGCCGAAGCTCCAATATTCATTGACGATACTCCAGGCTTGACCGTTTTAGAGATGCGCACGAAGGCTAAACGCGCCGCGCACCAAGCCCCTCTCGGTTTGGTAGTAGTCGACTACTTGCAGTTGATGCAGGCAAGCGTAACACGGAGTGACGGCAACCGCGTACAAGAGGTGAGCGAAATTAGCCGTGGCCTAAAGCTGTTGGCACGTGAACTAAACGTACCTGTCATTGCGCTGAGTCAGTTGAGTCGTAGCGTCGAATCACGCGAAGATAAAAAACCACAGTTATCCGATTTGCGAGAATCGGGAAGTATCGAGCAGGATGCCGACATCGTAATGTTTATTCATAGACCAGGTGTATACAATGCCGACGAAGAGAATGAAAACATCACTAATCTACTGATATCTAAACATCGTAACGGCCCAGTAGGCAAGGTAGACCTGTACTTCCATCCAGAGCGTATGCGCTTTATGTCCGCCAGCGCCCGACAAGAGTAAAACTGTTATTGCTCATGATATAATAATGAGAAATGGCGAGATTATTTTTTAGCAAGTTTCTGGCATACCGGTGGCGATACCAAATCGGCTATGCCCTCGTCGCTCTGTTTTTCATGGTACTACTCGCGGTCGCTGGATTGTATGTCCCGGGCGGATTGAGTGAGACGGAACGTACTCAATTCATAGCCACCTCGAACATGGACTTGCAAAACGTCGATACGCTGGCAGTACCGAACATGCCTCTTTTTGTCCTGCAAAGATGGAGTCTAGAACTGCTGGGGCCCACTGAATTCGCGTTTAAATTGCCTTCATTAGTAGCAGCGTTCTTTGCAGGTTTGGGCGCTATTTTTCTACTCCGTAGATGGTTTCGGCCAAATATAGCGCTCCTCGCTACGGTGATTATGATTACTGCCGGTCAATTCCTGTTCCTGGCACAGGCAGGAACAGGAACGATAACCTATATCTTGTGGCCAATTTGGTTACTATTGGCCGCTACCATGATTACCACGTCTGAACGTCACAAAAGATTATGGAAGCTCGTGTTCTTTATCGTATTGCCACTCAGTCTGTACACTCCGTTAAATGTCTATCTGGTTGGAGCTATTTGTAGCGCAGGCCTGTTGCATCCGCACGTTCGATATGTATTAAAACAGATGCCAAAACTACACCTGTTACTGCTACTATCAATCAGCCTATCAATTACGGCGCCGCTGTTCGTTCTGGCGTTATTTAATCCGTCATTGATACTTACATTGCTGGGCGCACCCCCTGCGTGGCCCCCGGACGTATGGGTTAATCTGCAAATACTGTCGCAACAATTCTTTAACTTTATATGGCCACAGAGTGGCGTGCTGATGACGCCAGTTCTGGGACTTGGTTCAATCGCTTTGATAGTGATAGGCGCATGGCAGTTGTTCAAAATCAGGTACACAGCGCGTAGTTACACGTTAGTGGCGTGGATTCTGCTACTGGTGCCGGTATTGATTATCAATCCAGAGTTCGCCGGAATCGCATTCGTACCCATGCTATTGTTGCTAGCGAGTGGCCTGGGATATTTACTAAGGTTTTGGTACGATATGTTTCCACGAAATCCTTACGCGAGATTCGTTGGCATATTGCCACTAACAATATTGGTAGGTGGCTTGGTTTTCTCTGGCCTGGGAAGGTATTTTGATGGCTATAGCTACGATCCTGTCACGGCAAAAAGCTTCAATCATGACGTATCGCTATACAACTCGCATATTAGTGGTAACAATATACGAACATTGGTCACTACGCCCGGGGAAAGAGAATTTTATATAGCGTTAATAGGATATTATGAAAAACCGCCACTCATACTAGGCGCTATTCCCGCCAGCGGTGATTTTGCGGCCACCAGTGCTGCCCACGATAGAATAGATTTGATACCCTCACGAATCGTGACCACCGCCACGAGCGAAGAAGCCGATAGATACTACATTTATCGACGTTAAGGTATAAATACTGTATAATTACCCCATAAACGAAGCGGAAATAGGCCGTAAAAAAGGAGAATAATCATGGCATTTGACCAAATGAAAATGTTGAACGAACTGCGCAAGGCGCAAAAAGACCTAAAAAAGCAAAAGGTAGTAGTCGTATCTGGTGGCGATGACGACGACAATCCAATGGTGGAATTAACTATCAATGGCGAACTAAAGGTAGAAAAAATTAAAATCGACCCAGAACAAGTAGACCTGGACGATATCGAAGAGCTAGAGAGTAATATCGAAGTAGCCGTACGTGACGGTATGCAAAAAGCTCAGGAAATCGCCGCCGAAAAGATGAAGCCGCTAATGGGCGGCCTCGGCAACCTAGGTATGTAGTCCATGGCAGATTTGCTGCCAAAGGCATTGACTAATGTCATTGATGAACTTGGGCGCCTGCCTGGCGTGGGCGCGCGTACTGCAGAGCGTTATGCATATTATTTGTTGCGAGCAAAACCAAACGTGACCGATAAATTAGCGACAAGTCTAGAAAAACTCCATACAGGCGTAAAATCATGCCCCGTTACCTTTGCTTTGATTGACTCATCCCTAGACGTCTCCCCACTATACAGTGATAAATCGCGCGACAAGACACTCGTCGCGGTAGTCGAAGAGCCTTTAGACATAATCGCTATAGAACGCACTGGTCAGTACCACGGAACATATCATGTTCTAGGTGGAGCAATCAGCCCGATTGACGGGGTGGGGCCAGAGCAATTGCATATTCCAGAATTACTGGATCGCATCAAACACGACAAGGTAGAAGAAATCATTATCGCGACTAACGCCAGCGTAGAGGGTGAATCGACATCACTCTTTCTGCAACGTCATATTCAAGAAAAGGGAATAGATATAAAAATGAGCCGACTAGCACGGGGTATACCCGTGGGCGTCGACCTAGAATACGCCGATCAGATAACACTAGGTCATGCGCTAGAAGGTCGAAAGATTTTGTAAATAAAATGGAAAAGGGAAGCGACGAAGCTTCCCTGTTCCCACCCTTGTTCTAGGTCGATTATGTCGGAAGGATGTGCCGCTGATACCATCTGTCGAACCGCCACGTCGCGATGACCAGCAGGATAGCAACTGGCAACGACCACGGCCACCCGTGAAACATGATGACCGAAGCCAGATAACCGAGTAGCGTGCCCGTGAATAGCCAGAACACGGCATTGAACACGGGTCCTGCAAAGCGTTCGAGCGGTATAAACACCGGCCACACGTTTACGGCGTTTGACGACTCGAGGTGGCGCGGATTTGGCCTGTCGACTTTGCTATAGCCGAACTTGCCCACGGCCAGCATTGACAGAGCAAGCATGAATCCCGCGATTGCTCCGATCCATTGTAGTGACGTCGGCATATCGCCGACAACCAACAGCCATAAATCTTTCATGACTGCATTCCTTTCGTTTGTAACCTGTGAAACGTTCAATTGGCAACAGAAGTGCCGTTTTGAATATAATTTCATTAATAGCTGATATTGTCAACGTTATGCGGTTTGGATTACCTCTGATACAATTAGTATGATGTACGAGACAGCAACAAACATGATCAATGAAGCCCACAAAATAATCGTGATCCAGGGCGAAAATCCAGATGGCGATAGTATTGGTAGTTCCGTAGCACTAGAGGCAATATTATCAGACCAGGGCAAAGAAGTAGTGATGTACTGCCAAATCGACGTGCCGAAGTATCTGCGCTATATAAAAGGCTGGGATAGAATCGTCACGGATTTTGACACCAGCGCCGACATGGTGATAATCGTCGATACCGCCGCCGAAACGCTGTTGAGCAAGGCACTTAATTCATCTGGCGTAAGGCACTTCCTAGAAACTCATCCCGTACTGGTCATAGATCACCACACCACGCAGTCCGACCTGACATTTGAGCACACTGTTTTATCGCAAGATGCCGTGGCGACAAGCGAGGTAGTCTATGGATTAGCCGAATCAAACGGCTGGTCTATCAATCAATCAGCGGCCGAAGCCATGATGATCGCAGTTATGAGCGATACGCTAGGACTAACGACACAGGCAGTCAGCGCTGGTACTTTTGAATTATGCTCCAAGCTAGCGTCACTGGGCGCAAACGCGTCACATATCGAAGAACGTCGTCGCGAATATATGAAAAAACCACAGGATATATTGTCGTATAAAGGCGAGCTAATCGGCAGGATAGAATACCTACTAGATGGTAGGCTAGCCGTTGTTCATATCCCGTGGGAAGATATTCAGCAATATAGCGACCGTTACAATCCTAGTATATTGGTGCTAGACGAAATGCGGCTCGTCGAAGGTGTAGAAATCGCGATAGCAATCAAAACTTACCCAGACGGCAAGCTGACAGGAAAATTACGGGCTAATACACCTATTGCCGAAACAGTCGCAGGATATTTTGGTGGTGGCGGACATGAGTATTCCGCAGGATTTCGCGTATACGAAGACTACGACAAAATAATTAACGAATTAATCGAAGCTACCGACAAGGCGTTGAACGAACATGACAGTAAAGCTTCATAACACACTGACGCGAAACGCCGACGAAGTAGGTGACGCAAAGGATATATCACTGTATACTTGCGGGCTAACCGTATATAGCCAACCACACATCGGCAACTGGGTGTCGTACATATACTGGGACGTACTAGTACGCATGCTACGCGCCAGTGGCTACAACGTAACGCGCGTGCAGAACATAACTGACGTGGGTCATTTAACGAGCGACGAAGATGCCGGTGAGGACAAAATGCTAAAAGGCGCGTTACGCGAAGGACTGACAGCCTGGGAAGTTGCAGAAAAGTATATAGCCATTGCAGACGACGAAGCCTACGGCCAACTGGGACTAATTCGTCCAGATCATATGCCACGCGCGACTGATTACATTGAGCAGCAAAAAACTTTCGTTGAAGAACTGAACAAAAAAGGCTTCACCTATGTTATCGATGACGGGATATACTTCGATACTAGCAAGCTAGATGATTATGGAAAATTGGCAAGGCTAGATATCGAAGGACTGCAATTCGGAGCACGAGTCGCCGACACGGGCAAAAAAAATCCAACTGATTTTGCCGTTTGGAAGTTCAGCGCCAACGGAGAGAAACGAGATATGGAATGGGACAGTCCAGTAGCTACCGACAGAAAAGGCTTCCCTGGATGGCATTTAGAGTGTAGCGTTCTAGCACGGGAACTACTCGGTGACCAGATCGATATCCATACGGGAGGAATTGACCATATACCTGTACACCATACTAACGAGATTGCCCAGACAGAAGCCGTAACCGGCAAACAATTTAGTCGAATATGGATGCACGCGAATCACATAAAAGTTGATGGTCAAAAAATGAGCAAATCATTGGAGAATATTTACACATTAAAAGATATAACCGACAAAGGTTACGACCTAGATGCATTCAAGCTCTTAGTGCTAAGCAAACACTACGCAACCGAAGGTAACTTCACTTGGGAAATATTAGAGGCGGCACAAAATCGACTCAATAATTGGCGTCGAGCAGGTGATATGAGATGGCAAGGCAGAGGGGAGGGCGCTGAAGACAACGAGACGTTATCTATTTTACAAACAAATCTAGACACGCCAGGAGCCGTCGCTAGAATTGATGAGTTACTCGGCGAAGCCGACAATCCGTATAACCTGCATAAAATATTAGACATGATTCGCGACCTATTGGGGATAGAGCTGCATAGGGACGATATCAGTGATGAACAAAAGAATCTCATAAATCAAAGAGGAACCGCGCGCGAGAATAAAGACTGGCAAAAATCTGACGAACTACGCGATGAGTTATCAAAGCAAGGATTGGCAGTGCGGGACACACAGCACGGAACGTTCTGGGAGCGTATCTAAAGTTTACTATTGCTAATTTTTGTGTTATAATAATGATAGTTCGTATTTCAACCGAAGCCTGACGAGAGGAAGTCAAATGGCAAGTAGGTGCAAGCGAAAGCTGAGCGCGATTCACAACCACGGAACCGGACGCATAGCTTCGATCGTCAACCATCAGCCACCGCAATTCGTGCCGGCTGTATCACGAGAAGAGGTCCGCGTCGGCGAGGAATTGAACGAGATCGCGCTCGGTCAAATGGCCGCCAAGGCCTATGTGGAAGAGCTGGATAGGCGGGCCCAAATGCTGAATCCGCTGATCGGCGCGATGATGCGTCAGACCGCTCGCTTCAGACAAGCCTCGCGCTAGCAGTTCAATGAAATGCGAAAAGTCCCCGACCGATTACACGGTGCGGGGACTTCGTATTTTATGATTCGTCTTGGACTTTTTTGAGTATTTTATGTAATGGGTGCTTTGATTCTTTGCGATTATCCTGCGCATGTTCTACGTAATCCTCTAATAACACCTTGATACAACCTGCGATCGGAATAGATATAATACCTCCGACAATGCCAAATAGATACACGCCGACTGTTACGGCGGCCAAGATAGCCAATGCGGAAAGCTCGACGGTTTTTGATTGTATGGCTGGAGATATAAAGTTGTTTTCGATTTGCTGATAAACGACAAAGTAAATGATAAATACTATAGCGGCACCAACGTCGTTAAACGCCAGTAGGAGACTGATTATCACTCCAGCGATGGTCGCGCCAAACATTGGTATTAGTGTCAGAAGGAACACTATAGCGGCCGCCGGTAATGCCAAGTTGGCGGGAACAGCAAATATCCAGCTGAGCAGGAACACGACGAAGCCGGCGAAGAATCCTGCCACTCCAGCCACCGCCAGTTGACCCGTCACGAATCCTGATACGACGTTGTGCATTTTAGTTACTAGACCATGATGGTGTTTCATACGCTTTTCGTCATTGTATAGACCCCAGATAGTTTTCTGCCATCTAGGTGCCTCGATAAGCATAAAGAACGTCAACACGATCACCAAAAAGGCGGCGACCAAAAATCCAACCAGTGATCCTACGCTACTGATCAAGTTCGCGCCGATGTTTTGTGACATGTTAAACGCCCAGTCCTGAGCATTATCTCGAACAGTATCAAAAGCCTGATGTACCTGGTCTTCTAGGCCGTAATGGCCCGCTAATTTGTATATACCCTCGCCACGCTCTTGGACATTGTCTACGAATGTAGGTATAGAGGCGGCGACCCTGGCTGATTGTTCGAATATAGGCGGAACAACCAAAAACGCAAACACTCCCAGAAATGCCAACACTAGCACATATGCGATTGAGGTACCGGCTGCACGACTTTTGCCTGGCATATACTTAGCCAGCTTACCAACCGGCCCATTCAGCACAACTGCAAAGAAAAAGGCGGTAGCCAAAATAACCAAGCCTTGGAATGCACTAGTGACAAAGATATATGTCATCGCGAACGCGACGACAACCAACCAGAATCGTATAAACGTTTTGGTCTCGATTTCTATCTTTACCTTCATTGTTGTAAGTATATCCAAATATTATTATGTTTACTAGCTTGACCTTAGTAGTCGTGAGTTTCGTCGCTTGCCAAAACCAAAGCCAAACGCATATACACCGAACATCACTGCTATATATGCCACGAAAACTAGACATTTAGATAGGGCAGGCGAATACGCCAACAACAGCGCACCCGTGATAAAGCCAACGGATGTTAGAATAACTCCAGCATGAGCGCCATGAATAGACTTACGCCAACCCGATAGGGCAGCAACAACCGCAACAGACATTACTGCTATAGACAGAACGACAGTCACTATATGTATCGCTAACAATATCCCGTACATACTTTATATACTAGCAAACTTTTTATGCTTTGATAAATATATAATCCAACAATCCGATCGATTTTCGACTTTAGTCGAGGTAGTAGCTGTTCAGAAAATCTTTTTTGAAATCATAGTACGTACCATCAGTTATCGAAGTCCGTATGTCATCCACGAGACGCACTATAAATCGTTCGTTGTGAATCGTCGCCAATGTCTTGCCGAGTATTTCGCCTGATTGAAATAAGTGATGTAGATACGAAGCGGTATAGTTTTTGCATGTGTAACAGTCGCATGTCACGTCAAACGACTCATACCTTCGAGCAAACTCGGCCCTAGTAATATTTACGCGTCCTTTCTTTGTGTACAACGCACCGTTTCGCGCGACGCGAGCGGGTGATACGCAGTCAAAAGTATCAGCACCGTTTTCTATGCAAGCAAAAATATCATTTGGCTCGCTAATACCTAGCATGTGCCGCGGTTTGTCCTCTGGTAATTCTTCACACATCCAACGTACGATTTCACCAATAGCATCTTTGCGCAAGGCTCCACCCAGCCCATAGCCATCAAAGTCCATTCCGCCCAGATATTTCGCGCATTGTCGACGTAGGTCTTCGTGGTCAGCACCCTGGATGACGCCGAAAAGCGCCTGCGGCGGCCGATGGCTACGCTCCGCATTTAAGCGTTTATGTTCAGCCAAGCTACGTACCGCCCACGGGTGTGTGCGTTTTTCTAGTGATTCTACTTGATAGGCATAGTTATGGTGCAATGTAGTTAGTTCATCAAACGCAAAGGTAATATCAGCGCCTATACCATGCTGAATTTGCATGGAAAGTTCGGGCGTAAACATGTGCATACTTCCATCAATATGAGATTTGAAACGTACGCCATCGTCATCTATCCATGCTAGTTTGTCTTTTTTACGCGTTACGTTAGTTGATTTATCACCAGTCATATCGACCACTTTTTTGAATCCAACACCTAGGCTCATGACCTGAAATCCACCACTGTCACTGAAAGTCGGACCTTGCCAATTCATAAAACTATGCACACCACCAGCACCATCAATCACGTCGTGGCCAGGACGTAAATATAAATGATAAGCGTTCACCAGTATAGCCTGCGCGCCGGTGTCGCGTAGTTGGTCGACGGTCAGTGCTTTCATGGCCGCGCTCGTACCAACTGGAATAAACGCAGGTGTCTGAATAACACCATGAGGCGTGGTGATAGTGCCACTACGAGCCAATGCTCCGTCCAGCCTTTCGTGAATCGTGAAATCCAGTGCTTTTGTCATCTGTTATAGCATACCTTACATTGACATAATATGTCAATTATGTTAATGTATATAATCTTCTATTACCAAAGACTGGTTGTAAAATCGACAAATAATCTTGCACGTTCAGGAGCATAAGCGCATAATAATACATAGTCATGCGAGTACTGATGGGAGTGCCATCTTTTCACTCACAGACGTAAATTAAATTACGTCGATATACTCACCGAATATTTTCGGTCGTCCCTGTCGTTCGTACAATTCGCTACGAAAGCGTTCGAAACGAGTCTTGCGGTAGACTTGTTAGCCGGAGTAGTTCCCCACATAAAATCCGCACGAACAAAAAATCAATCCTAAGGGGGAATAGGGAAATGACAAAAACCTTTAACATACCGGTAACAATTCTGAGCATGGGATTTGGACGCAATATGCGTGCCGTTCCTAGGCGAATCGAGTTCGAAGGCAGGGCAATTGATTTCATCGATTGCGGTCTGTGCACTACAATTCGTCGAGGATCAGCCCTCGCACAGATAATGTCAATGAGCG
Source organism: uncultured Candidatus Saccharibacteria bacterium (assembly GCA_964641025.1). GTDB lineage: Bacteria > Patescibacteriota > Saccharimonadia > Saccharimonadales > Saccharimonadaceae > UBA2112. Next base: position 36,121 of record CAZXJP010000003.1, read on the forward strand.
ACGGAATACATACTTTTCGTTTGCGAAGTGACAACCGTGGCGGTAGCTGGACTTTGCTCAGCGTATCGTAGCCGGTCACAGAATCCGTTTGCAACTTGCATATGCTTGGTGTATAATCGTTGCATGGCGGAGCATTCCGAACCCCCCAAACACAATGACGATGGGGGTTCTTTGTTTTCAGAAATGTTCGAAGATTGGACCGAAAAAGAGTCTTTGTTACCTGTTACGACCGTCCAAAAAGCTTATAAAAAGGCCGTCGCCTACCAAGAAATTCTGACTGAATTTGAAGGTAGGGAAACGGATAAAAAGGCGAAAAGTGAAGAGCTAGTAACAAAATTAAACGAAACGTGCGACCACGTAGGCGAAGAAATCTTAATAAACGAAAATGGTGCGGCATCACGTTTTGTGCTAGTGACGGCCAATAGTAAGCTAAAAATCGTCGAGCAAAAACTCGAGTCAGGAAAAATACCTCCAAATACTCTCGCTAGATCTATGGGATACGCGGCAGTAAACGGAGTCATTCATCATGTAGCTCAGGTCACATCGGCGCCGCAATTCTCGGTAGACGTAGAGCCTGGCAAGCCTCCTACTCCAGCAGGACACTATGATATTTCACAATCCTACGTACTATACCTAAACCCCGCGCACACCGGGAATGCCGAAATGGTCAACGAGAAGCAGTCCGTTTTAGAGTCTACGTTAGAAAGCGAAGAAGGCTTGGGCGAAAATTTCATGCACCAACTAAAATCCGTCCTAAAGCGCGGTGATTCCCTGCAAGACAAATTAAGGCTGTTGTCCAGCATTGAATTTAGCGAAAATGATAAATTATCCAGTGTTGCTTACGCCGATTTAAAGAATGATTTGGCGAAATACATATCTAGCGAATTAGAAATGAAAGAAGGTTCGCTGAATTATATTGCAGGCATAAAAAGCGTATACGCCATGCATAACGACATACCGCATGATGTCGCCCTAGCAAAAGGCAGACACTTGAACCGACTACAGGAATTCACGTTCGTACCACACACGACCATTCCTGCCATACGGTCAATAACATACGGATACGATGACGTAGAGAATGAATTTTATTATCCTATCAGTGTCAAGATGCACGTCACACCATACCGTCCACCAGGTTACGAACTGTACGAGGATTGACTCCTAACTATAAATATATTATAATAGAGATATATGGAAGGCAGAGCGGTTGTCTATAATCCCGACAGCATGCCACCACGAGAGGCATGGAAAAACCCAACTGATTGGCTGGGCGCTATTCATCCTGATAAACGCATAGTACTGCCTACTGATGATCGTGGATTCGTACAGGTCGAGAATGCCTTTGATCGTGTTATGGACTTATTCCACGATAACTACAAATGGGAATTCATTCCTGATGATTTTCGAACCATCCCAGACTTTCATCATTTTTATTATTACGAAAAAGAATGGGAAATGTGGGCTACTCGTTTAGCCCTCTCCGAGAATAAGTTCGAGAGTAAAAACGCCAATGCGGTAATAGACTTTCGCAATAACCCCTCGAACATAGGATGGATGCTTCGCGGTATTCACAACGCGCTTCATCATACGACACAAAAACCAGAAATGCCTTCACTAGAACCAATAGTTGATTTTAATACCAATTTTAGCTTGGCAAGCATTGCGTTCGGTAAAGTTTTTGACACGGCGACAGGGGCGATTAAATCGTCTGAACAAATCAAAAGCAGAAAAAGAACCGTCGAGAACAATCCGGAGATAGCGCCCGAGGGCGACCCTACTGGCAGTGCCATTCTGGGCGATAAGTATGATCGAAAGTACAAATACCTCCAAAAATCACTACGTGAATTCCTAGGCGTAGACAACAAGGAGATATTGCTACCCGATGGCGAGGCTTTCGCTATAGACCATACGACACCACTAGAGACAATTATTGAGCTAGGCAAAAAAATCAAAAACTTCGGCGGCGTAGACTTCCGCCCCCGTAATTAATTGCAAAAAAGTTTTATCACAGATATAATTACACTATGAAAACCACGTCGGAGACGATTGGGAGCGTGGACAGCGCTACAGACATACTTGGAAATAAGTGGACCCCACTTATGTTGAGGTTTTTTCTGAACGAAAAGACCGTACGTTTTTGTCAACTGCAGGAAAAGACTGGCGGAATAAACCCGCGAACGCTATGCGCGCGACTAGAACAACTAGAGCGCGAAGGTATTATAGAAAAGAAACAATTAGATGGAAGCAACCGTTGCACGTACCAATTGACGTCAAAAGGAAGAGATTTAATGCCAATTCTGGAATCCATGCAGAATTGGAGTAAAAAATATCCAGTAGCTGGATCGAGATAACAATAAGTTCGTAGGGGGGCAACTTATGCGGATACTCGTCGTAGAAAAAGAACATAAAATCGCACGATCTATCAAGCAATCCCTCGAACAGGAGGAGTATGACGTCGATTCGGCATATGATAGCGAAGAGGGAAGCAAGGCTGCGATATCCCAACGGTACGATTTGATAATTTTGGATGAAAAAATCTCGATCCAAAATGACGGCGGTAGCATCGTGCAAACCATGCGTGACGCAAAGGTACACGCGCCTGTGCTGATGTTGACAGACAAAAAAGCAGACAAAAATCGGTCAAAGATAACCAATGGCGACGCTGACAGTTATCTGACGAGGCCATTTTCTCTGTCTCAAATAATGACCGCCGTCAGGAGGCTAGTAAAACACTCTTCATCACCGGAATCTATCCTTTCTGCCGGCGATTTACAACTGGATACCGTAACTTATGCGGTAACGCGAGCAGGCAAAAAGATAAATCTAACAACCAAAGAATTCGCGTTATTAGAGTTTCTGTTACGAAACCAAGACCGACCCTCTAGCAAAGAAACTATAGTGGCATACGTCTGGGACTACGAAGCTGACGTTTTGTTAAATACAGTGGAGGTATATGTTAAGTATCTCCGTGCCAAAATTGACGACCCTTTTGATAACAAAATATTAAAAACAGTTCGTGGTTTTGGCTACAAAATCGACAGTAATCCCAATACCTAGACCTCTCGTCTGCTACAATATTACTAATGCTTTATTATGATAAATCCGTACGCGCTACGCTTGATGACTTAGATTCAAGCGAAAATGGACTATCTAACGAGATGGTCGAAGAGAGATTACGAATTCACGGTAGAAATGCCATTACAGTAAAAGGCGAGCCCTTGTGGCGCAAAATCATCGAACCTTTCGCCAATGTATTTATGCTGGTTTTGTTCATAGCCGCCGCCATCAGCGTTTTTCAGCATGAACTACTAGACTCGATAATAATCCTGACAATCATGGTTATTAGCGCCGGCATATATTACGTGCAAAGGATATCAACCGAGCGCATACTGAGATCACTTTCAAAGCACCAGGCCCAAGACGTGGACACCTTGAGAAATGGCTCTATGACAAAGATAGACTCTCAGCTCCTAGTACCGGGGGACATAATAGAGTTATCCGAAGGCGAAAAAATACCCGCTGATGCGCGATTAATGGTAAGTAACAATGTACGCGTTGACGAATCTATGCTTACGGGCGAATCACAGCCAATAAATAAACAAACCGACGCATTAAAAGGAAAAAAAGAAACGTACGAATGCTCTAATCTGCTATTCAAAGGCTCTTTTATTGTTGCCGGTACAGCTCGCGCTATCGTGACACACACCGCTAACGCGACACAGTTTGGACAACTAGCAGCACTAGCGTCCAGGCCAACCGATACAAGTCCTATACAGAAAAAAATTGATAAACTAATCACTCAAATTGTGGGGGTCGTTTCTGCGTTGGCTATTGTTGCGTTTGGTCTCGCCATGCTCCGAAGCATGGAGCTTGCCGAAGCAATAAGATTTGTTATAGCGTTGTCGGTTAGTGCCGTACCAGAGGGTCTGCCGATTGCCATCGCCGTCGTGCTCGTTCTAGGCATTCGTCGTATGGCGGCCAAAAAAGCACTCGTTCGAACAATGCGCGCCATAGAAACAATAGGCGCGATAACTACGATTGCTAGTGACAAGACTGGGACTTTGACAAAAAACAAGCTTACCGTAGGGAAAGTATGGCAGCCTGATTTTAGTCGGCACCCCATAGACCAATATATTCAGAAAACAATAAATGGCGATAACAATAAATCTCACGATCCTTTAGACATGTCGTTTATTGAATATGTCAGTAGCAAAAAGATGCCTGATCAAAAGCACAAAATTATTGCAACGCTACCATTCGATCAGGCCGTCAGTATGAGTGGTAATATATTTGAACATGGCAGCAATTTCACGCTAGACGTAAAAGGTGCTCCAGAGCACGTGCTACAACGTAGCGATATGACCGCAGGCGAGCACGAAAAAGCTACACATATGTTGCACGAGCTAACCGCGGATGGTTACCGAGTCATCGCGCTGGCTACGACAACAATCGGCAAAAATATCAAGAAATTTAGCGACCTACCAAAAGGTACCAAGTTTGATTTCGTAGGTTTCGTTGCCGTATCCGACGTGTTACGACCCGAAGCGAAACGTGCCATACACATGGCGCAAAGCGCAGGTGTAACCGTTCGCATGGTAACGGGTGACCATGCAGAAACGGCATATCATATAGCACGAGATTTGGGCATGGTTCAATCGCGCGACCAGGTTTTTGACGCTAGAAATATGAGTCTTATGAGCGACGAAGAGCTGGACAAGGCAATTCGTGATATACGAGTTTTCGCACGTGTCATACCCGAACACAAGTACAGAATACTAGAGTTGCTAAAGAAACATAACATCACGGCGATGACCGGAGATGGTGTTAACGACGTACCCGCACTGACGGACGCGCATGTCGGACTAGCAATGGGTAGCGGTAGCCATATAGCACGCGATGCCGGTGACATAATTTTATTAGATGACAACTTCAAGTCAATTATTGACGCGATGTACCAAGGTAGAATCATTATCAATAATATTCGAAAGATGCTCTACTATCTGCTCTCAACAACATCTGGCGAAGTGCTGACGATGCTGGGATCATTGATCGTTGGCTTACCATTGCCGTTGTTGCCTGTTCAGATATTATTCGTAAATCTGGTTACTGACACTGCAATGGTCATACCTATCGGTCTAGAACCTGGCGAAAAACATATCATGAAACAACGCCCAAAACGACCCAATTCACCGATCCTAAACAAGTTCATTATTTCACGCATGGTACTTGTTGCCCTCAGCATGGCGGGCACAGTGCTGGCATTATTTGCCCACTACATAGACACTCATGGCGAAGCATACGCCAGAACAATAGCGTTTAGCGCGCTGGTCGTCATGCAGTGGTCAAATGCGTTCAACGCTCGAAGCGACCATCAATCGTTATTCCGCAGACTCCGAACGTGGAGTACTCCATTCTATATCGGACTTACCCTAGCCGTTACTGTTCAGGCGCTAGCTCTTATAGGACCGCTCGCTCCAATACTACACATCGCGCCAGTGGAATTCAGCGATATAATCCTTACAGGTATAATTGCCTTTGCAATACCACTACTTATCGCCGAAATTCATAAGTATATTGGCAGGCGGCTATACAAGAATTCTAAAAACACCAATATTATTGACTAGCAACTGGTACTTGTAGTTTTTTGCTATATAATCTGTTATATAACAATGGAGTCACGATGTCAGAAAACAACGATTTACCATGTCCAATTAGTTTAGGTGTAGCATCCATAGAAAACCGAATTGAAGGATTTAATCCCGAGATTGTCGAGAACGACTTCTTTTCTCACGATATCGTCCGAAACACCAGAGCCGCTCGCTCGGTAATCGATTATATCCATCACAATGGCTGTCCTGGCGTTCAGCTGGTAAACGGCGAGGCTACCTGTCCATACAGAAGTGCTTTTGAGCAAGCCCAAGAACTCCAGTATGTTAATGGCGAGACTGTCCATAGTGCTGGCAATGTTCAAACGGAGAAGATTCAAAGTCTCACAAACATGTTCAAGGCGTTCATCGAATCCCAAGGAGACACAACACCCTCCGAGAAAGACACGGGCAACATGCCACCGAATGGACAATATTTATAAACTAATAGTTATAGTTATTTAGTAGTATTTATGGTTGAATACCGTCATGAATAATTTCGAAGCAAGCGGAAACCAACAAGATGACCCAGTCGAGAACTGTATTGGCAATGTTAGTATTGTACGTAATCTTATGACAAGCCAGCTAGCAAACATATACGACGGCATCGGCGGGGATACGAAGAGTGAAGCAACACAAAGGCTGCTAGAAATATCTTTCGATTTGGACGCGGCTCTAGAGAATATGCTAACAGTAATATCATTAAATATGTCGGCCAAAAAAGCGGTCGAGACGATAAGTAACGTACTCAAAAATCATGACATCAGAATGCGGGAAGATATAGGATTGGTATCAAAACAGATTCGAAGCGATTGGACGCAATTGCCGAACGATGAAGTATATCGCGATTACGCTATCGCCTGTGTCGACATAGAGGATATATCTTTTCCGGTAGGCGAACGGTTTATGCCCATGGACCGCAATTCTATTGTTACTGATATACATCGCAAGCATCGTGAAAAACTAGCAGAAATAATTAAAAATGCTCCAAAAAACAATAACGAATTATTGGCCAATAGAAATAGAAATAAACGCATAATGACAGGTGGGCTCACGCTAGCGATAGCTGCATTAGCGTTCGATACACTTAGACGCCGCTAGCACAAACTGGCAACCATCCGCGCATGGCGTTATAATAGTGTCATTACCTATAACGAGAGGAGAAGAGTATGGGAAACTCAGAAAAAGCACCGTGTAGTGGAAATTGTAGCCTAGAAAGCATGATTGTCACCCTCGAAAATATGGGAGAAGCCCGAGAAAGCTCAGAAGAAGGCGTTACGCTCAGTGCATCTGCACGCGCGGTAGCGGCAAAAACCGCGATGTACCGCGATATATATGACAGCATGCCAAAAGATAACTGTGTAGGTAACAAACTAACGAATGACTGTGAAGAGCAATGTCCAAAGCGCAATATTTTTAACGCGGTAGTGGCAAACCTCAATATAAACGAAACACTCGTAGGTAAAGGTGGCGTTCCTATGATCTCGCGAGAGTTAAGAAATGATCTAATAGCCGAAGCGGTTACCAATCAAGTGGATGCGCAAATCTCACAAATGGAAGCTGCAAAAGAGACGCAGGAAAAAATACAGACAGAGAGGCCAGAGTTATTCGCCGCGGTACAACAAGCAAGACAGGCGGCACAAATGGGAGCAAGGCCACAACCAATACCCAACTTTGCTCAGGTGCCACAACCAAACGATGGCACAGGGCACGGTCAGTATCTTTAGATAGCCCAATAGAATAAGGCCAGATCTAGAAACTCACTTTCATGCAAGTTCTAGATCCGGCCTTTTCGCATTTGTTACCGACCAGTTACAAGGCTACCTAGGGCCTCGACCAAACATAATCCGTCACGCTACCTCGAACGTTATCGAGGGTGCTTTCGAATGACGCAACCGGAAGGGGCTGGGTGTCGTGTTCATCAAATACACTGAACGGTGCAGTGTCTGCGCTTGCGTTTTCGATTTCACGCTGTTTGAACTCGACATATGACTGTATCGTTTCTCGTATACCCCGAACCAAGTGATATGCGCCGAAGGGCAACAGCACGCCTATGGTAACTACTGCCCATAACAAAATTCTGAACGACAGGTACTCCTCGAATACCCAGGTTGCTGTTATTGGTAGCGCGGTTGTTACGAGACCAGCGGCGACCGATAATCCGAACATGATGTTGATGGAATTCGAAAATACATTTGGAAGATGCTGCCCGCCCAAGTACACCGTGATGGCGACTATAAACAGATAGATTCCCCATACCTGAAGAACGGTGATTTCTGCCACTCTTACTCCTAACTGACGGTCGGTAAAGATGCGATGTCCCACCGCATTATGATTACTCTACAATAATATACGTATAATTTCAATGACTTTACCAAGTGCCGGCCCCGTAGGACTCGGCACTTGGTTAGGTCTTGTTCTGATTTGGTGATTTGCTCGCTCTGTTACCTGTACCCATCTGTATATAACGACGGCGACGATAGCCAGCATATATCCAAGTCCCGACCATAGCTCGCTAACCATAGATATCACCAGTATCAACCCAACCACAGGAGGGAACAACAGCGTCCAAAGTAGCTCACCGCCCTGTATTTTGACGATTCCAATGACAGCGCACAAGAGCACTATCTGTACAACAAATGCCCATACGAGCCCCATTGGTACTCCTATATTTCCAAGACCTTTTTCGCCAGAATTTGACGAACTACTGTAATTTCATCATACTCTTGTAATTTTTGCAAGGCTAACAGTCTATAACCCCATCTAGCAGAAGGGTGGGGCAAGAAACTACTAATCGTCGCTTGGCTTTTCTTGTTCAGGCAAGCTCAACCGCATTACTTGAGGCATCACCATCTCAACAGGCCCGTTCTCTGACAAGAAATCACGAACGTGGGACTCTTCGCCTGTCATTGGGTCTCGCATCTTTCCAGCATCCGGTTCTTGGCATATGAACACTTCGTGCACGATACCGTCATTAGTTTGCCCCTTCAATGCCAGCGTACCTATGCATTTTGACGTCATATTGGCTAGCTGAGTCTTGGCTTCTTCTAACGACTTTCGCATACTTTCAGAACTGAAGGGATTAATATCCGGTCCTTCCATTGAGCCATCTAGAGAGCTGTCGAAATCGGACACGGTCGCTTCGCCGGTAACATCAAGTCCGCTATCTTCATTCGAGTTATCGTCAAGACCATTAATCTCCACCTCATTTCCATCGGCATCAATACCAAAATACTGTACTTCTGCTTCTTCGCCACTTTGTTTCTGAGAATCAATCTGGTCGAGGACCTCGCCAAGCATAATACATTGAGTAGATAATGAATTTGCCTCGAAACACATTTTACATTTATCTGGTATAGATGGTAATTCTGGTGATGACATTTAGTCCCCCTTGATTAGATGACCTACATTATAACTCTAATGCTAGTTTATGTAAAATCCGAAAAGCACGGGTGGTTATTTTATATAATGCTTATGCTACAATTACATCATGATCAAACAGCGGTTGGATACTCACAATGTAGTCGAGGCGGCTAACAAAGCCCTAGCTATAGTGGACGAAACCTTAAAAGAACTGCGTCCGGCCGAGACCTTTGACTATGGCGGCCACTACATGAAAATAGGAGACTACGGAACCTGCGAACAATGCACGCGCCCTATAGCCGAAGCGCAAGCCGCATTTGACGCGCTGGAAATGCGAGCCGCGCATACCGAAGATTACGAGGTTCGCGCCCATATTGAAACAGCCGCCGAGCTTTTTCGGCAGGAGGCTAGGGCGGCTATAGTACGAGCGGAGCTACACAGCGGCCAGGGCAGTGAGAAGATTATTGATAGGCTGAACGGATTTATTCACGACAGAAACATTCACGATAACTATAACCACAGTCATCATAAAGGAAAATAGATGAGTGATATTGATTTTGACGTCGAAGTAAACAGGCATCTATCCAATCTACGCAAACTATTAACCCCAAGAGGCCTGTTCCTTGCGTCACATAATGAAGTAGCTACGGGTTATGATAAGGCATGGATAAGAGATAATGTGTACGAAGCCCTGGCATTTGAATATGCAGACGAATGGGACATCGTGCGTAAAGATTACCAAACATTGCTAGATATTTTTGACAAACATATAGACAAGATCAACTGGGCGGTGGAGCAAAAACCATTCGAGACATGGCAATTTATCCACGCCCGATACAATCCCGAAACATTAGAAGAATTCTGGGAAAGCTGGGGCAACAAACAGCATGACGCGATTGGTGCGGTATTATTCAAACTAGCCGAATTCGAACAAAACGGTCACAGCATGATACGCAATAACGAAGATCGCAAAACTATCCAAACTTTGATTCACTATATCTGCAATGTCGAATATTGGCATGACGCCGACAATGGTATGTGGGAAGAGGCCGAAGAGGTACATGCTAGTTCTATAGGAGCTGTCGTTGCTGGTTTGAAAAAATGGAAAGAGGTCGGCGGAATGGACGTTGATGACGACGCGATTTATCGAGGTATGAACGCGTTAAAAGGCCTCCTTCCAAGAGAGTCCGAGTCCAAATTCACGGATCTAGCTCTATTGTCGCTGATCTATCCATACAACATCGTAGAAACAGAGATGGCCAAAGAAATCGTCGACAATATGGAATACCACCTAGAAAAAGAACATGGCGTTTTGCGATACAAGTTTGACCGGTATTATAACAAAAACGAGGACGGGTATAGCGAAGAGGCAGAGTGGTGCTTTGGGTTATCATGGCTCGCGATAGTGCACAAAAAATTAGGCAACGACAAAAAAGCATTGGAATACCTCAATAAGGCAAAAAGTACCGTCACCAAGGATGGACAAATACCCGAACTGTATATGAGCAATAGCGATGAGCCTAATGAGAATACGCCACTAGGGTGGAGTGAAAGCATGTATATCGTGGCTCTTCATGAAGTTTTGGGCAAAAGATAACGAGCCCGCGATTGTAAACGGGCTCGCCATCCTTTCACGTTATTATTTGTGAAATAGTTTTCCGGGTCGTAGTTTACCTGCCTGATACAGATAAATCAGCTCTAGGACACCAACAGTATTGACCACTGCTAATACCACGAACCAAATTGTATCCGCCCTTCGTGCCGCATGCCACATCGCGAGCCCCTTCCATAGAAGTGACCATATGACAATTGGTACGAGTGCTGGTAAGACCCATTCTGGATAATCTACCATAGCCCTATACTATCATAAGCACTAGAGTTTTGGATATTGATACAATTCTGTGATATGGTTTAGTGACCATGACTCGTGCGCACGAATGTCCCGCGGAGGAAGACGAGAAACGAGTCGACGATAAATCTGTGCATGAAAGCAAGATAGGTCGCCGGACTCTATCAGCCGTGTGGATTTGCAGCTCCGCTATGCATGTAGGTCTAGGCGGGTACGTAGGTATCGCTATAGCAAACAAGCAAAACGGAATAGAAAATCCATCGCATCCTGAAAAAGTATATAGTTCCTTTATACGATTCGGCAGGGAAGCCCTCCAGCACGCTCATATTATCAAATGTCCCGAAGCGCCAGGTCCAAGCGACATAGACAATATCTTAAAAGTGTCTCGAGAATTATACGATTTACGCGCGGAACCTGACTTTGACCGTTTCGAAATAGCCAAAAGTCTAGAGCTAGACCTAGTGCAGCAAGAGGACTTGGACATCCTACAAAAAGAGATCGACCAGCACCATCACGATATAGACAGATTGAATGTAATCTCGAACGACTTTACAGTTAGCCAGTTCGGAATAGCATTTCAATTCATACCCAACATAAATGATTCCAATCACAAGGCTTTAAAAACTAGTGATTATTCAAAAAAACTGAAAATATTTTTGAATAATTTAGCTGTCATACCAAAAGAACTGTTCACGATTGACGTGCTGGACACTATAGTGATCGACGCAAACAACTTAAAAAACCACGATAATGAGGAAGAAGAGGAAGCCTTAGAATCAGAAAAAATTCTGGGAGTAAAAGTTGACAGGGAAGCATTTACTCCGGGGGGAAAGTTTTATTGGTATGGCAACAAGATAACACTGTCCGTGCCGAATATGACAAATCCCAACACTCTGATTCATGAACTAATACACGCAGTAGATGCGAGACTGTGTACCGAGAACCGATTTGGCGATCATACAACTTTCAATTCTGAACGAGCCATGAAAAACCTCAACCCAGAGGGATATGGCTATATAGGCTCGATGTGGGATGATAGCGATAAATATAATAATGAACTGTTTGTTAGAAGATACAGCCAAAGAAACGGCAAAGAGGACATGGCAGACTCTGGTACGTCATGGGTTATGCAAATTGATATTGATAAATTCAAAGAAGGTCAAGTAGCAATAGTAGACGTGAAGCAACTTGTAGCTGCGAATTGGCTGAATAACATAGCACCGAACCTAGCTGAGTATATGTCACAAATCAGTAGACACTTCATGCAAAAATAGCAAACAGCACGTGCTTGCAAAATTCACCGTATAAAGGCATTATATACGAATATGAGTCACGAAAAAGGCGTGCCTAAAAGCTCTATACCATCTTTAGCTATCGGTGGTATTTTTCCATCTAACGACGTCCCTCGCAGTAGCTCTTTGGAATCCGCGCATCAATGGCTATCGGAATGCGAAAATATTCAACACCCCAAAACCCTATCACAGAAACTAAAAGACTTTACGGAATCAAATGAGAGCACATGGAGGACGCAGCACGCCAATACAGGCTCTCTAGCAACCTACGATGCCGCGATAGAAACCACCAAAGAATGGGATAGGCAAACAACGACAGGTTCGATGGGTACATATTCCGAAGCGAACAAGTCGTTTCGGCTGGTTCACGCCCTCATGAGTAGTACGAACGTGATACCTGCTAAATATCACGATTTCTCAAAGGATATCAGCGATATCAGCGATACATATGTAGATTTCTCTGACGCTATCTCTAGGGATCCAGAAATCAAAAAAGGCGAGCTGGCAAAAATGTTTTTAGAGGGTAAATCAATCAATGACTTAAACCGTGCAATTCTATTCGGACGATTCGCATGGAACTGCATGGCGCAACACAATAATGTATATGGGATATTTAGCAGACTACACAATATAGCGGTTCGCGGCCACTCTATGACAACACCCACGCAGAGAGATTTGTCAAAATCGGGTATGGGTCTGATGTATACATTGTCCGCCCACACGCGAATAAGAGAACCACTGGATAGGATTAGTGGAGTCAGAATCAACCCACACGGCACCAATCCGCACACCGACAGTATTATGTTTGAATTCAACGGCGACCTAGCGCCTGACAGGAAATACGATAAAAATATATGAGCGGCAAAGAGGAACTTTTCAAACCATCCGATATCGCCGACATAGAGGCAATGATGGACGGCGTAGTAGAAGAACTTCGGTCAAATCTTGAAACAAACCGCGACAACCTACACATGGATCTACATGACAGAAAAAGCGTTGTGGATGAGTTTATGTCTGACACAAATCGCTGGAATCCCAGACGTATGTCAGACCTAGCAGATAGCCAATCTAAAATACAGCGCTCTTTCGCTACTTTCGTCGAGTCATTATTTTTGGCGGCGAACGAATCAGTTGATAGACAAACCGATTTATTGGTCGCGTTTGAGATTGCCGACTATGCCCAATATGCCTTTAACATGGAGACAGTTAACAATGCGACAAGCATCAACTCTGAAATATTAGATGATGAAATAAACGACATCTTAAATTCCGAGCACCTTAAAGCAATTGAAAAATCAAAAAGACTGTTCGCAAAATATATATTAGAAGTCGGTTGGAAATATTATAACGGTGGAATATAGCCATAAATGACCGAGGCCCGCGCCCTCACCATATAGATGAGAGAACGCGGGCCTTTTTTGGTCGCAGGTTTATAACCTTTCTCCTGTATCACCGAACTTGCGTCCACGACGAAAGCGACGACGCTTACGGGAACGAAACGCTTCGACATCACTTGCCGATTCGAACTGCTCCCAGTCGTCGGGCTGTACGTCAGCCACGTCGACTTGCATCGCGCCGACAATCCTCGGATCCATGCCCAAAGGGAAGTCCTCGTCACCGAGCGAAGGATCGGCAACCAAGCCACCTGACGCTTCGGAAATTGCACGAGCGACTGCCATCTGGTCATTTTCTGCCAGGTTGGTGACGTGCAAAGCCTGCAGTCTCAACCCAACATATCCGACGACTTCGTCGATTCGACTCGCGAACGCGTTTTTCACTCGAGCTTGGTAGGCGGGCGAATTTACTCCTCGCCACTCATCACGCACACACTGACGCAAAACGTCTTGCGTCGCACCACGTGTCCACGGCTCGAGATCTTCGACGCGATAACGAATGAATTCGATGTCCTCGGCCTTGTAGTTGGCATTTCCTTCGACTTTCAGCTGTCGATAGTTCGCCACGTCAATGGGCTTTTCCGGAAACTCTACGGTCCGGTCCAGCACGCTGACCATTTCGAACTTGTCGACTTCTGGAATCAAAAGATAGATACGTCCCGGACGATAGTGCTTGGCCACGCCTGCGACGTAACCTTTAGCCTCGTTGTCCTTACGATATCTGATGATTTTGCCGAAGCGAAGTTTCAAGGCCATCTGACCTTGAGGTACGATCTTGACTGCACGCCACAACACATAGGCACTGGCGCCGCCAAAAACAACTAGTCGGACGATGATGTTAAAGGGGAAGGGCAGGTTATCAACCCACTCCAAGATTTGACCAATCCACTCGAGCGGCATTCCTACCACCTCCTTAGATAGCCTCTAGTGTAAAAAGTCAGGTTTAGTATACCACGTATTACCTTATTTTCATAATATATATTATAGTTTGCATATTATACGACCGCGCAGAGAACATCTACGCGGTCGTTGGCAATTACCACGGGGTAACTGCGATTTGTTGACGAGGACGGGTATTCAACCGCTATTGGAACCACATTCGAGTACCTTGATTGGGAATACGCCCCCCATCGAACTCATCATTCTGTCGAACTCCGGAAGTACGACTTCATCGGTCGAATCTCTAAACGTATCATATATTTTTCGTTGAGGCTTCGTTAGCTCACGTACGCAGCCGAGATATACACTCTCGTCCAATCGCGCCGTAACTGTCACCCCAGCGTATGACAAGCGATACGTTTTTGTCGTCATTGACACCACCTTCAATATAGTACGGATTCTAGACCCCTACTGGTATAACATATATTCATCGAGACGTACACATAATTGATGCATGCTATACTAAATATATGAAAGCAATTTGGAACAACACGACAGTAGCGGAAGCAGACAAAGAAGAACTAATCAGGATAGAAGGCAACTGGTATTTTCCATCCGATAGTCTAAAGCGTGAATATTTTCACGATAGCGACCATCACACCGTATGTCACTGGAAGGGCGAGGCGAACTATTACGATGTCGTAGTTGACGACAAAAAGAACGACTTTGGGGCATGGTATTATCCAAACCCCATGGAAGGTTCTATCGAACGAGTTGGTAGCGACTTTACTGACTACGTCGCCTTTTGGAACGGTATCGAAATCACAGAATAATTTTTCCAATCATAATCCTTGCGCTATACTGTATACAAGGAGCGGCTATGGGCACACCTGAAAGGGGTCCCTCGGGACAAGAACATTCAGACGAAGTATTCAACGTTTATCCTAAATACTTCCCAAACGAGAGGCTAGCAGAGCTAGCCGATGTTCTCTTGAGTCCACAAGACCCAAAATATCAGTCCGAAAAGAATGACTCTGAACGATGTGTTGAATGGGTCGACACAGAGACGGGCGATACTTACTATCTAGAAAAAGTTGACCGCGTCAATTCAATCATGGGATTGGCAGCACAGCACATCCACCGAGTTACCCTAACTCATGTTGAAAAAGATTCTCCCCAAGAGCGGGTCACGAATCAATTTATCCTAGAATCAATGGTTCCAAAACCTAGCGAAAATAGCTATGCGCCAATCAGACAAATAGTTCGTGACGGTTTGACGTTGACGCAACCATTGGCTGACGAGTATTCGGCCACGGATGCTCTAACCGTTCTGTATAAGAAGCCAGCAGTTGACGGACTACCGTCGGGACGACAGCAGGCTGAGAGATTATTACAAAATCGTATAGACAGTGCATATAAAGAAGAAATAGTCGGTGCATATATTCTGAGCGATCACGCCGTGGTGTCAGGATACAACCAGCCACAAACCACTATAACGAGGGAACTCGTATCAAAGACCGTTATTGAATTTACTCAACGCGTAGAGCAGATTGAAAACGAAGAAAAAACGGCCAGTCTACAGAGAATGCGCGACAGCAAGGCAACGTTGAAAAAATTCAAAGACGATGCCGACAAGTCTGAATCCAACGGAGAATTTATTAAAAAAATGGAACAAGCCCACAGGCAAACAGAAGGTCTGCATATGGCTGTCGTGGATGCCATCGAATCACCACCACTAAATGGTCGCCATGGATCGAAATACCTAAATCCAGATCTGTTCAATGCATCTATGCGCGTTCTATCTAGGCTTCCATACAAAAAATGGAGTAACGTTCCTCCATTCGACAAAAATCTTCCTACCTTTGTAGAACCAATAAACCTCGATGAACCGGAAACGGATAAAAACAATAACGTATTACAACCCCCTCTTTTCGATATTGACGATACTCAACCAATTGATATTTCACAGTTGGATCTTGACGACGACACCGACGACGAGTATTGATATTTATGCACAATAGTTGTATAATAACATCGCTATGTCGTCAGAGATATTTGGTAATTTCGATAGTGAAGACCGCTCACATGCGGCCCTACAAACAGTGCTAATCAAAAGACACCTGGATGACGCCCGGGAAGTTCGACCGTTTTCGGAATCGTCTGATAATGAAGATATGAGCGCACTTATCGAACAGTTTTATGCCGCGACCGTAGAACGTAATGACACTATATCCCTTGACGCGTGGGGATTTGCCGAGGACGGAGAGCTAGAGGCAAAACAAAAACGCATGCTAAACGCCGTGGGTAAACTAGTAGACGCGGTCATGCTAGGATGGGCACCTGATCAAAACACTAGCTACTATCCGCATGCCAAGCTCTTTTCGCACATGATGTTTATCATGCAGTTGTTAGAGCGTCAGGCAACCTCGGACTTTAACGAAAACTACACGCCCACGCATAACGATTACTCAGAAAAAACACTGCAAAGTGTCCTGGGCAGAATGATATCAAAGGCAATAGCACACGAACGTGATCCGCGCGACGCTATTATGAGCAGATTTTGCGAGCATTTCGATATCGATGATATAGAAACCGGAATTTTAGAAACACGCCTAGACGCCGATGAGCGTTTGCGAGATCGAATGTCAAAAAACGACTAGTACATGGTATACTAACAGATACGCAATCAGCAATTTGAAAATTTATCTCTGGCTACATAGTGGGGTGTGGCCAAGTGGTAAGGCACATGGTTTTGGTCCATGCATTCGGGGGTTCGAATCCCTCCACCCCAGCCAGAGATGAGTTTTTAAATATCCTACCTAGAAGGGTCGTATTGCAAATCGCGAGAATCGAGATTGTCCACATGCAACCAGTAATCGCTACTGGTTTGTTTTGGTAGCCCGACTCGCTATACTATTTACAATATTGTCGTAATCGAGGAACCGCCACATGGAAAGGTATACTGATACTAGAGAAGTTATGAAATTACCAGCACCCAACGAAGATTTTTATCAGCACGTAAACGGCGAATGGCTAGCCAATACCGAAATACCACCAACTGAAGCGATATGGGGTTCATTCGTCATAGCAGACGAGCGCACTCGTGAAAAGCTCCGAGATATTGCAGAAGGTTTTGATAGTGATAGTGAGTTCGAAAAGGGTAGTCCCGAACAACAGGTTCGTGACTTTTATCAATCTGGTACGGACATGGACACACGAAACCGCCTGGGCGTGGAACCCCTCAACGATCTACGTAGAGTGATCGCGGATATCAGTGATCCTAGTAGCGCGATGAAAGCCGTCGCTCAACTTCGTAAGAAAGGTATTCGGACATTTTTTAGCGCAGGAATCGGCGAAGACGACAAAAACGCCAATCATTACGCGCTCTTTATACATCAGGGTGGAATCAGCTTGCCCGACCGCGACTACTACCTAGAAGACGACGAAAAAATGAACGACGTTCGCGACAAGTTCAGGTCGTATGTCGCGAATATATTCCAAATGCTTGGCCTAGAAGAAGGGGAGTCTACTCGCGTAGCAGAAAACGTCTTCGCTATTGAACGCCAGCTCGCCGAAGCATCCAAGCCAGAGGCTGATGCTCGCCCAATTGACGAAAATTACACCAAATACACCCTGGACGAAGCAAAGAAAGAATTTTCCGACATAGACTGGGACGCTTTCTTTGAAACGTTAGGCCGACCGAATATCAGAGATTTCGTGATTCAACAACCAGATTTCATACGACAAGTTGCTGATACTCTACAGAACAGCGACGTGCAAGCGATAAAAGACTACTTGGAATTTCACTTGGTTAATTCCAAAGCGAATGGACTAAGTCAAGATTTCAAAGATGCTAGTTTTGAGTTTAACGGTAAGGTGCTGAACGGCATGAAGGAACAACAACCGCTATGGAAGACGACTATAGCGACACTTGATCGAACTATCTTAAACAATGCCATCGGGCCGATATACTGCCGAGAAAACTTCGACGAAAACGACAAGTCAGAAAGCGAGACCATGGTGGAAGACGTCCGAATAGCAGCAAAGCAACGCATAGAAGCACTGGACTGGATGACACCAGAAACAAAAGCATTGATGCTACAAAAAGTGGACAAGATAATATTTAAAATGGGCTTTCCATCACAATGGATAGATGTCTCGTCCATAGATATACAGCCCGATGCTTTCTTGCAGAATACTATGAACGCTGCCGAGTTCGAGTTCACGCGCGACCTGAACAGGCTAGAGGAACCATACGACCATAACGAATGGTTGATGCCACCGACTATGGTAAACGCCTGTTCAGATCTCAAGCGCGAGATGACGTTTCCGGCGGCGATTCATCAACCTCCTTTCTATAACCGAGATGCTAAATTCCCAATAAACTACGGTGGGCTGGGCGCTGTTATCGGCCACGAATTGACGCACTTTATCGACGATGAAGGCTGTAAATACGACCTAGAAGGTAACGTGAACGACTGGTGGACTGACCAGGACAAAAAGACATTCAAAGAAAAAACCGCGAAATTCGTAGAATACTACAATGGCCTAGAATCAGACGGTCACAAGGTGAATGGTAAACTCACCCTCGGCGAGAATATCGCGGACGTAGGTGGAATAACTATTGCGTACTACGCACTGCAACGAAGGCTCGATCGTGATGGCGGGCATGATGAGCTAGATGAAAATGGTTTGACACCAGAGCAACAGTTCTTTACTGGTTGGGCAAAGATATGGGCAAAGAAAATGACCCCTGAACTAGCGAAACAACGCATACTGACCGATCCTCATTCACCGGGTGAAGTTCGAACGAACGGCGTGTTATCTATAGTTCCGGAATTCCACGAAGCATTCGGTGTCAACGAAGGTGACCCAATGTACGTCGGGCCCAACGAACGACCCGAACTCTGGTGATATTAGCGCGATGATCGCACTGTATATATAAATACTTTCCCTTATTATAAAAATAGGTTATTACTGCTATAATTGTAGGTGGCGGTAGGCCTATTTTTTATGGCGATAAACCGCTCGTACCTAATGTCATGAATCTATACGGAATATCATTCTACATATGCTTATATCGATTGTGATAAGCTAGGATGTAGACTGATAAAAACACGAGAGACAGGAGGACGACATGTCGTCGAGAACAGAGAATGTTATCGAGATAAAGGGTCTCGAAAAAAAGTTTGGTTCGTTTAGAGCGCTAAATGGACTAGACATGACGGTCGAGCGTGGCGAAGTGCACGGCTTTTTAGGACCAAACGGTAGCGGAAAATCAACCACGATTCGCGTACTACTAGGTGAACTGAGAAAAAGCGGTGGCGAGGTCACGCTTTTTGGGCAGGACCCGTGGAGTGATTCGGTCGAACTGCACAATAGATTGAGCTACGTTCCTGGTGATGTCAGCCTGTGGCCAAATCTGACCGGTGGCGAGGCAATCGATTTGCTCTGTAGTTTGCGGGGCGGCATTAACAAGAAACGTCGCGACGAACTCTTGAAAGACTTCGATCTAGACCCTCGCAAGAAGTGCCGGACATACTCCAAGGGCAATCGACAAAAAGTTGCATTAGTTGCAGCCCTGGCGTCCGACAGCGAGCTGTATGTTCTAGATGAACCCACTAGCGGTCTCGATCCTCTGATGGAAACAGTTTTTCAACGTCACATAAAGCACCTCAAGTCGGAGGGCAAGACAATTCTATTGTCGAGTCATATCCTTGCCGAGGTGGAAGCACTGGCAGACACTGTGACAATCATCCGAGATGGTAAATCTGTTGAACAAGGTGATTTAGATCATCTACGACATCTAGGACAACAAACCGTCAAGGCGACAACGTCAAAAAAACCTACTGGCTTTGACAAGCTTACTGGCGTTCACGACCTGAAAGTT
Organism: uncultured Candidatus Saccharibacteria bacterium; assembly: GCA_964641025.1. Lineage (GTDB taxonomy): Bacteria > Patescibacteriota > Saccharimonadia > Saccharimonadales > Saccharimonadaceae > UBA2112. Next base: position 56,433 of record CAZXJP010000003.1, read on the forward strand.
AACGGCAATAAAGTTAGTTTTGCTGTCGACCTCAAACATCTGGACGCGGCTGTCAGTCATCTGTCAGGATTTGGCGTGAAGCGCCTGGTATGCGAACCTCAGTCACTGGAAGATTTGTTCATCAAGCATTACGACACGAACAAAAAGGAGGGCTAAACATGAACGCGCTGAAAGGCACGGGACGCTTATTGCGACTCCAGCTACGATTGGATCGTGTCAAGCTCCCGCTTTGGATCGCGCTAACTGTTGGCCTGATCTATGTCACGATTGAACAATTACGTACGGCATACGACTCTGCCGAACAGGTGCTACTATACGCGTCAACAACAGCGCCAAGTGTAGTTACACGACTGCTTGGAGGAGCGTTAACAGGTCCGAGTATCGGTGAAATAACCATTACCGAATCGTTCTTGTTGGTCGCGTTAATGGTGTGCTTGGTCAATATATTCCTCGTTGTTCGTCACACGAGAAAGAACGAGGAAGAGGGCCGTACCGAGATAATCGGTTCGCTCGTCGTTGGGCGACAGGCTGGACTCACCTCAACTCTGTTGCTAGCGGCCGGTGTCAATATCCTATTCACGATGGGCTTTGTCGCAACTTATGCGGCAAGCGATTTACCTATGGAAGGAGCATTGCTTTACAGCACAGGCATTGGACTGATGGGTATGTTCTTTGCCTGCGTCGCGGCCGTTACTGCGCAGCTATTCGAAAACTCACGTAGTGCAAGTGGCGTTGCATCAATCATCTTCGCTCTCGCGTATTTATTGCGCGGAATCGGTGATGCTTTCGGAAACCTTCGCGAATCTGGACTAGGCGTCGAATCGAGTTTTTTGTCGTACTTTAGCCCCCTAGGTTGGGTGACGAATGCTCGACCGTTTTCGGACAGTGAACAGCCCTGGTTGCTGGGACTATTCGTAGCCGGCATTGCCATTCTAACTGTCGTCGCATACGCTCTGTCATCTAGGCGCGATGTTGGTGGGAGCACGTTCCAGTCTAGGCCAGGCAAAGCGCATGCTTCGACCATGCTCCTGCGTAGGTTAGGATTGGTTTGGCGACTTAATCGCGTAGCTTTCATTTCCTGGCTACTGGCCATGATGGTGATGGGAGCAACGATTGGCGCGGTTGCCAACGAGTTCGATGAACTAATAGCGGGCAACGACCAGATGAGACAAATGCTCGAGGCAATCGGTGGAGGAGGAGATGTAACCGACATCATGTTCGCGGCGACGTTCGCGATAACCGGTATAGCACTCGCCGGTTACGGTCTGCAGATCATATCAAGGTTGCAAACCGAGGAAACTAGTGGACGTTTAGAACTGCTGTTGTCAACACCGCTCAGTCGCTTTGGGTGGATTGCACAGTACGTCGTGTTCGCAGCAGTCAGTTCTGTATTCATTTTGTATGCAAGCGGGTTTACGTCCGGAATAGTGTACGGAATGATTGCAGGCGACGCGTGGCATCATGCGTTCGATTTGGGCGGTGCCATCATGGCGCATGCTCCGGCAATGATGATTCTGATTGGTTTCGCAATCGTCCTGTTCGGACTGCTGCCACGATACTTCACGCCTCTCGTTTGGACGACTTTGGGTGCATGCCTGCTGATCTATCAGCTGGGCACTATCCTGAACTTGCCTGAATGGATCGTGAATGTTTCACCATTCTCTCACACGCCGTTTGTTCCGTCGGATTCACTTGACGCCACGCCTCTCTGGATTATGTCAACAGTCGCTGCCGGTCTAATTGCCCTCGGCTTAGCCCTGTATCGTCGACGTGACCTAGTCACCGAGTAGGAGATCCCCCGGAGTTAACAGCTCCGGGGTTTCCTTTTCTAGACCTGCTATAATACACATATTGAATACCCTTGGGGTGCCGATTTTTAGGAGAAAAAAAATGAGCGAACGCTATCCATTTGCGCAAAAAGGCGCGGACAATCTGAGATTGAATAGGGAGTGTTTAGCGCGCGCCGAAGGAATCAACGCACCCGAAACCGATCATAATCCACCATCAAAGAGCAGTGAGGGCGACAAAATTCACTATACTGCGACGTACGACTGGGACGAAGCGGCGGCAAACTATATGTCAGCAACGACAGCCCTACAAAACGTTCCAAATGCTGAATATTACGCCGACGCGGCACGTCGTGGATTACGCGTATTGACTGAAGGTATCGACGAAGAGGGATTTTTGCCGAACTATAGATATATAGGAAAACCCCGAAAATTTGATCCAGAGATGTTGCTTGCATTTGGTCGCGGTGCAACGCAAAGCAACTATACGCAACCACCGCTTTTGGCACTCGCTACGCTACAAACGTATCATGCGTTAAAAGAACACGGGGAGGGGGCTGAGAGATTTTTGGATGACACCTATCCCTCGCTCGTGCGACACTATGACTATCTAGATCGCGAACTCAGTAATAGTGAAACCGACAAGCTACAAGGGATATATCATCCGCACATGACAGGTCGAGATAGTGATCCGACATTTGACCACATCAAACCTTTGCGCATACCTAGAATTGGCATACGCACACCAAAGCAAATCGACAAGGCCAATATTGCAATCGATTATGGATCGATACTTTGGCATGGCATAAAACTGCGTAGAGCCGGGAGTGATACGAAAGCTTGGCGAGAAGTATATTGGATGAATGACGTCATGATGAACTGTATCACGCAAGATAATCTAAACGATATGACGACTCTGGCTATAGAACAAGGTAAAGCCAAAGATGCCGAAAAATTTTCGGAACGTGCAAAAATACTAGGAGAGCAAATAATAAAGAAAATGTGGTTTTCCGAGGCGCGAAATGGCAATGGGGCTTTTTTGGGGCTTGATAAAAATGGGCGACCTATTAACGAAGTATCCATTAGCAACCTCTTTCCACTAACACTGCACAATCTGCCCGAAGGGCACCTAGAATCAATATTAAAGATGATGGATACCAGCTTTAACACGCCATACCCCCTGCCGAGCGTTGCGACCGACAGCCCCAATTACGATCCCTATAATGTAGAATCCTGGCGATTGTGGCGCGGATCAAAATGGATGATTACGGACTGGTATATCACCGAGCGTGGCTTGTGGCGTCAAATAGAAAGAGATGATTTATCACACAGGCCTGATTTAATTGAGCGTTGTACCGACTGGGCATACCGTATTGCCGACAAGTCATTTGAGGTTGTCGAAAGACATACCCCTCGCGAACATTACAACCCTATCACGGGCGAAGGTCAGCGCAAAGCCGTCGTAAACTTCGGTTGGTCAAACCTGGCATACTTTATGCGGAGAGAAAACGACTAGTTACCGGCAAAGATCAAGGATAATCTTCGTTGCAACTCATCGTGTGCATACATATCTTTGTAATTTTTTGGCATGTGTCCCGGGATATCAAAATTTTTTATAGACAATAGATGATCGGGGCGAGGGTGCGTAAACATCGCCACGGATAATCGGCCCAGCAATATTCTATCAACTAGCGCTGGCGGCAATGGGTCGGGTAGCTCTGGCGATATTACACGGTGTTGCGCGGACGTAAAGTAGCCACCAGTTTCGTGCTGAAGCATGTCACCAACTTGCATAATGAAATATCCATCTGGTGCAACGCCCGGTAACCATTCACCCCATTTGGTGCGGACTTGCAAACCACCGCCAGCGTTTTCCAATACATTTAATGACTTGGGTAATGACGTCCAATAGTTGATATCTGTATGTTGGCAAGCGCCACGAACCTCGCCAGACGCAATTAGTTCCTTTGGCGCGGGTGGGTAATGTAGTTGACGAAGTAGGGTTGGGGAATCTTGGGTCGCATGACGGAAATAGCCTGCCGGAAGATGTAGCCCATCTTCCGTGGTGTCCATTATCAGGCTACTCATTTCGCGAGTTTCATTATAAATAGGTAGTGTAACCTCACGGAGCTTTGGAACTTCCTCGGGCCAAACATTAGCCAGACTATATGTATTATGCTCAGGATTGGCGAATGTTGCATTTTCGTAACCCTCTGGACCCATAAACCAGTTTTCAGCATAGTTCGTAATCAGGCGTCGTTCGCTCTCGCCGTCTACGAGGGTCTTTTTACAATACAGCGCCTCTTCCGTAAATACATCCGTATATCCTCGCTGGAAATTATGATGTTCGGCGGCGTAGTGACGCAATGTCGCCTTGCTAAGTTTAAAAAGCTTTTTCTGCTCTTCATACATTGCATGTAATTTATCGATGTAATCATCGGGGGCTTTTACGTACAGAAAACCAACGTTATGAAAGGCATTGATTACAGCATGGCCAATCTCTTTGCCTTTGTCATGGGTAACCTGTCTAAAATCATCGATATTCCTTAGGTTTCCTAAATCAACTCTCGGTATTTCGCCTAGTACTTCTACGGACCTCGCCATTTTCGCCTCCAATTGTGGTTAATAGAATCATAATCCATGCAATAGTATTTGTCCACCTCTGTAACGCTAGTGTTTTGAATAGATATTATTATCGGATATCATTCATACAAAGAGGAGAGAGATGTCAGAAATAGCACCAAAAGACGCGCCAAAAAGATTGATAGATTCCTGGAGTGAACTAGAGATGGGTGGCGACAACAGGTTCGTACAGATAAACCGTACTGCACTGGATAATTTAATAGACCAAGATCCTGATCTAAAACAGCCGAACTGGTTGATACCAGGTATACATCCTAACGATGATTGGGCTTTCGCGAGCCAAATCGTGGTTGCCAATACAATCAACTACATGTTCTTAAACCGCGACATCCATAAAGACGGTGAAAGCTGGACAATGAAAGACCCGATTGAGGATACAGTGTTATCTGGCTCGACGGCGATGCTAACCAGAACCACACAGTTATTAGGTGAAGGGCCAGATATATCATGGGTAAAAATTATGACTCTATCTTCTGAAAAAAACTTCGAACAGTTCCTACCGGGTATACCCATGGCAGATACTCGTCGCGAAAAGTTGGCAAACTTCGCGTTAGGTATTAGGGATTATTACGAGGGGTCTGTACGCAGTTTTTTGGAATCCACGATAGACGAAGAGGGTGAATTTCGTATATTTAACGATGGAGATGGCATGGTGGACCGCATGCTCAGTGATGAGTTCGGTGATGTTTTTTCAGACACGGCCTATTTAGGGAACCTGGAGTTTCCATTCAACAAACGAGCGAATCTAACACCTATACTCATAGACGGCAGGGCGCGTATATCCGACACATTGCCAGTCGTAGGCGATATGGATCAGTCGGGAACGGTGATTGACTATCGATTACCACAGGCTCTCCGCGAGCTTGGGGTACTGGAGTATAGTCCTCTACTGGCGCAAAATATTGATAATTACAAGCATATACTCGCAGGCAGTAGGGAAGAGATAGAGATTCGTGCAGCATCGGCAGCGGCTGTAGTGTATTTACTCGAAAACCTCAACGAACGGCGTGAATCTGATGGCAAAGAACCTTACACTATGGCGCATATAGATTTTTGGCTATGGAAACTGGGCAGGGAATTAAAAAAGAACGGTAGCGAGTCACTACCGCACTACACGGAAACTACATCTTATTGATTGCCGTTGATATCGTGACCACCAAACTTCGCGCGCATAGCCGCCAATAATTTCGTACTATAATCAGTTTTACCCTTTTGCGAAGCTAGTCGTACATCGAAAGCGGCTTGAATCGCGGGCATTGGAATGTTCAATTCTTTGGCGGTTTCTAGTGTCCAGCGAGCTTCACCAGATTCTGCAACTACACCACTAATGTCATTCATGTCTGGATTTTCATGCAATGCCTGACGCGTTAACTCGTTGAGCCAGCTAGTAACAACACTAGATTTTTGCCATACGTCACCAGCGGCAGCTAGGTCTATTTCAGGATATGGGCCTTCGCGTAATACGCGATAACCTTCGGCAAGTGACTGCATCATGCCATATTCTATTGCGTTGTGTACCATCTTGACGAAGTGCCCCGTGCCAGCCTCTCCAAAGTGTTGGTGACCACCACTCGGCTTTGCTAGCGTGTCTAACACCGGGGTAATACTGTCGTAACTCGGTTTTTCACCACCAACCATCATAGCAAAACCATTTTCCAGCCCCCATACGCCTCCCGAAGTGCCAATATCAACTAATGACACGTCTCTGGCGCTCGCGCGCTCCCAACGCGCTTTATCGCCCCGATAATCACTGTTTCCACCATCGATAACAATACTGCTAGGTGGTAATATTTTTAACCATTCATCCAGCTTGTCGTCTATTACATCGGCAGGAAGCATAAGCCACAAAACAACTTTTTCCTCACCAAACGCCTTGACCACTTCTTTCTCAGTGTAAGCGGGGACTGCTCCGTATTCCTTGGCTTCATCTACTTTTTCGGGACTACGATTGTGCGCAATAACCTCATGACCACCATAGTGAAGTTTGCGAGCGATTTGTCCGCCCATACGACCCAGACCCGAGATAGCTATTTTCATATGACTATTGTAACATCCAAGCCCTTTGGCCACATGTAACAAAATTAAAACGTCGGATTTTCCGACGTTTTAATTTTGTTTAGTACAGTTTACTTCTTACCGTACATACCTGCGCGTACAGGTGGCTCCCACTTATTGCCGTCTCTTTCTTTGTCGTCGTTCTTGCGTGAACTATGACTACCGTAAGTAGAAACTGGTTCGCTACTTGACACCACTTACCGCGGATCGCAATTGTTCAGCAAAAGCGAGTTGCTCTGGAGTCATTGGCTGGCCCGCGACTGGCGGTGGTGGAACGGCCATGGCATCTGGCACTGGCAGCGGAGCCGGCTCGGGCGGAGGCGGACTCGTAACAAACTGTTCTGGAGTTACTGGTGGCACATTGCGTACAGGGTTGAAGTTTGCAGGATTATCCTGAACCCGCTCAATCGGTTTGATAGACTCGGCTAATTGCTGAGGAACTGGAGCTCCGCCCATGCCCAGACCTGGCGCTAGAATACCACCAGTACCAAGTCCCGGGAAGGTATTGTGAATCACGCCGTTATGGTCTGTCCACACATGGTGGAATGCATCTGGATGCTGTACGGCATGCGCGGGACCCATGAATGTATCCATTGCTTGACCGATTAGTCGGCCAAGGTCCTGTTGGCTACCGTTATACCATATATCTTGTTCGCTACCGCGAGCAATAGTACCTGCTGGTGCACGATGATGGGTCGGAATATTCAATAGGTCTCCAGCTATAGGTAGCATGGTTTCTACTAAATTATTCTGAGGGTTGAACACGCCATTGTCTGTTACTGGACCGCCGTCAGCTATGACAGAACCTACCGGTGCTGGACCACCGCCTGTGCGCTCATTAGCGTTTGCAACTAGAGGCAGTGTGCCTAATGAGTATCCTCTCTCAACAACGGGTTCACCAGGAGACGCGGCATTGATAGCTTCCTGACGTACGCGTTTACCTTCTTCCATGGAAATCCTTACTGATTCCTCCGCGGTCACTGGACCTAGTGGCCAAATAGAGTTAGGACTAGGAACTGGGTGGACCGTGTCGATACCCGGTCGAATTTGGCCGGTTGCTTCGAGCTGGCTACGATATATATCGCAATTGTTATTATCGCCCATACCACAGTAAAGAACGATTTCATCCGCGCTAGCTTCAGGTACGGTGCCTGTTTCACTAGGGGCTACTACGGCAACGCCAAATACAAAAGCGCCCGCGGTTGCACCGCCGAGCGCTCGTTTGAAACCGGTTCCCCATTTATTATCTACGTCTTTTTCAACCTCCAGAGTGCTGGTGGTAGTAGGTGCAAACTCAGTTGCTCCATTAATTCGCCTTTTGGGCATGACATCCTCGATTCCCCACCGCTAAAATATTAGTTGTGACTCGAGCATACTCCTACTATTGCCAAAAAGCAACAAAATATTATTGACTAATAATAAACCTTGTTATGACCACAACAGAGGTAGAGATTTATCCAGCACATGCATGCATGTGCCCCATCATTAGCAAAATCACCTCTAATATATTTATCAGTATTGTATTTTAGACAACAATAGCTAAAAGTCGGCACTAATTGTGCCGACTTTTAATGTAAAAGGCGGATTGCCTAATTAACGCTACTTGACACCACTAACAGCAGAGCGAAGCTGATCGGCGAACGCTAGTTGTTCTGGAGTCATAGGTTGACCAGGTACTGGTGGCGGCGGAACTGCCATTGCTTCAGGTACCGGCAGTGGAGCTGGCTCTGGTGGTGGCGGGCTCGCGACAAACTGCTCCGGTGTAACTTTTGGAACATTCCGTACCGGATTAAAGTTAGCTGGATTATCCTGAACTCGCTCTATAGGCTTGATAGACTCGGCCAACTGCTGAGGAGTTGCGGGGCTGGTCAGTATCCTAAAGAATGCTTCACCAATCGCTGGAACACGACCGCCGGCATTGCGAATCGCTTGAGTAATCGGATCTGCACCGTCGCCATATATTTCGTATGTCACGCCATTCAAAACAACTGTTTGATGTGGTTCGTTGGCATGAGGAATACGATGGTTAGTACCAAGGCTAGCAAGCATACCTATCTGGGCGCCTATATCCCAAGCATTTGGATCTGCACCAGCAGTAGCGAACCAATCGCGTGCGTCAAAACGAACTACCGTACCTGGAGCTGGACCTAACTCACCACCAGGAGGAATACCAAGCGGATCAGTTACGATTCGTGCTAGTGGCGCAATAGGATGATCTGGCAGACCTATTCCTGAATATCCATCACCATTCGTGATAATGTGAATATTTTCTGGAATAGGATGCTGACCACGGTTAGTTAGTCGCTGACCAAACTCGTCACAAACAGCAGCACCTAGTGAATAGCATTCTATGAACATATGCTCACCTGGTGCGTTATTGTGCATCTCATTCATTAAATTATCTGCACCAATCCTTATCGATTCGTCCGTACGAACTTCACCCAGCGGAAACATAGATGCAGGATAATGAAGGTTTACGTGTCGCGCGTTTGGATTAACCATACCTAACCGTTCATATTCAGACCTTATAAACTCAGAACGTGGGTCACCGTTACCGCCAACAAACACCTGCTCGTCAGCTTGCGCAACTGCAATCGTTGGTGATTTTTCTGCAGCAATGCTAGCCGCGCCAACGCCACCCGTCAATACTAGCGCGCTAGCGCCCAACGCGATTGCCCGTCGGAACTTGGAAGTCTCGCTTTCGTTTGTTTTTTCTGCCGTCGCTACAATAGCCGGGGCAGCCTCATTATTTCTTTTCCCTCGCATAAAAGCTCCCGATACCCCCACCAGAATTAATTATATGGACGAAGTGTACTATTCGGGATTTATGAAAGTCAAACAAAATGCGCCCGACCAAACATGAACATCAAAAGTGTTATTACTGATATCAAAAAGCTAATGCTTTTTTTAAAAATAATAATATTTCATAGCATCAAAAATAACTGTAGTAAAATGTCAGAACAAATAAGTCATGTATTATTGACAACGACTATTTAGAAATTGACCCACTTATCGTTATCCTAAGACCTATCTAATTAAAAAGTGTGTTAGTTCTGCAGGAATCCAGGCAATTCAACCGCTGGGCCCGAAGGACTAGAACTTGATCCCGATGACGGTGCAGACGGGAAGCTAACCTTAGGACCAGATGACCGTCCGCTACCAAAATTTGGAATCAAATCTCGTAGATTTGGCATTTCGAATGACGGTGCCGGTGGTGGTGGCGGAGGTTCTGGTGCCGGTGCTGGAGCAGGAGCGGGCGCTGGGGCAGGTGCGGGTGGTGGTGGCGGGGGAGGTGGAAGCTCTACTCGTGGCGGTCGAGGCGGCGGGGGAGGTGGTGCTGGTGCCGGTGCTGGAGCAGGAGCGGGCGCTGGGGCAGGTGCGGGAGCGGATCGCTCGACTATTGGTCTACTAGGGGCAGGCGCCTGTATCACGGGTGGTTGTGGAGCGGGGTCGGGCTCGGCAACTTCTGGTTGCAATATAATTGGCGGAGCATTTCTCCATATTGGCGTATCATCCTCTGACATATTCGGTTCCGAAACCGGTGAACCAACCGCAGGTGGAGCAGGCTCTGGGATACTCGATGGTGTGGGCAGTTCTGGAACATCTATAGTAATAGATGTATTCGTGTTATCGGGTAGCCATTTACTTGGCACCAGATCGGATAGGTCAGGTAGGTCGTTTGGATTGAAACCGCTGGTTGCAGGCGATATTAGAGGTGTCCTATTTTCGGGATTATCAATATATGCTTGGATCCTGCTACGCATATTGTTGACAAACGCGTTAAGTTGAGGGGTGACATCCATCCCTGTATACTGTTGGAATTGATCGGCAGCTATGCCAACACCCATGTCCTGTAGTGGGGTATACCCCTGTTCTGGACGAGGAATAGCGTTGGCAATACCAGTAGCAATCTGCGATATCTCGTTCATGATGATACGCGCACCAACGTCTAGTGGCATTTCATTGTTTGCTATCTTGGCCGCGGTATCGGCTATAGTATTAAAGCCATTCCAACCATCATCCATAACTTGCTTCCATGGTTCTGGCATTTTTTCAACGACTGTTTGGAATAAGTTACCAGTTCCCAATTGAGCGTCTAACGCGACCGCGGCATAGTGCATAGCCTCCCTCACATTCGCCTCTGGCGGAGGCGTATTTGGATCGTGATTTCGCGGGAACAATGCTCGTATAGCCTTATTGGCACTATCTGTATCTACTAGATTAATTCCAGCTTTTTGCAAAGCAGTGATTACCCATTCGTTCTTTGGATGAGCCACCCAGTGTTCAATACCATTGGCGTCTCTCGACATGGTCCATTCGTAGTTTGGGTCACCAAAGGCTGGCGCTTCATGCGTACCTTCCGGAATACCGGCCAAATCATACAGCAATACAGCCAAGCTTTCATTACCACCACTCGCATATGGATCGTCCGCTCGATATATAACACGTACTTTTGCACCTGGAGGAAATGGCTTGTTATTATGATCTGGTAATTTCAAGAACATTCCGCCAATCTTGCCAATGCCACCACTCGTCAGTCCTTCCGGACTTTGTGGGCCACCAATTATATCGACGGTTAGGTCTGAAGGCCATTGATTGCCGTTTTCGGAGTATATCCGCCACATTGCGTCCTGCGCGGCGTAAGTACCGAATGAATACGCACTGATATGCGTGTGTTCGCCACGAGACCTAGATTCATGATAATTATTAACTAGAGTATTCGAGCCCTCTTTGATTGACTCGTGTGGGATATGACCCGGGTCACCAATACCCATGTTAGCTGACCATTGCACGGCCTCGTCATTATCGCCTGGCGCGTAACCTTTTACGTCGAATTCTTCGACTGGACCAACAGTTTGTCCGTTACCACCAATCACATATGATTTAACAGCGCTAGTGAGAATAGCGCGCTCATAACCGAATTCGTCGGATGCTATCGATGATATTTCGTTCTTGCTAGGCTGCTCGCTGTTAGCCATGTATGTCAAACCGCCGGCTAAACCAGCAGCAACGACTACACTAGCCACGGCCTTTCGGCCTATTCCGCGCACGGCGCCAAGCTTCAATCGTCGTTCATTTGACCTGTTATCTTCTTCGCCCGAATCTCTTTTCGCCTTCGCCCGGGCAAAATCTATAACATTTTCACCAGATTGATTAACATGATTAATATTTCTTTCTAATGCGTTATCGGTCAGGGGATTAGCGACCGTCTCTTTCGTCTCATATACCTTGTCGCTAGCGAAATATAACGCCTTGTGTGCTACGTTGATTAGCCCTTCACGTACGCGTTGAGCTTTCTCTTTCATCGGATCAACAGTCGTCTCAAACGTATGCTGGGCAACCCAATCCCTATGATCTCCCATGAGCAATTTTAGGATTGGTGATAAATTCTGATCAGATAGGTCATTTTGAATTCCGCCCCCTAAATCATCAGGGGAGTTCAGGTAATCACGCATTTCTGCATCGTAACGAGCAAGCACCTCTATAGAGTCTTGTTCAATAACGGGGGTAGTAGTATTGACTTCACCTCTTACCATATTATTATCCATATTAACATATTCTTTTTAAAATGTCAATATTGTTATGGTATTTGTTAAGAGATGGCGTGTTTGCGTGGCTAGCGTGAATAGAGTATTATACAGGGGTAAATAACCATAAGAGGTTTTATTATGAAGCACACTATAAAAAACATACTAACTGGTAGCTTGGTTCTCGCGCTGGTATTCACGCCTGCCGTATTCGCCCAAGAAGCCGATAACGAAGACGACGCCACCGTGTCGGACACATCTAGACTAGAGCAACGCAGACTGGAGGCAAAACGCAAGCTTCAGGCCCGCTTAGATCAGGCAAAAGAAACCCGAACGGAGAGGGTCAACGAGGCGAAATCTAACCTTCGCGAAAGATTAAGCGACGCGAAAAAGAATATCTGTGAGCGTCGTGAATCCAAGATTAATCAGATAATGGAAAGGATGGATACACGACGAACCAATGCATTTGACAGGGTCACTCAAATTTACGAGGCCATTACTGGTTTCTATACAGAAAAAGGTCTATCAGTAGAAAACTACGATAGCCTAGTCGCCGCTATCGTAGTGGCAAAAGAGGCCGCACAAACCGGAATAGATAATCAGCAAGCCGTACCTCAACTTGATTGTGACGGAGACCAGCCCAAGGCTGACATCGCCGACTTTAAACAAAGAAGATTAGATAGTATAGACGCCATGAAGGCATATCGAGATGCTGTCAAGGACTTGGCGTCTGCCGTCAAAGAAGTAGCCGAGGCTAATAGGGCTACAAAGGAGGATTCATAGATGAAAAACAATAAAGGATTTTCAGTTTTGGAAGCGGTACTAATACTGGTAGTGGTGGCTGTTATTGGTGTGGTGGGTTACTTTGCTTATACGAACTTTTTTACCTCGGACAGTGATACAAGCAATACCAGTCAGTCATCAGAAGAAAAGCTTGATCCCGTGGCAGTCGAATCAAGTGACGATTTAGACAAGGCGATTGAAGCGCTAGACGATCTATCGATTGAGGATGGCTCCGAAGCAACCGAGCTAAATGAGGCTGCTGACGAATTTAGCAGCTAGCTTGTCGCGATTCTACGATAAGTAAATTTGACCGCGGGGCGCCACTTGCCTCGCGCGTCAGTATCGAATTGACGAATTTCGTTGTGCGGAACTTCTTTTATCATAATTAAGGCAGGATTGTAGGGTGCAAGGGTACGATAGTACACTAAATCCGAGTCGGAAACAGGGCCAAGGCCCGGGAATACTTTGCGAAAATGTTCCCTGCCAATATCGTCAAAATAATTTGGTCTACTTTTTGGAGGCAGATACAACTCGGCCTTTAGCCCCATACGAGTAACGAATTTTTTTACCTCACCCAAGTTCAGATTTGATTGAGCCGAGATAAAACAGTACAGCTGTTTTCTATCAGTTAAAAAGACGCTTGCAAACGCAGTACGGCTGACTGGAATCCTCCTTGCTATCACTTTGTCGACTTCGATATCCAAACCAAATTGCCTTTTCGCAACTTGCTCTAGAGCCATGTCATCATATACGTCATGCATTTGCAAAAAGTATAGCATATTAGTTAGACAGGGTACACGAATTATGCTATAGTTTCGTAATCAAAGAAGAGGTTATGTCAAAAAATATTGAACAGGTTCTTAGAGAAAGCGAACGTCCGTTGTTATCCACGGTACTGGGGGCTGGCGGGCCTTTTGCCATCTCGTATGACTCGGGCATATGCGTAGGTCTAGGCCAAAAAGGCATAAACCTACGAGAAGACGATGGACCAATCTTGGCAGTATCTGGCGGAGTCTGGACGGCTGGGTTTATCGAAGAGGGCATGACGAAAGATGGAGCCGAGAGAATACCGCCCGTACGGTTTCCAAATCGCGAGAAAGACTATCTGCTGGGCATAGGCGAACATGTTTTCGGCGAGGCACGTTCCGCACGCATAGGAGCAGCCGTATTACGAATACCATCGTTCAAAAAACCAATACCTGGCGTGGAAGTGTTGTGGGACGAAGACATAACGATAGCCGAAAAAGCAGCCGCGGCATCTGCCATTCCCGGTGGATACCGTCACGTCGCGCTGAAGGGTAATCGATATTTCGACGGAGGATCAACATTTTCATTCACTCATGCGCACCGTGCGCCTGACGCGGATAATCTGATTGTAGTTGCCGCTCTGGCAAAAAATTCGAGACTATCAATCGGTCCGTTAAAAGATCCGGGCATCACGGGGCGCCAGCTGGAATGGCGTGCCAGAATGGAGTCCAAAAGCTGGCAAAAGTCGAATGGTGGTGAGACGAATATGATATTACCCACGCCAGAAATAGGAAAAATGATAGAACGGTTTACTGATTTATTTGACAAAAAAATAGCACGCAGGGCCTTTTCTATGGCTATTGAACAGGCGCATCAAACAGTCGAAGAAAGACCAAGCCTCCAACTACTCGCTCAAAAAATGCGACGAAAATCGTCGGGCCAATAAAAGTATCCTTACGTTATAATTAATAACAATGGATTTTGAAAAACGCTATCGGCAGCTCAACACTGCTCAGAAATCTGCAGTTGATCAGATTGACGGTCCCGTAATGGTAATAGCAGGTCCAGGTACTGGCAAGACCGAGCTGCTGAGTATGCGTGCGGCTAACATCCTGAGAAAGACGGATACGGACCCAGAAAATATACTATGCCTAACATTCACGGACGCTGGTTCTATAGCAATGCAAAAACGCCTAACCAGTATTATTGGACGTGACGCGTATAACGTATCCATCTTTACTTTCCACGCTTTCGGCTCGGAAATTATGAATAAGTATAGGGAGTATTTTTATAATGGTGCTGACTTTCATCTAGCTGATGACCTAGTCAGACACAAGATAATTACAGAAATATTGGACTCTCGTGACTACAATAGTCCCTTGCGTAGTCAAATGAACGGTAGATACACCTCTATCAATGACATTATTGCAGCCATAGGTGATTTAAAACGAGCAGGACTAACCGACGAGGAGTTTAGGTTATTACTAGATCAGACTCAAGCAACCGTAGAGATAGCTGGTCAAAAACTCACGGAAGTTTTTGCGGACAGAGTAAGTAAATCAACTGTCGATAAACTGTCAGAGGCATTGATTGCAATATCAGATATAGATGAAAGTGCGCCGTTGCCAAACGTTGCGACTCTGAAAGATGTATTGGTAAAAAGTATCAAATCCACACTGGATGAGGCAAGGGCTCACGAAAAAGTTACACCGCCAATAACGGCATGGAAAGACGAATGGATGACTAGCGGTGCCGACAAATCAAAAATATTAAAGATTCAAAAGGCACTTCCAAAGCTCCGTGAACTCAACATCATATACGGTTCATATTTAAAGATACTGGAAAAGGCGGAGCTATTGGATTACGACGACATGATTATGCAAACGGTTCATGCGATCGAAGTGAACGATGATCTCCGCTATGACCTGCAAGAAAAATACCAGTACATCATGGTCGACGAGTTTCAGGATACAAACATGGCGCAAATGCGTATTCTGCACAATCTCACAAACAATCCAGTGGTAGAAGATTCTCCTAATATCCTAGTAGTTGGCGATGACGATCAAGCTATTTATGGTTTTCAAGGAGCCGAAGTCAGCAATATTCTCAATTTCCGGGACAAATACAAAAAAGCTAACTTGATAACACTAACGGAAAACTATCGTAGCTCGCAAACAATACTGGACGGGTCACGCGAAGTAATAGTACAAGGTGACGATAGGCTAGAATCAAAAATAGATTCTCTAAATAAAACCCTGCAGTCCCATAGGAAAAACGATGACTCTATAGCAGAATTAGTATCTTTTCCGTCTTCACATGACGAAAGAAAGTGGATTGGATCATCAGTAAAATTTTTGATGAATTCTGGCGTAAAACCGAGCGAAGTCGCAATTATTGCCAGAAAACACTCCGATCTAATTAACTTGCTCGGCTACATGGCGAGTGAGGAAATACCAATCAGCTACGACAAACGAGAAAACGTACTGGACGACGAAGTAATCGTGCTACTAGAATTGCTCGGTAATATAGTTCATGCCATAAGTATCGGTGACCATATGACGGCGAACTCGATGTTACCAGAACTTTTATCTCACCCAGCGTGGCAAATAAAACCGACATTACTATGGGAAATCAGTATTAAGTCTTACGAGACCAAAAGGCTTTGGATGGAGTTACTCGCCGAACGAGACGAAACCCGTCAACTGTTCGAGTGGCTAGTTGGAGCGGCGGCGCAAGCAAAGCATGCTCCACTGGAAATCATTCTAGACATACTGATTGGCAACAAGGATATCAAAGATATCTGGTCTCCAATACGCCAGCACTACTTCCCAATAGAAAAAATCAAACACGACGCTAGCAGTTACGTTGCGCATCTGGATAGCCTATCTGCGCTACGACAAAAGTTGCGTGACAATGCAGTAGACATGAAATCTCCAAAACTAGTTGATTTTCTACAATTTATTGATGATAACCGAAAGGCTGGGATCAACATCACAAGTCTGCGCCATCTAGGCGACGACGATAATGCCGTTCGAATGATGACAGCGCATGGATCAAAAGGATTAGAGTTTGATCATGTTTTTATTATCAATGGAGTAGACACAGTTTGGGGTGAAAAGGTGAGGGGAAAATCCTCGGTTATCTCATTCCCTCCGCACCTGCGCTTACGGCAAAACAATGACGATTATGACGAGAGACTACGTCTATTCTATGTGGCGATGACGCGAGCCAGAAAAGGGCTCCATATATCATTCTCGGGTGAAAATGATTCAGCCAAAGAGACTTTGCGTTCTGCATTTCTGTTAAATAGCAGTATTGAATTAAACGAGGCCGAGGGATACGACGAGTCGGAGCAAGTGGCGGCATCAGAAAGTCAATGGTATGCACCTATAGTGAACATTCCGTCAGCGACCATGCGTGAGTATCTGGCACCAATTTTGAGTAACTATAAACTGAGCGCGACACATATAAACCGGTTCACGGACATTGTGAATTCAGGACCACACAGATTCTTGCTAGATTCACTACTACACTTTCCTGCGGCTCCCGCGGCGAACGCAAACTATGGCACTGCCATCCATAGATCTTTGCAACGAGCCCACGAACATCTACAATCCACGGGCTCGCACTTACCAGAGGAAGATGTGTTACAGGAGTTCGAAAAACAAATGGACAAACTAATTTTTACGGATGACGACAGAAGACATTTTACCCATAAAGGTTGCGACACGTTGAGAGCGTTTCTGAATGCAAAATACGACAGTTTCAAACCAACGCAATTAGCAGAGTTAGATTTCGCTCGCCAAAACGCATACTTAAACGACGCTCATCTCACTGGAAAACTAGACGTAGTTGAATTAGACAAAGAAACCATGACAGCGCGGGTTATTGACTACAAAACGGGTGGTGTTTTAACCGCGTGGGATAAAGGTGATGTCTATAAAAAAGTCAAAGCATATAAATACAGACAGCAACTGTTATTCTATAAACTACTAATAGAGAACTCTCGCGATTGGCGAAAATATAAGATGAACGATGGAATACTGCAGTTCGTCGAGCCCAACGATAACGGCGAGATTATGGAACTCAACTTGGGCTCTATCGAGCAACAAGAGCTTGATCGTTTCGAAAAGTTAGTTCAAATAATATGGCAACACGTCCAGAATTTGTCCTTTCCCGACACCTCAGAATATGACAAAACAATTGACGGTATCAAACAATTCGAGGATGATCTGCTGGCTGGTAAAATATAGTTGACAAAAACAGTATAAATAAATATAATTACTTTCTAGTACAGACGTGTATGTGGCGGGGATGACGAGAATGCGTCATTCTTTTTATGCCCGCCGCATACTTTCCTGTCGAACGTTTACACGAAAGTTTGTCTGCAATGCGGATGAAGCTCGTTGGTAGAGCACTGACACCCCGGGAAGGATTCAAATATCACGACCCGGGAAGAGCGCATCCCGGTGGCTGAATAGGCGAATCCTGCAGTCAGAGGTCGCAGGTTCGATTCCTGCCATCCGCCCGATCTTGCAGTATGAAGGTGGAGCAGTTGTCGCTGTTTCTGACTTGGCGCCCGGACACGCTAAGTCAGTTTATCCATCTTGGCTAGCCGTCTCGGGTTTCCCTCGATGGCCCATTCGGAATTAGCCGAAAGGGCCGAGGGGTTGCAGCCCCTCGGTCCGCAAGCGAGTATAGCTCAGAGCTCCCGGCAGGGACGGTAGAGCGCCGCCTTCACGGCGGAGGTCACGGGTTCAAATCCCGTTGCTCGCACAAACTTTCCATGTAAAGACTCGTGCGGACGTGGGACACCCGTCACGAGATAGGTTGGGTACGCGCAGCCAGGCGCCATAGTACCCGCCTGCCGGCCACGTACGTCTCGCCCCCCGGGCGTACGTGGCCGGCTCCCAAAACCCTAGCTCGAGAGGCAATCGAGCAAGGCTAGCTAGCCAGGGGTAACCGATGATCTCGGTTTGGCAAGCTAGGAATGGAGCAGGGTCGTCGTCGATCGACGCCCTCTCCATTCTCTCAATTTTTCCGTTGCGATTAGCGACGGTTATTTTTTTATCACGGTACAATATATATAATGAGTAATAATTTTTGGCACACACTACCCAAGCCTTTCTTCATCCTTGCTCCTATGGAGGCT
>CAZXJP010000003.1:75137-98942 GCA_964641025.1 uncultured Candidatus Saccharibacteria bacterium
GTCACGGATGTCGTATTTCGTCATGTCATAAAAAGCGCTGGTTCACCTGATATATTTTTCACCGAGTTTACAAACGCGACCGGCTGGGCGCATGCAGGTGACAGGGCAATAGGTGGCAGACTTGTTAAAACAGATGACGAGCATCCTTTGGTGGCTCAGCTATGGGGTTCAGACCCCGCGTGCATGGAGAAAATGGCGGCACATTGTGCCAAACTAGGTTTTGATGGTATAGACATTAACATGGGTTGTCCCGAGGCGACGGCCGTAAAAAGCGGCGGTGGAGCCGGTATGATATTAACCCCCGAAAACGCAACCGCAATTATCAATGCCGCAAAAAAGTCCAGACTTCCCGTGAGCGTAAAAACTCGATTAGGGTATAGCAGGGTAGACGAGTGGCCTGAATGGCTAGGGCACATTCTTCGTCAGGATGTAGTCAATCTGACCATCCACTTGCGTTCAAAAAAAGAGATGAGTAAAGTACCAGCCCACTACGAACTAATTCCAGAAATCAAAAAACTACGAGACGACATAGCTCCCGGCACCTTGTTAACCATTAATGGTGATATCAATGATCGTACACATGGCCTAGAATTAGTGGACAAATACAATATAGACGGAGTAATGATAGGCAGAGGGGTATTTCATAATCCCTATGCCTTCGAAATCAAACCAAAGAATCACTCTAGAAACGATATGATTAACTTATTACAACTACAGCTAGATCTGTACGACAAATACCATCAACAAACCGGACGTCCATTTGACACACTGAAAAGATTTTTCAAAATATACATTCGTGAATTCGAAGGCGCAGCTGAACTTCGTGACAAAATGATGCACGCAAAAAGTACCGACGAAGTTCGTTCTTTGATAGCTAGTATTAACTAGACGTTTATGAAACTAGTTAGATTTCCTAGCAATCCTTGAACATTGCCAGACATTCCATTTGCAATCCCTAGTTGAGACGTAATGGCCGTAAACGAGCCCATCAGGCCATTTATATTGCCTGTCCCGCCATTATTACTTAAAAGGCTACTCAGATTTGTCGTATTACCTAGATTTCCCAAGTTGCCCAGACCGCTCGCATTACCAAGTCCACTCAATAGACTATTGAACGAGTTCACCAATGTGGATAACAATGACATTGCGGATGCAAGAACATTCTTGACGGTTGACGTCATGGTTGCGATATTAGCCATACGTGACTCGGCATCAGCAATTGCATCAACACTACTGGTATTGAGATCCTCGCACCCAGGACCAGAACCAGAAATAGTGGCATTGCGATTTTCTCTCTTTATATTTATTTCACTATCTCCGCTTTTTATTCCACCCAAACATTCTCTCATCAATTGGATCTGAGAGCTTAGTTTATCTCGTGCAACTTCCATTTTGTCTACAACGCCAGTTAAAGTCTCGATTGCGTTCGTAACTTTAGATTGTACATCGGCCAACTGTGTTAGTTGGTGCTGAGCCTCTATGTTCTTTACAAGAGGCTGTATGTCTTCCATGCTCTGCGCATTTTTAACTTTCTCTTTTAGATGGCTCAGTTGTTCTATGGTTTTTTCTGTAAAACCTTTTACCTTTTCTTTTAGGTTCGATGCCAATTTGAGCTTCACATCCAGTCCCTTTTCATCTTTAGTAACATACAGACCACTTTCACCCTTCTCGACAATAGCGCTGGGGTTTTCCTTGCTAATGTTAACGTCGACCGTGAGCCTCTCTCTAGTTTCACGATAATTCTGAATTCGCCTTTCGACCTCTTCCAGAGTTTTGTCCTTTAGTTCCTGAAAACTCCTTGTTTCGTTAGCAGCTTGTGCGTTTGTTGTAGCAACGGGACCATGAATAGCTAACACCATTGATAGCAATACTAATCCAATCGCAACAATATGTTTTTTTAATAGAGAAGGGAATAGTAGCTTCATCTTATTCCTCCAGTCTTATTCTCTTACTGTCATCTTTTAATGCGGCCTCGGCGGCTTTTTGATCGGCAACGGATTGCTTGATGCCTTTTTCGATATCCGTGAGGTCTTGCTCGATTTCTTCCTTCGTGGCTACTGATTCCGCACTGTTATCTCCACTAGTTTCATTAGATCCGCCAATATTGCCTATTATTAAAAATACCAGCAAGCTCAGTATTGCTAACGCGCCAAAGATTATACCTACGATAATCCATAAATTCTTTTTTGATGCTCCTAGCGATTCCATATCTATACCTCCCTAATCGACAAAGCGGTTCCTACTAATAAATCCTGTACTCTTATGGACATCTCCAACACGCCGTCTAATTGCGTCGCCACTCCTTCTAAATATTCGATAGGAGCGGTTTCGGAGAAATCACTGTAATCCGCTATTAGCTGGTCAGCTACGGATAATAGTTTGTGCATGAGATTCGTCATGGTCTTTAACTCATCTAGTCTGGACTGAACCATATCCATTCCATGATTATCACGCACTTCTATCTCTAGACTCTCACAGTCCCTGCTTGATACATTAGGTCCTACGCAATCTTTCAATGTTTCGACTTGTGTCTGAACTTTGTCGGTGACATTGTTCGACATTTCTTGTACTGCCTTCAGGTTGCCGGCGTATTCTTCAACGCCAGCTCGCACTATAGGTATTACGAGACTGTTAAACTTTTCATTAAATTCTTTTACGCCCTTATCGATGTCCATTACAGTATCGGCCGATTTAATCTTGTCTTTCAACGCAATCAAATCCTTTTTATCGCTATTTACCAAGTCGAGTTTTGATTGGATGACACCCATGGCATTTTTCTTCATATCCTCTGTGGTTATTTCTGCATGGTAATTAGTGCCATCAATATCCGCGATAACTATCAAGTCATTTAAATCTTTTTTATGTTGTTCAGCCCCTGCTATCGCATCTGCAAACTTGGATAAGTCATCGTCGATATCTTTGTTCGTCGCCGTTGTAGAGTCGTGATAGCTAGGCGTGGAAGCCGTGTTATAGACCGGCGAGTCTTCGGAAGGGGAGTCAAAGATCGCGTAAAGTACCAGCCCGATGATGACACAAAGAGTCATAGCAATAGCAATAGCAGTCCATACTAGGCGCGCGGAATTATGCTGGTTTTTTTCCATCTTTTTTCCTGTTGTTTGTTTTCTTTTTCTATGGGGTCAATTGTAGCATAAGGGTTGTTAATCGACAACGACTACACGCATTTTCGGACCACATAATACTAGAGCAGTGGCGACATTATAATACGTCATCGCGATAATTTTTCGACGCACGTCTTCCTCGTTCGCAGATATAGCCTCGGCAGCGTTTTTAAATGACCATGCATCAATATTAAAGGCCTGATAATCATCGCCATATTCGTTAGCGAGCGCCTGACGATCCAAGGTGGTGCCCTCGCGCATGTTTATCCCTGCCACGACCTCTTTATGAGCACCTTCTAGTACTTCCACTTCGGACTCCTGGGCCTCATTCAGCACATCATATACTTCCTTGCCAGTCGAAAAAATATTCGCTTCTGCGCGTAGTTTTGCATTGGCTATAATCAACTCTTCGGTTACATCATCGACGAAATTTTTGCCCAATATAGACTCTACGTATTTTTTGATCATGTCCGAATTTCGCACGATCATGTCATAAATCTTTGGCAATCGGTCGTTGGCACCGCAACCAGAATCATCTAGGTCTTTATGATTTTTATCCCCATGACCGCCAACAGGATGACCACTTACCGCTAAATCACGAACCGTTCTTCGTATGCTGTCTGCTACGGACTCTAAAGGTCCTGAACGCACATCCTTTGTTAGGTCCTGGGCTACGAATATTGTTTCTGTTCCACCAGCTGCATTAGGGCCATGAGTTGGATTATCGCACTTACGACCGTCTATACATTTACATGGTACCGGCTTGTCGGTGGCTATTAAAAACCGTCCTTGAAAAACGTCTTCCGTCAACTTATCAACTGTATCGTTTTCTTGAGCTTCAACTTGCTGAATAGTACCTTCGGCGCCATCCAGCAAAATATATTCAGGAACTTTTTTTTGCATCTCTAAAACTCCCGTATCCTTTTCCATATACTATCTTTTATCCTCGCCTGTGGCGTCTTCGCAGGTCAGCAACCTTCAAACGAACCGCATGACGATCAACTAGCTGTGACGCCTTTTCCAGCTCAACTTGATTCTTAGCACTGGATTTCAGTTTCATAGCACGCTCTAGAGCAGCTTTAGCTTCTGATTCAACGATTTCGTCGGCGTTATCCGCCTCGTCCACTAGTACCTTGATACTATCAGGAGTGATTTCTATTACGCCACCGCTGACCGCGAAATATTCTAGTTTACTGTCGGCGTCGCCCTTGCTACTACGTACTGCTATAGCGCCCGGTATCGCCACGCCAACTAACGGCTCATGTCCTGGAAAGACCGCTATCTCGCCAGCGGCGGTCGGCAAGATGACTTCATATACATCTTGATCAACTTTTGAACCGGTCAGTGTTACTAGCTGAAACTTCACTATTTATCCTTTTTAGAGCTTTTCTTGGCTACTTTTTTAGAATCTTTTTTCGAGTCGGACTCAGTCTTTTCTTTTTTTGACTCTTTCTTGCCACTAGCTTGTTCGCTCAACGAAC
Organism: uncultured Candidatus Saccharibacteria bacterium; assembly: GCA_964641025.1. Classification (GTDB taxonomy): domain Bacteria; phylum Patescibacteriota; class Saccharimonadia; order Saccharimonadales; family Saccharimonadaceae; genus UBA2112. The sequence goes on from CAZXJP010000003.1 coordinate 79,738, forward strand.
CAGGCACCATGTAGAACCAGTTTTCTGGTTTATCGTCATACTTGCCAGCCAAAATATCCGCGGCGTCTTTTACCGTGTCGTCCAGCTTTGCGTACAAACCTTTTCGTCCCGTAAACTGTTCGGCAACGTGGAATGGTTGCGCAAAGAATCGTTGCAAGCGACGCGCGCGATTGACGGTACGCTTCTGTTCGTCGGAGAGTTCTTCCATACCCAAGATAGCAATGATATCTTGTAGGTCTTTGTATTCCTGAAGTGTTCGCTGTACTTCACGAGCCACTCGATAATGTTCCTCACCAACAACTTCTGGATCTAGTGAAGTTGATGAGCTATCCAAAACGTCAACGGCAGGATAAATACCAATTTCTGTCAGTGCACGGTTCATCACGATAGTCGCGTCCAGGTGGGCGAATGTAGTAGCCGGCGCTGGATCTGTAAGGTCGTCCGCAGGGACATACACAGCTTGCACAGACGTGATAGATCCTTTTTTGGTTGATGTGATTCGTTCCTGTAGCATACCCATTTCTTGTTGTAGGTTAGGTTGGTAACCAACGGCTGAAGGCAACCGACCCAATAGGGCAGAGACCTCGGCACCTGCCTGCGTGTAACGGAATATGTTGTCAACGAACAATAGAACGTCTTTGCCTTCGTCACGAAAAGCCTCGGCCATAGCTAGGCCCGATAGGGCAACTCGGAGACGCGCTCCTGGTGGTTCGTTCATCTGACCAAATACCAGTGAGGTTTGTGGCAACACACCGGCTTCTTTCATTTCAAAGTAGAGGTCATTACCTTCACGGGTACGTTCACCAACACCGGCAAATACAGAGTTACCACTATGGAATTTCGCGATGTTAAAGATTAGCTCCTGAATAAGGACGGTTTTACCGACACCAGCACCGGCAAATAGACCGGCCTTGCCACCTTTCGTTAGTGGCGCAACTAGATCGATGACCTTGATGCCCGTTTCTAGGATTTCGGCCTTGTTCGACTGTTCGGTGAGGGCAGGAGGTGCCTTGTGAATTGGTGCTGTATCGCCCTTTGGCGCAGGCATTTCGTCGATAGGTTCACCGACAACGTTGAACATACGACCCTGAGTAGCCTTTCCAACAGGCACACTAATTGGCTTGCCGGTATTTACGACGGCCTGGCCTCGCTTTAACCCATCAGTAGAAGATAGAGCGATCGCGCGAACGGTATGTTCATCCAAGTGCTGCGCTACTTCCAGCGTAATTGTTACGTCACCGTTCTTTACATGTAGCGCGTCGTAAATAGCTGGTAGTTTGGCACTATCGCCAAATTCCACGTCTATAACAACGCCAACTACGGCGGTGATCTTTCCGTCTTTTAGTGTCGTCTTTTCTGCTGTATTAGTCATCTTTTTCTCCTGTTCTCATTGTCAATTGCTTGGTTAGTCTTGTCGGGTATCTGCTATCTGTCATGTCGTTTCCTTTGCGAATTGATAAATCTTTCTTTTGCGCCTGACTGGGTGTTCGGTCTTTTTGATTTTACCCTCTGGTGCAGGGAGCCTAATCCCAAGCGCTAATCTAGAAAAATCATGCGACATACCATACATTTGGCTTATCTTGTCGTCGGGTAGACACACATTATATTCTCGCTGTACATCGACTGTCATTTCCTTTGCCAAGTCCCTAGCGCGCTCCTCTGGAGATTGAGCGCTAGGCCCCGACTGTTCAGTTCTATAATTTACCCAATCTTCACCAGCTTCGAACATAATCGCAAAGATATTTGTACTAGGTACGTATTCGGGTTCATCACACTGGCGCAATTCGGACAAAGTCGCCTCATCAAGTAACTGAGTTCGATTGTGCTCAACAACATCCATATTTGGTCTCTTCTGTTGCGGGCTCATTCCTTCAGCGCCTCCACGCCACCACTAATCTCGGCTAGTTCTTGGGTAATAGCACCCTGACGAGCTTTATTCATGGCGAGCGTCAAATCATCAATCAAATCATTGGCGTTGTCAGTCGCGTTTTTCATCGCTAGCATGCGCATGATATATTCCGATGCACGAGCCGTTAGTAGGAAGTAGTAAACCTGCGCTTCGACCAGGCGGTGCGTTACGGCTTCTAGCACCTCTTCGGCGCTTGGTTCAAACTCTGCGGTGCGAACTTCTTCGCTGACTTCTTCTGTTTCTTCGAATCCAGCGGGTAAAATACGTTTAACCGTGGCGACTTGGTTAACGCTACTCACAAACTGGGTAAAGACAACGTCAACCACGTCCGCCTCGCCATTGTTAAACGCATCGATGGCCGTGTCGACGATTGCATGCAGTTCCGCGCCCGACGGATCATCCGGCAAATCCTGATACGCGGCCGCGACGTTTACGCCTTTTAGTTTTGACACGAATCGATTCGCACGTCGTCCGATGGCAATCGTTTGATTCTTTATGCCAGATTTGTCGTCTTCTAATAGCTGTTTTGCGTATAGTTTTAGGACATTGGCGTCGTACGCTCCGGCCAAGCCTTTATCAGTAGCTACCACGATCAGCATGCGCGAATTAATCTTTGCCGGTTCACGAAATAGGGGGTGTCGATCAGTCTCGCCCTGAGCCGCTAAGTGAGTCAGTAACTCCCGCGCCGCCTGCGTGTATGGCTCCATCGCTTTTTCAGCGTCTTGAGCCTTGCGCATCTTGCTGGCCGCCACTAACTGCATAGCTTTGGTAATCTGTTTTGTTGATTTGACGGATCGAATACGATTTTTTAGTGCGCGCGTGCTAGACATTATCGTCGCCTCCTTCTAGCTGCGTCCAGCGACAGGACCCTAGCCTGTGATGGTTGCTTACTTGGGTCAGACAGCTCAAGTTCATCTAAATAATCATAGTCCGAGTCATGTGAATCAACAGTCTCTGGCTCGGCGCCTTCATCGATAATCAAATCATGAATTCGTCGCAGAGTCTCCAAAGATAGGCTACCTAGCGCCGACCTAATCTCTAGTCGCAAGTGGGCTTTTTCGGCTTGGTTTGTCAGTGAGTATTGCTCTGCCATATTATTCCGCTCCTCTCGCTCGAGGAAGTCTTGGTTTTCTATCTTGGCCTTGATCTTCATTCACAGTCCTTAGAACCTCGACAGCGCCAGTCATCAGACTGTTTGCGTGTTCATTCTGGGCAACCATACCATCGACGATCTTTTCAACCTGAACAATCTGATCCAATGGCAAGCTACCCAGTGCCGATGCGATGTTTTCTATGCGCTCACTACGCATATCATGCACTGTCTCGGCCACACTTTTATCAACCATCTGACGAATAGCAGCCTCACGACCCAGATACTCTAGGTTGGGATTTTGTGGATGACTCCAGGATTTTTCGGCCATTTTCAATCCTCCAATCCTTTCACGTCAAGACGAATGCCCGTCACGCTCTCGAACAGTCTTACTTGTTCAGTAACCCATTCAGTATGCTCACTGTAGTTATGGCTATAGAAGCTCGTGTATTCTTCTATAAGCTCATCGGACTTCAGTGGTTCAACATATGTAGCCGGCGGTGTCATGCCATACGGCCACTCATCACCAGGAAGATTCATCGCATCATCAAATCCTTCCTGCCACGATGCGGCCATGTTCGCAGACATATCAATGATTTCCATCAAATCCTTAACCTTCATACCTTCGACAGGTTCATCTTGATCCATAGCTTCAATCGTTTCCAGGCTAATCTCCTCGCCATCTTTGGCTTCAGGATCCCAAAATGCTGATTCTATAGCCAAACGGACGGCAATACGTGCAACAGCTCTAGTCGCAATAGTACTTAGCATCACATCGCGTTGATTTTTTATTAACTCCTTCAAGTCAATTATTTGTTGCGAGCTAAGTTGCTTTTCTTCTTCATAGTCACCGTATGCCGCCAGCTCAAAAGAAGCAGAGGCAGTTTTGCCGTCGTCACTTATTTCGAAGTTTGCGCCTTCGGTCATAGATTACTCCTCAAATCCTTTCGCTACGGCAACTGCTGTTTTGTCTAATAGTCCAGCGACTTTTGATTCGTCTTCGATCTTTTCTGCGCCAGTGTTTAGTTCTTGCATTTCCTTTTTGTGGTCTTTCCATAGCCGGGTCAGCATAGCAGTCTTTGCTTCCTGAATCTTTGCCACGGGAACCTTGTCAAATGAACCACTCGTTACAGCGCGAATACTAGCAACTTGCTCCCAAATACTCATCGGGCTGTACTGGTGCTGTTTCAAAAGCTCCGTCAGTCGCTGACCGCGCTCGATTTGCTGTTTGGTTTCTTCGTCCAGATCACTACCAAACTGCGCGAACGACGCTAGTTCACGGAACTGTGACAAACCAAGTTTTAGACCACCGCCAACGGATTTAACGGCCTTTGTCTGAGCGTCGCCACCAACACGGCTCACCGAAAGTCCGGCGCTGATTGCTGGGCGAATACCTTGGTTGAACAGATCTGTTTCCATGAATATCTGACCGTCAGTGATGGAAATAACGTTAGTCGGGATATACGCGGAAATGTCACCAGCCTGGGTTTCGATGATAGGCAGAGCAGTCAACGAACCGCCACCAAGTTTGTCGGATAGTTTTGCAGATCGCTCCAATAGGCGAGAGTGCAAATAAAACACGTCGCCAGGAAAGGCCTCGCGTCCTGGTGGACGGCGAAGCAGCAGTGACATCTGTCGATACGCGACAGCATGCTTGGTCAAATCATCATAGATAATCAATGCGTGCTTTTTGTTGTCGCGGAAATATTCACCCATGGCAGTGGCGGCGTATGGCGCCAAGTACAGTAGAGAAGCTGGGTCGCTAGGGCCAGTCGCGACGATGATAGTCTGATCCATCACGCCCTCGGCCTTTAGTCGATCGACGAGGCGAGCAATCTTTGAAAGTTTTTGTCCGATAGCAACATAGATATTAATAACACCGGTCTTTTGGCGACCTTGGTTGATCATAGTGTCGATGGCAATGGCAGTTTTACCAGTCTGACGATCACCGATAATCAGCTCTCGCTGGCCTCGGCCGATAGGGAACATGGCGTCGATAGAAACGATTCCAGTCATCATAGGTTCGTGCACGTGCTTTCGACCCAATACGCCGATAGCTTCACGCTCTACTAGTCCACGCTGTTTTGTTTTGATAGCAGGACCACCGTCTAGTGGTTTTCCTAGTGGGTCAACCACGCGTCCTAGCATTTCTTCGCCCACTGGCACGTCTAGGATTGTACCTTTTAACGTTACCTTGGCGCCCGCGACGACTTCTTCGTCAGAACCTAGGAGTACGGCTCCGATTTCATCTTCGTTCAGGTTTAGGGCAAACGCCTCTACTGTACCGCTTTTCGTTTCGATGAGTAGCACTTCGCTAGCACCCGCGCTTCGTAGGCCATATACCCACGCGACGCCGTCGCCGACTCGCGTGACGATACCAACCGACTCTAAATCACCAGATACTTCTAGCTTGTTTATCGCTTCGCGAAGATCCTTGCCGAGTTCTGTTACTGTTAATAATTCTGCCATTTTTACTCCTTATATCTTGCTTGCTTTCAATAAATTCAATCGTCGACGTAGAGTAGAGTCTAGTTCCTGACCAGCGGCTGATACTCGCACGCCACCCAACAGGCTAGGGTCTACATTTTCACGCCATACTATACGATCGGCATTGATTTTCTTTACTAAATAATCGGCGACGGCGCTTTTGGAATCCGAATCCAACGGTTGAGCGCTATCCAGATCCGCGACTACCAAGCCGCCGCGATCAGCCAATGCTTGTTCGATATCACGAACAATCAGCTCGGCTTCGCGCACTCGGTTTTCTTCTATCAGATAGGCCGCCAGCTGATCAAACACGTTTTTACCCGCCAATATCTCATCGGCTACGTGCGCTGCGATCTTTCGCCTTGATAGCTTTTGGCCCGCCATTTACGCCTTCTCCTTTAGGGCCGCGTCAATGACCTTTTTGTCAGTTTCTTTGGCGTACGATTTACCAACGATTTTTTCAGTCGCCAATGCCACTAGTTCAATAGTATCGTTATGCAATGCTTTACGCGCCGCGATGACGTCTTTTTCTAGCTGTTCGTGTGCATCCGCTACGATTTTTTCCGCCTTTTGCTTGGCTCTTGTCTCGCCCTCGGCCACCATAGCGGCAGCTTCGTCCTTGGCAGTAGCTACTATATCTTTAGCCTCTGCTCGAGCTTCCTTGAGCATCTCGGATATTTCTTCCTGAGATTTTGCAGCTTTATCTATAGATTCTTGCGCGGCTTTTTGTCCTGCCTCTATCTTTTCCTGACGTTCATCGACAGCACGCATCAAGATAGGGAACACAAACTTTCCCATCAATACGACCAATATTACGAAAGCCACTGCCTGGAATAGCAACATTTGTCCATTGATACCCAACGAACTGAAGATGTCGCCACCAGCCTCGGTAGCCTCTGACGCAGCGAATTGTGTTAGGTGTCCTAACATCCCTGTCCTCTTATCCTGCTACAGCCCGTGCGATAAATGCGACGACGATACCGATGATAGCCAGAGAGTCAGCAAAGACAATCGCGGTGATCATCAGCGTTCGGATTTCGCCTAGTTTTTCTGGGTTTCGGCCAAATGCGCCTAGCGCGCCACCACCGATTACACCAATACCCACTGCTGCGCCCAGGGCTGGTAGGGCATAAGCTAGCACAAATGCTAATTGTTCCATTATTTTTACTCCTTTTAATTTATTAACAATATTGTATCATCACTCTGTCAAGCCGCCACTTTCTTTGGTTTATCAGCGGGTGAGTGATCTGTGATGTTTGGCTGGGCCTCATCATGAGAGCCATGGCTCTCGACTGCCAGCGCGGTAAATATCAATGTCAAAACAAAGAATACATAGGCCTGAACAAAGCCGATAAACAGCTCGAAGGCCAGGAAGAAAGGCAAGGCGACCATGGCGAAATAGCTGGTCATGACTGCTATCACAACCAATAGGATCTCTCCAGCGAAACAGTTGCCGAACATTCGAACGCTGAGCGCCGCGTAGCGTGAGAATTCACCTATAAATTCCAATAGTCCTTCAAATGCCCCCAATGGGTCTTTGATAGGATTTCGAAAATACCTCTTTAGATTACCTATTGGGCCATGCGCCTGCAGGGCAAAGAACTGTACCGTTAACAGAACTATTATCGCCACGGCAAAGGTAAAGTTCAAATCGGCCGTGATAGATCGCAGTATTGGCACGTCTTTATAAAATACCGAGTCTAGGCCTGGCAAAACACTCATCCAATAGCCAAAAAGCATGAAAAAGAAAATCGTCAGAGCCAACGGTGCTATGCGAGTAGCGATCTTTTTATCGGGAATAACGCTATACACTTGCCCCAACATGCCCTCGAAGGTCCACTGCGCCAATCCTACGAACCGATTATATTTGTGATTTTTTACCATATGAACCAAATAAGCAAAAACGCTTAGCATAATTACCAGGCTAATCGCGCCAGTTAGTAGAGAGTTGGTTATTCCGAAGCCAGCAATCTCGAACAAAGGTTGCGAAGCAACGTGTATTTCCAGTCCTGATGATGCAGCGAAATTATTTAGCATTTTCTACCTTTGAATACTGTTGTTTAACCAAAAATGCGGTGATCAAAATACCTAGCGCCAGACCACCGACTGCAAAGATTGGTTCGGTGTTCATAACACCGTCAATCCACAATCCGCCTAAGGCGCCACCGAGCGTAGGTACAAACATACGCCATGTGGTGTCAGCGGCGGTGGCAAACAATAAAACAACCGTCGATCGTTCCGGCGGTTGAGGCTTGTCGTCGCTCTTTTTGGGCGCTTCAGCACTCATTACTAGTTCACTGTAACAGATTGAGCGTATTTTTCCAACAATTCAATATATACGCTTATTTACATAAGCTCTTTGTTATCTTATAGTTAGTTTTAAATATTAGCATAGGGGTTAAAAGAGATGAAAAAACAATCAGGATTTAGCATGCTAGAAATAGTATTGGCCGTAGGTGTATTGGTACTACTTGGGGCAGTAGGCTGGATGTATTTCGCGAATAACGACCCGAACACGAAACAAAACGGCGCGGTCAACAATACTGATTCGAGTGATAAATCAAAAGAAAAAAATCTTGAGAATCAGCCCGGCACGGATATAGCAGATGAAAAAGTAGATAAAACCGCGGACTGGACTACCTACCAGCCTGATGGTAAACAGTACAAGATCAAATTCGCCGACGGCTGGACACTGCGTATGAAAAGTGGCGGAGGCGGAGAAAGTCTATATGCAACAGGAAGCCTAGCCATAAAAGAGGGTGCGTCAGCAAAAGTACTAAAAGCCGACCCTAACGCACCAGGCCACCTCGACAACTGCAGTAACCCCTTTATTCTAGACTATTTAGACTATGCATTTCCCGACAAGTATAAAAGCGCCAACAGTGAAAAACTCAAAACTAATGCTGGCCTTGAGATCGAAAAAACAGTAGGCAAAGATACGACTGGCGTAGATGGTTATGCAACTACCTATAGCTACACCGTAATGGGCAACAAAGAACATATACGAATAAGCTACTTCAGGTGCCCAGATCACGCAGCGAATCATTATGAAATAGTCGAACAGGTCGTAAAATCTATAGAGATGGATTAGTCCGTTTATAGATTGTTAACTTCGGCGTAGAGTAAAATAAGCACATGACTCGTAAACACAAATTAATAAAACGTTCGCCATACAGAAAGATTAATAGCGAAGAACAAACTAAAAAACGCTATCCTACGAGAAAATCAGCCGAAGATATTGCCGAGGTTCAAATGCTTCAAAATCCCGGGCTAGAGTTGTTCGTTTACGAGGGGCCCGATGGCGGCTGGTATTTAACTAGACGCAAACACAATAATTGACAAAAATAACATTAAGTACTATAATTTACGCAACTTCATCATAATGAGGTACCTAAACAAGCAGACGGTACGAGATGAGCTGTGGTGATACGAAGCCAAGAACGCGCCACCATAGCTCATCTCGTGTGAAACATAAGCACCAGATAAGTCTCCGAACAAATTCTAGAGAAGGGAAGGATCGATGACGATCTTTTGTCGGACGCGACGGGCACTTGCCTACGGCGCTTCGATGATGGTTGCGGCATTCATGGCCCTAACCATGATGTCGCTATCACCAGTCGCGCCAACGGCGAACGCCCAAGTCGACTCGAGCGAAATCCTGCTTCTGACAATCCAGAAACCGGGAATCGCATGCAAGTACGCCAACAAGAACATTCACTACGAGTACGCGGTAACCCAATACGCCAGAGAGCTCGGTGGAGCTGCCGGCAACGAGGTAATTCGTGGCGGCATGGCACTCAGCATCCTGGCGGAATGTCCCTGGCATGCGCATTTGTACGCGCCGACCGTGGGCGGTGAGCCCCCGTACGGTCCCTGGGCAAACATTCCGACACGGTCACCCGTACAGGCAAAGCTGATGGCATACCAGAGGGGTTACGAAGCCTGCGGCATCGCTTCTCGACAGGGAGTCGATGCTGGCGTTCGTTTCCTCTCGGAACCGCACTGGACGATTCCTTACCCGCCCACCTGGGACGAGGCAAGGGCTGGCATGCTGATCAGCGCCGCGTCGCGTTGTGCCTACATGATGCCTCAAGTGCGCGTATATCTGGGAGGCTGACCCGTCAATGTCAAAACGACAAGCAGGCGGGGTGTTTTACCGTCTGCTTGTCGTTTTGATTATTACCGACACGCCATGTGCGTGTTTTTTGTATAATAGGGATTAGTAATTTTGTATTCCATCAATGCAAATGATATACTATGTATAGTGAGTACTACTTAGCATCTATGTTGTCGCATTGAATCCCAAGGTTTACACTTAACATATATTTTTCGCTTCGCGACGTATCACGTCGATACGTTTTGGCGCGAGAAAATACATATTAAATCATGTAACTGCTTGAGATTCAAAAGCAACAAATAGACATTAACCAGTACTAGAAGGGTATCTATGAGCGACAAATCAGATTCAAAAGTAATAATTTATAGCACCACTTGGTGCGCGTTTTGCCATACCGAGGCACAGTGGTTAGAACACTTGGGTATCCCGTATGTCAAAAAAGACATCGAGCAAGACGCTGACGCTCAAAAAGAGCTAATGGACAAAATGGATGGTAACTTTAGTGGCGTGCCCGTAACGGACGTCGCCGGTACTATGGTCATAGGGTTTGATCGTCCAAAACTAATGGATGCCATGAAGACCGCTGGCCTGAATCCAAAATCATAGACTATACTGGTCAATATGGCCAAACATACTATTGAGCTAACGTCAGGCGACAAGATCGTTTATTGGACCCATAATGATTCGCGCAAACAAACATTAGTCCTCGTACACGGATTTACCGGTTCTCACGAAGGCTTTCAATACCTCATTCCGCTACTATCCGATTTTCGACTAATTATTCCGGATCTACCAGGTTTTGGCGTCAGCCCACTGCCACACCACAAATTAACATTGGCAGAACTAGGAAAATTACTCGCTCAATTCATACAAGAGCTTGGTCTTGAAAAACCATATTTAGTTGGTCACTCTATGGGATCGTTAGTCGTCGCCGAAGCGGTTCGCCAACACCCCGAACTGTTCGCCAAAAAGATAGTCCTTGCCAGCCCCGTACCAACGCCCATCAATTGGATTGACTCCCGAAAAATCGGAGCTCTAGCTAGCGGACTATACTATTCAGCCAGCCACCGCCTGCCGCTCGTCGGAAAACATCTAGCCAGTAGCAAACGTATAACGAAATTTAGTACAAATCTGATTATGACGGCGCGAGACGGCGCGATTCGAGAGGCAATCCACCAACATCACTACGATAACCTGAACTACATTAGTCACATAGGCTGGTACAAACAATTAAACAGACAAATCAACCGTACCGGCATCAGTCATTACAAATCAGCCCTGAGTAACTTTGACGTGCTAATAGTAAACGGCGATAGCGACGCCGTCACCCCGCTAAAACACCAAAAAAAGACTGCCGACATCATAAACGCAAAGCTCATCACCATACCAAAAGTTGGACACCTAGCTCATTATGAAAAGCCTACTGATCTAGCTTCTGCGATTGTTGATTTTCTTCGATAACTCGCTCGTAAAGCTTTTCAAATTCAGGAATTACTACCTTCACGTCATGCTTTTTAGCGAGCTTGACGCTATTTTTTGCATATGTAGCCCTCTTTTTAGGATGATCCAATAGGTCAACCAAAGCCTTGGCCATAGCCTCTACGTCATCAACTGCAACCAAATGACCATTTTTGCCAGTGATACACAGTTCGCCTAGGGCACCGGCATCTACGGCAACAACCGGTTTACCGCTCGCCATTGCCTCTAACATCGCCAGGCACTGCAACTCGGTAGGCGAAGGCATAACGTATATATCACCGATACGGTGTAGTTGTACTAAATCATCATCCGAAACCAACCCCGTGAAGGTGACATGATCCTCAAGTTGCAAGGTAGTAATCAGTTCGTCCAGCCTTTCGCGAGCATTACCGTCGCCGACTATGACGGCATGGAAATCCTTGCCGGACCATCGTAGCAATTCGAGCGCCTGAACCATTATGTGTATATGCTTCTCTTCGTCTACGCGACCTATGTAGGTGATGAGGGTCTTGTCTCTAGGAATTTTAAACTTCGTGAACAGCTCGGATTTTGGCTTGCCTGGCTTGAAACGATCTAGATTGATTCCATTACTAATCGCCAAAGCTGGCGCCTCTATTCGATCGGTATTGAACAATTCTATGGCCGATTTGGTTGGCATGACGATACGCTTCGCGCCCCTATAAAGCAAAGCTCCGTATTCGGTCAGAATATAACTAAACGGCCTAGAAACAGGAGCTAAAATCTTGATATTCTTTATCATATTGTCGGGCATAACGTGATTCGTAGCGACAACCGGTATTCCTTGGTGAACGGCCGCTCGTAATATCCCTAAACCAACCGTAAACTGCGTGTGGACATGTACTACGTCCGGCTTGAACTCGTTTAGTATTCGTCGCATTTCACGATCATACGTCACCGAAACACGAAAGTTTTTTCGAAAGGTTAGACCAAAAGAACGTATACGTGTTATTTCGTAATTTTCATCAACTTCCTTATAACCACGTCCAGTCTGTGACGGGGCAACAACCATGACGGTATGACCATTCGCAGCCAAACCTTGCGCCATCGTTCGCGCCGCCGTAGCGACACCGCTCTTCATCGGCCAATGCTGGTCGTTCGCAATGAGAATACGCATTTAGGCCATTATACCATGCGGCATATGCTAAAATTATTGCCATGGGTAGTTACCATCCATTTCTAAAAGCAATACCTTACACGATTATTTTATTCGCGCTGACACATTTGATGCTCAGCTTTTTTTATAGTGTTATACATGGCGACGCAGATGCCATGAATATGTTTCATGTACTTGGCTTTAATCTATTTTGGCCCGAACTAGGCACTGGTGGACTAAACACCCTCCTAGGAGCCCTCCTCGTTATCGCGACAGGTGTTTTAGTCGCCCTAATTTTGCGATGGCGCGACATCCGCGCTGACAGCCTACGAGAAGAGTTAAAGAAACACGCCAAAAAATCCAAGGAGAAGTAAGTGCGTATTTTTTTTGACGCCAGATACATTCGGGTTGATTTTCATGATGGTATCAGTCGATATACGACAGAACTAGCAAACGCGCTGGCAAGGCAAGAGGAAATAACGTTCATCATCTCTGACAAGCGTCAGTTAGATTATCTACCGCCAGATTCAAAACACGTGCTATTACATCCTGTTACGTCATGGCGCGAACCATTATCCGCACTTTGGCTCAACAAACATAATCCAGATATCGTCATGTCACCACTGCAGACCATAGGTTCGGTAGGTCGTCGTTTCAAGCTAGTCCTCAACCTACAAGACACCACATACTACAAACATCGCACGCCACCACCACAATACAACCCAGCCGTGCGCATTGCCTGGCGCCTGTATCACATGACCTACGTTCCGCAACGAATTACACTAACTGGCGCCGACCTAGTGGCAACCGTCAGCGAAACCAGTAAGCGCGAAATACTGGACGCAAAGTTAACGAAAAAACCAATCGTCGTCGTGCCAAACGCCTCTAGAGATTTGTCTGTCCATCTAGACAAACCAGTGATACAGGGCGACAACCCTCCCAAAAATCTCGTGTACATGGGCGCGTTCATACCCTACAAAAACGCTGAATGTTTGATTCAATCACTCGCGTATCTCCACGGACGCACCCTGCATTTGCTATCACGAATATCCGACAAACGACGACGCGAATTAGAAAAATTGATACCCGAAAACGGCAAGGTCGTATTTCATAATGGCATTAGTGACGAGGATTACGCGCGCCTGCTAGCCGACGAAGCCATCATGGTCAGCGCGTCAAAGGCCGAAGGATTTGGCCTGCCGCTAATAGAGGCAATCGATCTGAAGGTGCCTGCCGTAGTCACTGACATGGAAATATTTCATGAAGTCGCGGGTCCGGGGGCGCTATACGCCGATCCCGAAAGCCCGCAGGATTTCGCATCCAAAATCGCGCAACTAGATAGCCGCGAGGCGCGCGAAGAGATTATCAAAAAAGGTAGAGAACATACCAAAAAATTCAGCTGGGACCACTCCGCCAAAGTCCTGCTGACAGCGGCCAAAAAGCTCGTCTAAAACGAAAGCAGGGTGCCTGGAGCGTGTTGCACACGATTCCAGACACCCTATTGTTGCTTTCCGATCACATCTCGTTGTCGACGAACTCGGCCCGCGCCGAATCATCAGCGCGATCAACCGCCCAGCGCTCACGTGTCTCCGGCCGATCGGTCCAGCGATGCGTGGCGAAGCAGCTCGCAAAAAACGCCACGTAAACACCTACAACCATGCTGAAGTAGTAGTATTCGCTACCGACGAGGTCCGCACCGAAACGCTCGACGAGCACAAGGTGCCACAGTTGCAAAGCGACGGCCAACATCAGCAGGCCATAGAACCAACCCTGCGCCACCTCGGCACGAACCATGTCGTCGAGCGCCTTCTGACGAGCGGGACCGGTCTTGCCCTGCAGGCGCTTGGCGCTCTTCCAGCCGTTCAACACCAAGGTGCCGAACACAAAGAACACGCCGAGGCCGACCCACCGCCAGAACCAGCCGGAATCCCAGGGGGAGTCCGCGTCCGGATGGGCGAGATACAGCCACAGCACCAAGGAACCAGGCGCCGTCCACGACAGGATGCCCGACGGGATGTCGTTCATCAGCTTGCCATTCCACGGATGCGGGAATTCCTTGGCGACCTTGCCGTCAAAGATATCAGTGGAAATGGCGTAGACGAATACGCCCAGCGCCCAGTACCACATCTCGTTCGGGACCAGATAGAGCAGCGCCAGCGCGGCGACAGCACGAGAAACGGAAAGGAACACGGCGGGGTTGAACACCCCTTTGACTATGAGCCCGACGTTCATCGGGACCACCTCCTAATATTGTAGGGATACCGTTGTTGGTTATTATAACAGATTTTACAGTATTTTGCAATATTAACAGTAGTGACTAGTGGAATACACCACTTTTGAAGTATTGCGCGAATTGGGGATTATCCTGATGAAAAGCACAGTGCCTAGCAGGGACATAATCGACCATCATGCCAGGATTCCATTCTAGCCACCTGTTGGCGGCCTTGGGCTGTAAAACAGCGTTGTTCTTACTAGTGCACATCAGATACCTCATACTCACGCCAGCTAATGCCTGGCAGGCTCGTGACAGAGAACCATCCTTTACTATGTCATTCATCCAATTGATTTCGTCCGCCCACAGCGACAAGGCAAAACCAGATAACCTCTGGCGCGCCGACCGACGAAACTGATACTCATAATTTTCATGACTGGTTAGCAAATCACGCGGTATAGTAACGTCGCCTTTTTTGGGAATGAATATCGGAGCTTTTATAATCTCTGGAGCATGTTCTAATATAGTCGCGACCGCATGGTTACCTAATAGGTGGGAGCGCCTGTTCACTAACGTATCACGACCAGCAGGCGAATCGACTATCAAAGCCTGCAGTTGCTCGGCATCCATGCCGTCATTTCTATCCAATAGTTCGCTCATCACGAACGGTGCCAACATACCACCCATACTGGCACCTACGAATCGTACCGGTTGTTCATCATCAATATACGGCTGAACGTCGCTTATTACGACATCCGTTATGCGGTCAGGATAGAACTTTTTGCCAATAGCATTATACGTCCGCACATCACCCGGTAAATACCGCTGTATTGTCGAGGCTTGATCGGCTCCATGACTTTGCATGCCGGCCAAAAAAACAGTCACTCCAGGACCACCCAAACTATCATGAGTTCTAGGAAAACGATGTTTTTCTACCGCCCCGTTCATTCGTGACGATTATGCTACAGGTCAGATATTTTATCAAACATAGCCACGATTGGCGCCGTCATTTGCTGGATGGTTATGTCGGCCGATGTATCAATAATAGCCATCTGCCGTTCATTGCCCGTAATTTCCATGTCAAAGTCGGGAAGTTTATATGTAGTTGCGCCAACTGGCGGCACTATTGGCTGTCTCTCTCGCTCGCTATCAGCCCTGTTCCTCTCGATTATTTGATTCGCGAAATCATCTACTTCACCGCGTTGTTCATCGGTCAGCTTGTCATACGGTACGTCATAATATCCCAGCGTACGTCGCGCGCCAATCCACGGATCGCTAACGAAATAAAATCCCGCACGAAAGTCGCAAAGTCCCTCGGACTCCAATTGCGCGCCAACTTCTTCTAGTGCCCGTCCGTCCATCAGCACTACTCGATATCCCTCGTCAGATGCATCATGCAACCACTTACGTACCAGGTTATCCTTGAAATCCTGAGCCAGGGGACGCGCCCCAAACTTGGCACTATTCGCTCCGACTTCATTCGTATATAACAATGCGTCCCTGTTGGCATGATCCATATGATAGACCTTTTTTACCAGATCGGTTGTCTCGTGCAACATCTTTTCGTCGGACAAAAACCGATCGATAGATTCTGGAGAGTCTACGTCCACGCTATGTTCGTGCGCCGATACAACCAAAACGCGGAACACCTGTCCCGCGTCAATCAACATTGTCTTTATATTTCGTGCCTGCAGTGAACGTTTGACCGCATGCACTATAGTGCCTTTTCCGCTACGCGCCTGTCCATCGAATGTGAATAATTGCGGGCGATTCATCTCAACAGACTATACCAGAGAATAATCCCTGTTACAATTAATGGGAATGGCAGGCAAGAAATCAGTCAAAAAACCATCCGCAATCCTCAACCGTCGCGCACGGTTCGATTACGCGTTGGAGGACGATCTAGTAGTGGGAATGTCCCTAACCGGACCAGAAGTTCGTGCCGCCCGCGATGGACACGTTCACCTAAAAGGCTCGTTCGTGACGATTCGCGACAATGAACTATGGCTCAACAACGCTAGTTTTAGCCTCAAGCTCAATGAAAAAGGTCAGGCGAATTCCCGCACCATTGACACGCAACCTCGCAAACTACTGGCGCATCGAAAACAGATCGACGAGCTATATGCCAAGCGTCACGAGGGCATGTCGATAGTACCGACCAAGCTTTTGACAACCGGTCAACACATCAAGTTAGTAATCGCCCTGGGTAAGGGTAAAAAGCGCATAGACAAACGCGAAACTATCAAAAAACGCGACCTAGAACGCGAAGCAAAGGACTATAAATCATGAAAATCTACTCTTGGAACGTCAATGGAATTCGCGCCGTCATCAAAAAAGGCGCGCTGACGGAATTCATTAATAAACATCAGCCGGATATATTCTGTATCCAGGAAACCAAGGCCAAAAAAGGTCAGGCCGAAATTGACCTGGCAGATTATACCGAATATTGGTGCGACGCCGACAAAGCCGGATACAGCGGTACGGCCATATTCAGCAAAACGCCCGCCATCACCACCGCGAACAACATTCCGGCAGACATTGCCAGTAAATACCAGCTTTCCGATAAATTTGGTGACACCAACGCCGAAGGTAGAGTGCTAGCCGCCGAATTCGAAGATTTTTGGGTAGTCAGCGTGTACACGCCAAACAGCAAAGGCAAACTAGAACGCCTCGATCTGCGTACTCAACAGTGGGACCGTGCTTTTTTGGAATACATGAAGAGGCTAGAGCAGAGTAAACCCGTGATTTTTTGCGGGGACCTCAACGTCGCGCACCAGGAGATCGATTTGGCTCGACCCGACGACAATCACAAATCACACGGCTTTACCGACGAAGAGCGAGCCGGTTTTGACGCGATAGTCGAAGCCAAGTTCCTCGACACATTTCGTATGTTCAACACTGATGGCGAGAACTACACTTGGTGGACCGCCTGGGCAAACGCCCGCGCCCGTAACGTTGGATGGCGCATCGACTATGTCGTGGCATCGCAATCCCTAAAATCTCGTATCAAATCAGCCCATATCCACGCCGATCAAATGGGAAGTGATCATTGTCCTGTCAGCATTGTAATTTCATAGTTATTATGTTATAATATATCCAGTATCTTCGACCCCTTATTCGAGGACAGTACAGATTGGATTAACAACGTGATCAAGATGCGAAATCTCGCGACCGGTGTCGTCGCTGTCGCCGGATCCTTGCTGATGACCGCCTGTGGCGAAGAAATCCTGCCGGGTTCGAGCGAACAACTGCTCGAGGACCCGCCAGCGATTCTGAACGAGCCGGTCCGGAGCATGAACCATGACCGGCACCTGTTCGCGAACGAGGCAAGAGCGTGCGAAGACGAACTTGCCGAAAAGTTCCACGAGTGCGTCGCTGACAAGGTCGGCGACGGTAGGCTAATGTCGTTGGACGGCGTCGTAGAGTGGACCTGGGACGTCCCCGAAGAAGACGTCTACATGGTGGTTATCTCGGGCAAGGGCGGCTACTTCACAAAGACTGGCTTTGACTGCCCGCCCGAGGAAGCCGTCTGTGGCCAGTTGAAAGAGGACGATGAAGTCCACTACATCGGCAAAACCAGCGTGAGCTACAGTCCCCAACACAGCCAACGGGTCGCATCACTCGAATTCGTGAGCATCGAAATCACCGGCTGATCCGCAGACCCTGCGATAACCAACAGAGAAAAACCCTGTGGCCATCGCAGGGTCTTTCTCTTTACTAACATTGACTTTTTATCAATTTTATTCTATTATTTGCATAGAACTCTGCCCCAAAAAGTGGGTAGGGAGATCTTCGACAACGGAAGGATGATCCGTGCTAAAGGAACTAAACATACACGGTCGTTTCGTCTTCGTGCTAGACGGCTGGTACATGCAACCGGACCAGTGGGAGAAGGCTCTCAACCCGTACTCCTATCTGGACGCGTCCAGGAAGCGACATGACGCCAATTCGCTACTCACGATTGCGACCTTGTTGTACCTTGGCGGGCTTGCGCTAGGTGGCATGGCCGCCTTTATGTGGGCTCCGATTCAGTCTGCGCTTCTCGGTGTGGCTTGTATCGGATTTCTGATCCGAGGCTGGTGGCGTTTTCGTCAATCTGCCGACAAGCGCAACGAAGCAGATCGCGAACAGTACATGCACGATCTGCAACTGCCAGCGGAAACCGAGGTAATCGACCCGCATGTCGATTACTATCTCGGCAAGATCATGGAATGCACGGGGCCCGGCCTGTCGTGGAGCAGAGTGCGTCACGAAATTGAACGAGGAAGCGACAAGGGCCTGGACTACGAGGCAATCCTACGGAACGAGCTTCATGCGACGGCCGAGGTTCGAGCACGTTTGCGAGTGGAGGTCAATGAAGCTCGCAAAAAGACGACTCAGTCATGGCTGGACGATCGTGTTCCAGTACTGTACGGATCTCTCGCTCATGCCCAGAAAGTCAACGACGATTACGTGAACAATCACGATCGCATCGTTCGTATGGCCGCGCGTCTCGCAAACAACAATGCCGAGAATCTCAACCAACAGTTGACAAACGCGGCCATCAACGCAGCCCCTTCCGTACCGAAATCCGCCACCCTGTGACCACAAACAGCAAGCGCTGCTCGGTTACCGGGTGGCGTTTTGCTTTTCTAGGTGGAATATAAACACTAGAACTTTTGCCAAACATTATCGTGCTGTACAATCGCTCCATGAATATCGAGGAGGGAACCTACGCTCGTTTATGTGATCTGGGCGTATCCAAACGTACAATTGATCGAATCGACGATCTGGTCGCACAGCGCGAAGACTATACTT